>JBBRQV010000042.1:0-21255 GCA_038225955.1 Ignavibacteria bacterium | reverse complement strand
GACTATTTTTAAAACTGATGATACTTCTTTTAATATCAGGGAATTTTTAAACAGCATTGATTTCGAAAAATATTTTAAAGGAATAGAAGGCTTTGATACTGATTTGGAGATTCAAAAAATGGCAATATATTCCATTCTAATTTCATTGGATGAAAGTAATTTAAAAAAATATATTTTTAAACTGATAGAGAGCTTTAAGAAAAATGCCTCTAATTTCGGCAAAGAGGGGCTTCTGCATATTGCCGGCTCTATTTTAAATTACCTTGCAGAGAAACAAGAACCCGAATACATAAAACTGAGGTTTGATTTAATAAAATATGCTTTAGAGAATGATATTTACTTCGATAACCATTACAGGAATGTAAATACGTATAAGTTCAGAAGCGCAATTAACACTGCTCTTAATTTGAACGAAATCAGCTGGACAGAGAAATACGTAGAAACGTATATTACAAAACTTGTTGAGAGTGAACAAGATAACATGAAAATATATGCAAAGGCGCATATTGAATTTGCTAATGGTAATTATCAAGAATCTTTAGAGTATATTGCTCGGTTTGATATGTTCGATATCCCGGTAAACTTTCAGATAAAGAAATTGCAGTTAAAGAATTTTTATAAGTTAAGCTTAATGGATGAAAAATATTTTGAAACTCTAAAATATTTTTCAGATGCGTTCAGACATTACCTTACGGAAAATCGGAAGATTTCCGAAAAACATTATGAAGTAGGAATTGATTTTCTGGAAGGAATAAATACTTTATTCAATTATTTCTTTGCAGAAAATAAAAAGAAGAATGACGCAATTTATAAAATAGATTCTTATGCTTTAACTACTTCCACCAAGTGGCTTCGCGATGAGATGGATGCCATTCTTAATAAGATTGCAAAAACACAGAAAAAAACTGCTTAGTAAAACTTCACTCTTCCTTTACTAATAACACTCCTTTCAATTTATTAACAAAATTCAAAAATTCCTCACTTTTATTTTATTCTTATTTAGACTAAGTTTAAATAAGAAGCCATCAAACCCTAAAATTACCCAAAAAATGAATTTTTTTAAAACTTTTATTATTCTGGTATCACTATTTTTACTTACATTCAGCCTTAAAGCTGATGAAAGACCTTTCCCTTATACATACACAACTAATGTATTAAAGAAAAACGCACGTGACTTTGAAGTTCATACAAATTTCAGAGTCAGAAGAAAAAATTTTTACTCCAGTATGGAAAACAGACTTGAGTATGAAGTAGGCGTAACGGATAAACTTCAGGCTTCCTTTTATGTAAACTTTAAGAATACAACCACAGAGAATTCTTTACTGAATACTTACGATACTGAATTTGAATTTGGTGGAGTTTCAACTGAGTGGATTTATCAGGTATCGAATAAATACACAAGTTTCATTGGCTTCGCTCCGTATGTTGAGCTGACGCTTAATACAAGAGAAGTTGGCTTCGAAACAAAATTACTTTTCGATAAGAAATTAGGACGTGATTTTACTTTAGCATTAAATTTCAACGCAGAATATGAGTGGGGCTTTAATCCTCTTCCTGAGAAAACTGAAAAAAATCTGGCGCTGGAAGTTTTCTTCGGCGGTTCATATCAAGCTTCCAAATATTTCTCTTTTGGATTTGAAGGTGCTAATATTAATACACTTCCTGATGGAAACGGCTTACAAAGCTCTTCATTATTCTTAGGACCTAATTTGAGCTACCATGCCGATAATTGGTATGCAACAATTACATGGCTTCATCAGTTACCTGCTTTAAAAAAATCTGAGAACTTACCTACCTCAAATTTAATTCTAGACAACCAGGAAAGAAATAATGTAAAACTTCTTTTAAGCTTCTCATTATAAATTACAGAACTTTCTTGATACAAAATAGAAAACTTTATTATTTTATTATATGATGCCCGTTTCTGCTATAGGAACGGGCTTTTTAGTATAAATTTCTACATTCCTTTAAATAATAATGCGGATTTCAAAATCATTTTTTATATCTTTGAGGAAGAGATATAACTCTCCAAATGAATCTAACTATCTTTTATAATAAGGTTTGTGCCGTTAAAAAATTTCTGTTAATTTTTTTATTTTTTGCTTTTATTTTCAATTCCTGTTCAAGTATTATCTGGACAGATTTTCCGGAAAATTCCGGAAAGTTAGGAATAGGAAGAAGAGCATATTCATGGATTGACTCAACGCGAAGCGAACAATGGATTGATAATTCTTCAAAAAAAAGAAAGTTAGTTGCCTATGTATGGTATCCTGCCGATGTAAATAAAAATTCGCCCAATGATGAATATTTTCCATTGATGAATAAACTTGAAGACGAGTTTTCATTTTTTGAAAAAGTTGCTATCCATGCGATGAAAACTAATGCGGTATTAAACGCTCCTTTATCAAATGCATATAGCAAATATCCTGTAATATTGCTCTCCCCCGGAGCAGGTGTATCAACTTTCTTTTATACTTCGATAATTGAAAATTTAGTTAGCAACGGATATATAGTAGCAGCAGTTGAACACACATATGAGGGACGCGGACAAGTTTTTCCCGATGGAAGTATAACTCACACAGAAGCAGAAAAAAAGAGACCTGATAAAAATTCAAATAATTTTGAAGAGATTGATGCAAAATTTTTTAGGAAGCGTGTCGAAATTCGAACTAAAGACATTTCTTTTATTCTAAAAAGACTTTCTGACCTTAATACAAATGATGTCATTTTTACAGATAAAATTGATTTATCTAATGCAGGCGTTCTTGGACATTCAATTGGAGGAGTAACATCGGCTCAGGTATTGGTGTACAATACAAATTTAAAAGCAGGTATAAACATGGATGGTCTGACTTATGCGAGGCCGGTGATTCCTGATTCAAACGGAAAAGTAATTTCACAGCCATTTTTATTTATTACAAAACCATTTCACAACTTAACAGAAAATGAGTTAAAGCGAAGCAATATAACACGTAAAGAAGACGATGCAATTCTCGACAGACTGACTGCAAAGCAAGATTCCATTTTAAGCTTAGTAAAAAATGACTGTTATAGAATTTTAATTAAGAATGCAAAACATCAAAGTTTCAGCGATGAGCCGTTTTTCGAGCCTGATGGTGGTAAAGAGAAACAAAGATTAGCGGTAATGATAAATGACTTCGTGCTAAGTTTTTTCAATTACTATCTAAAAAATAAAACAGAATCCCCGTTGGAAAAAGTCAGTTTGAAATATAAAGATGTGAATATAAAGAAGTACTGAATATTAGTTCTTACTCGTATCTCAATGCATCAATAGGATTTAACTGCGCTGCTTTGTAAGCAGGGTACATTCCGAAGCCTATGCCAACTGCACTGCAAACAACAAGTCCTATTACAACCCAGTCGTAAGGAATTACTATAGGTGATTTTAAATATAAACCGACTAAGTTCCCTGCACCTACCCCCATAATAATTCCGATAATCCCACCAATCAGGCAAAGCACAACTGCCTCAATTAAAAACTGTCTCAATATAATTGCGTTCTTCGCTCCTATTGCTTTACGAATACCAATTTCCTTGGTTCGTTCAGTTACTGATACGAGCATTATATTCATAATACCAATACCTGCTGCCAGAAGGGAAATGAATGAAATAACTCCTGCGCCGTATTTGAAATATTTTGTGAAACTATCAACAGTGCCTTTCAAAGATTCATTAGAGAAAATTTCAAAATTATCCGGCTCCCCCGGTTTTACTTTCCTTATTACTCTGAATACACTCATTACATTTTCCTGGCATTCATTATACGTATCCTTGCTCGGTGCCTGAATTGCAATGTTGCAGGATTTTTCCTTAGTACTCCATAGCTCCATAAATCTTGTAATCGGAATAAATGCCGAATTATCCTGTGTCGAACCAAAGCCCGAACCTTTGGAACCATATATTCCTATTACAGTAAACTGCTTTCCATCAAGTAAAATCTGTTTACCCAGTGGAGTTTCATGCTTGAAAAGCCTGTCCACAGTTTCCAATCCGATAATACAAACAGGAGCTGAATTCTGAACTTCTGTATTCGTAAAAAATCTTCCTTCCTGAATTGTGTAATCGTTACACGGAAGAAAATCAGGTAATACACCGCCTATTGTAAAATTTGGATTAGTAGATTCTGCTCCGTACTTGAAAGTTTTTGCAAACTCATAAAACTCAAGAGACATATATTTATAAATAGTTGCTCTCTCTTTTAATCTTACACCTTGGTCATATGTTATATCAGGACGATTTCTTAATTTATTGTTTCCCGGACCAAACTGAATTGCAGGATATTTTTGAATCTGAAATGTATTGCTACCTAACTGGCTTAGACCTGAATCCAGCCCTGCCTGAAGCGCATTTAATAACGTCATTATAGCAATGATAGAGAAAACACCTATTACTATTCCTAAAAGAGTAAGAGTAGCACGAAGCTTATTCGTCTTCAAAGAGTTTAACGCTAACATTACATTTTCAAAAAAACCCATTCTTCTTTAGTTATTCGTTTATCGTTATTGGCTTATAGGTAAAAAATCTTTAATCTGAATTCTTAAATCATAAATTATTCGTATCTCAATGCATCTACAGGGTCCATCTTTGCTGCCGAGTAAGCAGGGAAAAATCCGGAAAGAACTCCAAAGAATATTGAAATAAATATTGCAAGGAATACAATCCAAAGTGGAATTGCAGTAGGTAAAATAAACGCATCAATAAGAAAACTTATAGGCAGTGATATCAGTAATCCTATTATACCGCCAAGCAGACAAATCGTAACTGACTCAATCAAAAACTGCATAAGTATAGCACGCCGTTTCGCGCCGATCGCTTTCCTTATTCCGATTTCTTTCGTTCTCTCTTTTACAGTAACAAACATAATATTTGCGATACCTATTGAGCCTACTATCAAAGCAAGCATAGTAATCATTGTTCCGATAAGCTTTATTAGTCCCGTCAGTGATTCATATGTACTCTTAAATGCTTCCTGCTGGTTAATACCGAAGTCGTCTCTTCCGCCATAAGGAATTTTTCGCGTTTTTTTCATCCACGCTCCAACCTCTTCCTTTGTTTCATCCATGTTTCCCATATCTGCAGCTTTCACATTTATTGAAAGGCTTCTCTTCGTTCCGTAGAGTTTAAAAAATAACTCTATAGGAATTATAACTCTGTTATCAAAGCTCATCCCAAGCAAGCTTCCCTGCTTCTCTACAACACCGATTACTCTGAAATTATAGTTACCGATTTTTATTGCTTTGCCTATGGGATTTGAATTCTCAAAAAATGCTTTCTTAACATCTGCGCCAATCATAACAACCGGGTAGCCGCCGTCTGATTCCCGTTTAGTCATAAATCTTCCGTCGCTCATATTCACGGAAAGTGTTGCCTGATATTCGTCTGTAGTGCCGTTTACAAACACATTTTCAAGTGATAAGTCTCCATACTTCAGAGTTCTTGATGAGCCTACACTCGGACACATTGACGCAGCGCTCTGAACATTCTTCTGAAGAAATTCAAAATTACTCATCTTAATATCTTTTCTGTTCTTATACACGTTCCAGTCTTCTTTACCGAACCACTCAAACTTCTGAACATAAAGAACATCAGCGCCAACTGCTGCTATACTGTTGTTGAACGCTCTGTTAATACCTTCAATGGCAGTCTGCATAATTGTTACTGCAGTAATACCAATAATGATACCAAGAGCTGCAAGCACAGACCGCATTTTATTTGCAGTTATTGCCTGGAGGGCTATTACAAAACTTTCTTTTATTTCCAGAAAAAAATTCACGTTATTCTATTATTAATCTATGATTACTTCTTTTGCTTTTAATTCTGCTTTTTTTATCTTGTTGGGATTCACCGTATCAGATTCTATCTCACCATCTCTTATTTTTATAATTCTGTATGCATGCTTTGCAATGTCTTCTTCGTGTGTTACAAGTATAATAGTATTTCCGTTTGCATGAAGAGTTTCGAATAAAGCCATAATTTCCTCACCTGTTTTTGTATCAAGATTACCTGTTGGTTCATCTGCAAGAATGATTGCAGGGTTGTTTACCAATGCCCTTGCGATTGCAACTCTCTGCCTTTGTCCGCCTGATAGTTCGTTTGGTTTGTGAGTCATTCTGTCTTCAAGTCCTACATTGGTAAGCGCTGCCTCAGCTTTCTCTATGCGTTCATCTTTTTTCATTCCTGAGTAGACCAGTGGGAGCTCTACATTATGTAATGCATCTATTCTAGCAAGAAGATTAAATGTCTGAAACACAAATCCGATTTCTTTATTCCTGGCTTCCGCAAGTTCCTGGTCATCCATTTCGCTTACATTATTTCCGCTTAATATATAATCGCCTGATGTAGGAGTATCTAAGCATCCAATAATATTCATTAAAGTAGATTTGCCGGAGCCTGAAGGTCCCATGATAGCCACATATTCGTTCCTCTCAATAGTAACGTTTACACCTTTGAGCACAGTTAAGTTTTCCATGCCCATCACGTAAGTTTTAAATATATCTTTTAATTCTATTACAGTTTCCATTTTTAATTGGCAGATTTTATAAATGCATCTATTCGTTATTTCTTATTCGTCTTTCTTTTTCATTTTAACTTCATTATCTACTTTCACTTTGGAATTATCATCTAAATCCTTTGTGATTGCTTTATAACTGCCTTTCACAACTTCAACATTTTCATCAAGCCCTTCAGTTATTTCGATATATGTATCATCGCTGATACCTGTCTTAATATTTTTCTTTTTTGCAACACCGTTCTCGATTACAAAAACTATTTCCTGAGGTTTGTTCTTCTTTCCTTTTTTGTCATCGGTTTTTCTTTGAAGATTTGCATTATCCTGGTCCATTTGATTATTGTTCATGTTCAGGTCTTCTCTTACTGTAATGCTCTGTATTGGTACTGCAATAACATTATTTTTCTTTTGCACTTCAACGTCAACTGTACAGCTCATTCCCGGACGAAGCTCATTATCTTTATCAATTATCCTTACTTTTACAAGGAAGTTTACAACTTCTTCCTGAGTTCCTGTTCCTTTACTTGTTGCAGTGTTTGCAATTTCATAAACGTATCCAACAAAGGTTCTGTTAGGGAATGCATCAACCTGCACTCTTGCAGTATCACCGATGTTAATCAAAGTTACGTCAGTTTCACTTACATCTATCTGGCATTCCATTGAAGCTAAGTCAGATATAGTCATAATTCCTGTTCCCTGATTATAACTTGTTCCTAAAACTTTTTCACCGACCTCATTATTTAGCTGCGTTACAGTTCCGCTCATCGGAGCATATAAAGTAGTCTTCGATATATCATATTTAATCTTTGCAAGTCCTGTCCTTGAAAGATTTATGCTTGCCCTATTATTATTCAATTGCGCAAGTGATTGCTCATAGCTTAGTCTTGCATTATCCAAATCTGCAGTGGAAGCTAATCCTTTTTTCTGAAGCTCCTGTATCCTATCGTATTCAAGTTTTGTCTTTTGAACTCCAACTTCATTAATTTTCATATTGCTTTCAGCAACGTTCACCTGAGCATTTTGCTCCTGAATCTGCGGGGCATATGCATCCTGCTTAATCTTTACGACCAAGTCGCCCTTCTTTACTTCTTCACCTTCTTTAAAAGGAAGAGAAACGATTTCACCGCTGATTTCAGAGCTGATTATAATTTTTGTTTCTGCCTGAATTTTTCCTGTAGCCGTTACAACCTGAGTAATATTATGTTTCTTTACCTTCTCAGTTTGTACATCCGTCAGTTTTTCTTTTTTACTGGATGCTACAACTGCTATCACAATAATTATTACCAAGAAAATAATGCCGAAGACGATAAATTTCTTCTTCTTGCTCTTCTTCTTTTTAACTACCGGTACCGGCTTTACTTGTGGATTTGCTTCTGACATATTCCGTATTAATTAATTTGTTTGTTTATAATTATTTTAAATCACCTGTGTAATAATCTAATCTTGCCTTAGCAGTGATGAAGTCATATAAGGCAGTTATTCTGCTTACCAGAATGCTGTTTAAATTATTTTGCGCAGTCTGAACATCAAGCAATGTGTTAAGTCCTACTTTATAACTTTCCTGTGATAGTAGTGCATCCTGCTGCGCAGATACAAGACTTCTCTCCAGAATTTCGTATTGCTTAAACGCCGTCTCTAAATCATAATGCGCTTTCTTTACATCTGATGTAATTTGCTGAACCAATTGATTTACATCTTCTCTCTTCTGCTTTATATTTACCTCTGCGATTTGCTCTCTGACTTTAGAACTGTATCCCTGAAAAATTGGATAATTGAGATTTATGCCAAGACTTAATACTTTATTATTATCGATAGCATTTATTGCATTTCCACTCCAGTTATAATTAGCTGTTCCTGAAATTGTAGGAAAATACAAATTCTTTTTTGCAATATCTAATGTGATTTCATTTATTTCAATATCCTGCATTGCAGATTTGTATTCAGCACGGTTTAATTTTGCCCTGTTAACAAGTTCATTAATATTTGCAGTCTTATCTACAATAGCTCTCAAATCGTTTACGGTATAATTCGTGTTAATATCATTCTGTCTTATATTATACACGCGATTAATATCATCATTCATTGCAAAAAGTAAATCTACCTTCGATTTATTTACATCATTCTTAGAAGATTCAAGCTTAAATTCATTCTGACTTACAAGCACATCCTGTTTATAAACATCACTCAAAGTTTTCTTCCCGACTTCCATGTATGCTTTTACACTGGTTAACTGGTCAAGAGAAACCTGTAGGTTATCCTGATTTACAATTACAATTTTTTGCTTCTTTAATATATCAATGTACGATGAAGTGACAGTTAACATTATTGCAGTCTTTGTTTTCTCAAGATTGTATACAATTGAAGTCAAATTTGCTTCCTGCAAATCGACATTTCGTGTATTTGCAAAGCCGTTATACAATGTCACATTGGAGTTAAGCCCCAATGAAAAAGTGCTTGTCCCGGATGTTGAAGCCGGTACTTCTATAGGAACTCCATTTTGAATAACTACTCCACCGCCTTTCGTAGATGAAATATTTCTATTATAACCGCCAGATAAAGACAAAGTTGGGAATAATGAGCCTTTCGCATTGTCTATTGTGTACTTTTGGTTCTCGTAAGTGTTTTGCAGAGTTGTTACAGAATTGCTTCTCTCGAAGGCAATATTAATTGCCTGTTTTAGTCCAAGAGAATCCTGCGCAAAAGTACTTCCAGAACATAAAAATAGAACGGATGCGATAATGTGAATAGATCTTTTCTTAATTTGCATTACTTAAAGATGGGATTAAGGTTATGAAATTTAACGTATTTGAATATAAATAGTTTCAATCAAGAGTTATATGTAAAAAATATGTTCATAGCTCTTTTATGTGAGACAGTATTGAGATGCATAAGGTTTCATGAGTTTTAAATAATAAACCAATTTTATTGAATTTTAATTTTATGAATATATTCCAATATTATTAAATAATAATAAAGAACGGTTTATTTACACACCGTTCTCGTTACGAATGTCCTCCTTCGTAGCACAATCATAGATTTCTATTACAAAATAATCAATATGGTATACATAACACGCAAAGAACACTTCTCCTCATCACATAAGCTTGAAAATCCAAATTTTTCAGACGAAAAAAATCTCGAAATCTTCGGCAAGTGTAATAACTTCCATGGGCATAACTATTATATCGAAGTAACTCTCACAGGCGAACCCGATAAAGACAGCGGTTACCTGATGGACTTAAAAGTTTTGAAAAAAATTATGCTCGAAGAAGTTGCCGATAAAGTTGACCATAAAAATCTGAATGATTTGGAAATGTTCAAAGGAATTATTCCCACAACAGAAAATATGGTAGAGGTCTTCTGGAAGATTTTAAAACCAAGAATAGAAGAAGAATCCCCCATTGCAAAACTTTACTCAATAAAACTTTACGAAACAGAAAAGAACTGGGTTGAGTATAGGGGATGAATTTTTAGTCCTCTAATATGGGAATTCAGAATTCACATATTTGGTAATCCATTTACAATTTACATTATCAAATAAAAAATGAAACTCAGTTTCTTTTGTGGGAAAGTGACTTATTCTGCCTGAAGGGTTAACATTAACTGGATTCTTATAATTTGCCATATAGCCGACTTTCAATTTAATTATAGTAGTGTCTTCATTCATTGTTAAATCAGAGAAAAAAATCTTATTTACATCCTCTCTTTCTATAAAATTTTCATACTCAGATTTTATAATTGAAGAATCAAATCCAGAAAAGGTTTTCCCTCTTTTTATAATTTTATCCGCCATAAGATAAGTTGGTTTCCCCTTATCTATATCACAATAGACTTCTTGTACATTTAATATTTCTTGAATCATTAAATCAATTTTATTAATATCACAATATTTTTTCTTAGCCTCCAGAGGTTTATTATCCAAACCACAGGAAGAAAAAAGCACTCCTAAGAAAACTAAATATTTATAAAGATTATTCACCCTTCGGTTCCCATAGCTCAATTTTATTTCCGTCAATATCCATTATCCATCCGAAATTACCGTAATCAGAATCCTGAGGTTCTCCTGCTAATGTAACTCCTTCTGCCTTCAGTCTATCAAGAATCTTATGTAAATCCTTCACTCTGAAGTTCATCATAAAATCTTTTGTGCTTGGGTTAAAATATTTTGTTTTCTCAGAGAAAAGCCCGAACGTAGTAGTAGCTTTTGAGTTTGCATTTCCTCTTTCGCTCCACTCGAAACTGATATACGAATCTTTTCCGAACTTTGTACCGAGATGTTTATTGTACCACTCACCTAATGCCTTCGCATCTTTTGATTTTAAAAATACTCCGCCAAAGCCAAGAACTTTATCATCGTTATTAGAAGTTGTTTCAAAATACTTACTTATAATATCATAGGCGGGTTTTGTATCGGAGAATACCTGCCATTCTTTTACTTTGCCGTTCTCAATTACAGCCTTCCATGCAGCTTGTATTTTAAAATGATTATCACCCGATACGTTCTTAACTCCGCCGTACGTAGCTTCAGCAGTTCCTTCAGCAAGGAATACCGTTGCTTTATCATTAAAACTATTTATAACGATTTGGTAATCAGGAAACATTTTAAAATACGCTTCCCACCCTGCCTTAACTTTCTCTTTACCATCAAAGTGAAGACCTGTAGCATCAGTGAAGATATGGTCATCGCTCATATAATTGTATAGTACATTGGCATCATGAGAATTAATTCCCAACACAAAATTTTCAAACACTGTTTGGTCTGACATAACATTTTGTGATTTTAAAAGCTGAACCGAACTCAGCAAAAATAAAATTAAAAAAATTTTCTTCATAAAATATTAAATTAGTTTTTTATTAAAATTAAATGGATCATTCTGTTAATTACTTCATTAGATTCGATTTCAAATCCGCTTTCTTTCAGATACATTTCAATTTCTTCAGGTAAAATCCTGACTTTATTATACGAACTTACAAATTGCATCCAGTTACCATTTATTCTCTCATGGAATAAATCCGTAACTCTTACATAATCTTCGGAGTACTCAAGGAAGCAGGTCAGTATTTTATTCTCATCAGATTTCACCGGAATAAATCTTGCATCTCCTTTTAATTCATTCGAATAATCTCTGAAAGATAAAATTAATTTTCCATCCGATTGAAGATTATCATAGCATAATTTTACAAATTCTTTTATCTGTTCCCTGCTTTCAAGATGAGTAATTGTATCACCCATGCAGGTTATTAAAGAAAAATTTTTATTAGCCGAGTTCAGATAATTTAATATATCGGAATTTATAATTTCTATATCATAATCTTTTTTGTGCGAGTTTAATTCATCAAGAAGCTGTGTGTTAAAATCCACTGCTTTTACATTGTAGCCGAGCTTTGCAAGCGCAACGGATTGTATTCCGTTTCCACAGCCTAAATCCAACGCTGTTTGATTCGTCTGTGACGCAATTCCATGCGCAGCGAAGAATTCACGCATACTTTCTTCGTTCAAGTCAAAATCACCTAGCATCCAGCTGTAGAAATTCCCTAAGTGATTATCGTAATGTTCTTTTACAGTCATAATTTTTATTAATAACTCGTCTCATCCATCTTAACTTTTCCTCTGAAAGTCCAGAATACAAACGTAGTATATACTGCAACAATCGGTACTCCAATCGCCGCTATGATAAGCATAATTTTTAACGATGCTGCAGAGGATGCCCCATTGTAAACATTTATTGTATAGGCAGGGTTAATTGTAGAAATCAAAACGTTCGGATACAAATTCAATGCAACCGTAATTAATAATAACATTGCAGTCAGCGACGAAAGAATAAATGCCTTAAAATATTTTCTGTTCTTGACCAACATTTTTAATCCGAAGACACAGGCAATTGTCAGCACCGGTACTGCATAAAGCTCAGGCACATCTTGAAATTTTTTCGCCATGTATGGGACGTGATACAATGTATATCCGGTAAGAATTAAATACAAAACTATAAAGCCATTCGTTGTATTCTTTACCATTACGGTAAGCTTGGCGTACAACCTGTTTTCGGTTTTCATCACAAGATAAATACATCCATGCATCATAAATAATGAAAGCGTTGTAACACCTACAACTAATGCATAAGGATTAAGCAAATCAAAAAACGTCCCCTGATAAACAAAGCCCTCACCGATTTTTATTCCCTGAATAATATTGCCGAGCAAAATTCCAAGCAGTAGAGTAATTGTAATACTCGCTATGCTGTAGCTTCTATCCCATAGATTTCTCCACCATTTCATTTTTTCTTTGCTGCGGAACTCGATTGAAATAGCTCTGAAAATTAATCCGACTAAAAACAGCATGAACGGAATATAGAACGCCGAGAAAAGCGAAGCATACACCTCGGGAAATCCCGCGAACAGTGCTCCCCCGCCGATAACAAGCCATACTTCATTGCCGTCCCAAACGGGACCGATGGCATTCAGCGCAATGCGTCTGCTCTCTTCTTTATTAAAGAACAAATGCACTGCTCCCGCCCCCAAATCGAAGCCGTCAAGTATTGTGTAGCCGGTAAACACAGCACCGATTACAAGATACCAGCATGTAGGTAAATCTATTCCTAAAATTGTTTCCATATTACTTTTTAAGTTCTCCTTACCAAACTCTGTTTGGTAAGGTAGTGGTGCGCGAAACTCTGTTTCGCATAATTAAAAGTGAAACAGAGTTTCACTTACTATTTCCGTCCCAAACGGAGTTTAGGACGGAGTACAAATTACTAATAACTAAATTCTACAAATCCTCCTTGCTCATCATTGGATTATCCCTCTTCGAATACTCCGGTATCTGCTCCTTAAAATCATCAAAGCCATGCTGAATTTTTTTATTCAATAAATAAATGAAGAGCACAAAGAGTAAAGCATAGACAAGTGTGAACAATATCAGCGAGAACCATACATGCTCCGCGGTTACCGATTTTGATAGCGCATCAGATGTTCGCAGCAAGCCATAAACTACCCACGGCTGCCTGCCGACTTCAGCAGTGTACCAACCCATTTGATTCGCAATCTGCGGGAGTAATACCGAGAAAGCATATACTAGCATCAGCCATTTATAATTAAACAATTTTTTCCGCCACCATAAAAATACTCCGAGTAAAGATAAGCCGATGAGTGTAATTCCTATTCCAATCATTAAGTGATAAGTCTGGAAAACAAAATTAGTCATCGAAGGCTTTTCGTTTTCAGGAAAAGAATTAAGTCCCTTTATAGGAGCATCAAAATTATTATGAACTAAAAAAGAAAGTCCGCCGGGGATTGAAAGTCCGTGCGTCTTCTTCTCATTTTTATCAACCCATCCGAAGAAATATAAATCTGCTTTGCCATTATCAAAGTGTCCTTCCATCGTAGCAAGTTTAGCAGGTTGATTTACTGCAACACCATCTGCCGAGCGGCTGCCGGTAACAAGCTGCGCAACGGAAGCAAGGCATGCAATAACAAGCGCGACTTTAAATCCCTTCTTCGAAATCTCTACAAATTTATTTCTATATATATAGTATGCGTGAACGCTCATTACTAAAAACGAGCCGGCAAGGAATGCGCCTATAATTGTATGTGATAGTCTATCCATCGAAGACGGATTGAAAACCATTGCCCAGAAATCAGTTATCTCGGCGCGGACGTGAAGTCCTTCGCCTACAATATGAAATCCGGCGGGAGTCTGCTGCCATGAGTTTGCAACTACAATCCATATCGCAGAAAAAATCGAACCGAGCGCAACCATCACTGTTGAAAAAAAGTGAACCTTCTTGCTAACTTTATTCCATCCGAAGATTAATACTCCGAGGAAGCCTGACTCAAGTGCGAATGCAAAAATCCCTTCTGCCGCCAATGCGCTGCCGAAGATATCGCCAACATATCGCGAGTATGCTGCCCAGTTAGTACCGAACTCAAACTCCATTACAATGCCGGTTGCTACGCCGATTCCGAAAATAAGCGCGAAAATTTTAATCCAGAAGCGTGTAAGTATTTCGTACTCTTTATTATTAGTTTTTAAATAAAGGCCTTCCATAACTGCCATAGTTACGCCAAGACCTATGCTCAAAGGAGGATAGATATAGTGGAAAGAAATTGTGAAAGCGAATTGTAGCCGCGCAAGAATTTCTACATCCATGATTGAATGATTGTATATACAAAAATCGGAATCTTTTTTGTTTTGTGTAATGCCAAATGTTTTCCAACTTATACTTACTTACCATCAAAACATAAACAGCACTAAAGAACACTAAAATAATTAATGCTGCATTCAAGCTGTTAAATTATTTTAGCTTTGTGGGATTTTGTGCTGTTTGTGTTTTAGTGATGAGGTATTTCAATGCGAAATAAAGAAAACTTCGTTCCTCCTTGCTAAGCGTTCTAAATTAAAGAAGTTATAAAGTATGGTTAAAGCTATCTAAAATCTTGCACTTATTCTTACTAAATGGGGCTATTTAGCAATAAAATATGTAAGTTATATTATAGGGCTTGATAAATAACATAGCTTTTTATAAATTTGCTTATGGCTGTGAAAAAGAACTTTCAAATGAAAAAACTTTACTATTCAATTAGTGAAGTTTCAAAAATAACCGAACTCGAACAATACGTTTTACGCTATTGGGAAACGGAATTCGAGCAGCTAAAGCCCGCAAAAAATCTTTCCGGAAACAGAATCTATACCAATAAAGATATTCAATTAATACTAAAGATTAAGAAGCTCCTTAGAGACGAGAAATACACCGTTGAAGGCGCTAAGAAAATGCTCAAAACTTTTGCAAGCGATGAAGCAATCGAAGCCGAGAGAAGCGAAGCAGCATCATCTAATCTTAAATCCGTCAAATCCCCTGCCCAAGGCGAACTAAGTCTTTTCGACTCATCTGCTGAGCGTCCGACACCTGAGTCAGACGAAGAAAAAGAACAGCTTAAAAGTGACTTAAAAGAGCTGAAAACTTTCCTTAATAATCTACTAGAAGACTTTTAGTCAATTAACAATTAGTAATTATCGATTTACAACTGTCCTCATTTCTTATTCTTATATATCCACTACAAAATCCACAAAAGCACGAAAATCCACAAAAGATAAATCATCGTATTACTTATAAGCAGAGATCTGTTCATACTGCTTTGCGCTCTTCTCGTGAACAATTTATCACTTCTCTGCGTTTAAATATATAGAAGTAATTACTATTAATTAATGCCATTACTATTTAGGGTATTTATTTTTCTCTTTTCTTGAGATAAAAAATACCATAATTTAATAGGTAATGAATGATAACTTAAAATACAATACAATGAGCAAAGATATCTTTTTCAGTACAATATTGACTGACATAGTTAAATACGAATTCCGATATAAACTTTCCGATGACTTCATTGTCATATATTCAGACGAGCAGGAAGTGATTTCCTACCGTCAGGATAATTTGCGGAATGATTTTCTGAATTATCTTGTTAATAATTTCAGCAGGTAATAAGAAGGTTAAATGAGGGTTGAAAAAATTCTCATGCAGTGAGAGTAAAGGTGATGAAGAAATGAGTAAATTTGTACCAATGAAAACAAATACAAACAACATGAATACTAAAAACTTAAAACAAAATCCGGCTCTTCTGATGCTCCTCAGAAGAAAAAACGCAGTTGAATCATTTGTTATTGAAATGGCTTTTAATCCTTCCGTGAAAGAAATTTCCGTAGAGTTCAATCGCAAAAATTTTTTTGTGATAACCTGCAACGGAATTACAAAGGCATTCCCTATCAATACTCCTCTGATAAATATTAAAAGAGAAGTAAGCAAATGTCTTACTGCGGACTACAGTTCAAAGTTTAAATACAGCGATTCGATTTCGGAGCTTATGCAAAGAGGTGAAGAAAATCAGATGAATTACAGATTAGCTATTTAAAATTTATACATACAAAAATGCCATTGGTGTTTCAAGGGTTGGAACATCAATGGCATCAATTTTATTTAGGAGTACGTTAGAGTTATTTACATACTCTCGTTACGATGTGGTACATCCCGTCTTCAGCGGGACTCCAGCTTCGTAACGAATTAGAATAAAAATTACTTTGTCAAAGAAATATTTCCTGCTGATGTAACACACTTCAACGTACTTCCGCCGTTATTCAATTTTACTTTTAATTTAGCTGACATAGTTTCATTATCAACTTTTGCAAAATCTGAATTAATATTTCCGATCGAAGTAGATAAATCAGCATCTGCATCAAAATCCTCAGGAACCCTTACATTAATATTTCCTGCTGATGTATTCAAATCAATTCCTTCGTTTTTTCCGGCATATTTTAATTTTATATTTCC
The DNA here is from genome assembly GCA_038225955.1 of Ignavibacteria bacterium. Lineage (GTDB taxonomy): Bacteria > Bacteroidota > Ignavibacteria > Tepidaquicellales > Tepidaquicellaceae > JAFDZO01. The sequence goes on along the minus strand of JBBRQV010000042.1, from coordinate 4,404 downwards.
GCCTGAAGTCGATGCACCAACAGAGCCGTTCATTCCTTCAAGCTCCATATTACCGCCTGAGGTAGATACGTTTACATTTCCGTTGAAATTAATAATCTTTACGTTACCGCCTGAAGTAGAACTTGTAATATTGCCGATTATATTTTCATATTTCAAACTACCGCCCGAAGTAGAGCTGGTAACGCTGCCTGAAATTTTTGAAAGCTTTATATTTCCGCCTGATGTATTAAGAGATACATTGCCAACCAGATTTGCAACTGATATTCCGCCGCCGCCTGTAAGAACATCTACATTATAATTTTCAGGTACAGTGATTCTAAACTCTGTAGTTAAGTTTTGCTGTTTTTTTTCAGAGTAATCTGATTTAACTACACTCTTAACCATTACACCTTCATCGTCACTATTTGCAGAGTAAGTAAAATAATTTTCTGCGTTATCGTTCCCGTAAACATTTACCTGTACTTCGTTTTTATTCCACGTTTCAATTTTTACTCCGCCGGCATAGGCATTTACTTTTAACTTTTTGCCCGGTGAAGTAGTAACATTAAAATTGGCGATTAGCTTTTCGTCGTCGCCTGCTGAACTGTCTTTTACGAATAATAGCATAATTAAAAAGAGAGGGATGAAATTTAGTAAATTAAATCTCATAAGATTTTTGGTTAAAGTTAAAGAATTTGGTTTAATTACGAAAGCAAATTAAAAAAGGTTCATAGTATAAAATAAACTTCCCTATTAGTAGTAATAGGGAGCAATTTGTTGAGAATTAATTTTGATAATATTATATTTGTGAAGAGTTATGAATTCTTAGTTATATGTTATGAGTTCGAATAAAACCCGACCATTTTCCGACTTTTTTGATATTTGAAATTTGAACCTCTTTTTAAAAATCCGTCAAAAATCCGTCAGTGGTAAAAATTATGTTGAATAAAAATGTGACAATAATGTGACTTTGGATTTACATTCCGGCGTTGGAGCATCGGAACGAGCAGCTGGGTTCCCCTCCTTTTTAAGGAGGGGTTATGGGTGGTTATCTATACAAAAAATAAAATCCGACCTTTTTCCGACCTTTTTGAAATTTGAAACTGAATCAAAGAATCCGTCAAAAATCCGTCATTGATGAGAAATTATTTTTAAATAAAACCCGACCGTTTCCCGACCAACAAAAAGCCCCATCATTATTAAGAAGGGGGGTGGTTAACAAAATAAAATCCTTCAAAAATCCGTCATTGATGGAGAAAATTACTAAAATATAAAATGCGACAATAATGCGACTATTTTGAAATCTTAATTCCTATTTCTTAAATCTTAAATGGGTTGTTTTCCATATTTAATTAAGGTAGTTTTAAATTATGGATTTATTCGATAGCGTACAAAATACGCAAAATTTACCGTTGGCAGAAAGACTTCGCCCTGAGCTAATAGAAGATTATGTCGGGCAAAAGCACCTTATCGGTAAAGGAAAACCAATACGAATCATGATTGAGAAGAACGACATCTCCTCGATGATTCTATGGGGACCGCCGGGAACGGGTAAGACTACGCTTGCTCTATTAATATCGCATTTGGTTAGTTTAGATTTCCGGCAACTCTCTGCCGTTTCATCAGGAGTGAAAGATGTCCGAGCAGTGCTTGATGAAGCTCTGAAAAATATGAAGTACTCGGGCAAGAAAACGATTTTATTCATTGATGAAATTCACCGCTTCAATAAAGCGCAGCAGGATTCGCTTCTCCACAGCGTAGAAAAAGGCAGCATTATTTTAATAGGAGCAACGACCGAAAATCCTTCGTTTGAAGTTATCTCTCCCCTGCTCTCACGCAGCCGTGTTTATGTACTTGAAGAGCTTTCAAAGATTGATTTGCTGCAGATGATTGAAAATGCTTTGACTAAAGATGAACTGCTCAGTAAGATGACGATTGAAATCCCCGATAAGAATTTTTTAATTAAACTTTCAGGCGGAGATGGACGCAGATTATTAAACGGACTTGAGCTTGCAGTAAAACTTACAAATCCCACTGGAGGAAAAGTAATTCTTACCAATGAAATTCTTAAAGAAACATATCAAACTAACTATGTAAAATATGATAAGAACGCCGAAGAGCATTACAATGTAATTTCTGCTTTCATAAAAAGTATGCGAGGTAGTGACCCCGATGCTGCTTTGTACTGGATGGCGAAGATGCTTAAAGGCGGTGAAGACCCGAAATTTATTTGCAGACGAATGGTGATTTTTGCTTCGGAAGATGTCGGCAATGCAGATACAAATGCGCTCACGATGGCAGTAAATTGCTTCAATTCAATTAATGTAATCGGTATGCCCGAAGGCAGGATTATCATGGGGCAGGCAGCTGTTTATCTCGCCTCTGCTCCGAAGAGTAATGCTTCATATAGGGCAATTGAAAAAGCATTTGAAGATGTTGATAGTAATCCCGATACAATGGTACCGTTGCATCTGCGAAACGCCCCGACAAAATTAATGAAAGAACTGAACTATGGAAAAGATTACAACTATGCCCATAGCTTTGAAAATCATTTTATAGATGACCAGTATCTTCCCGACGAAATAAAAAATAAAATTTACTATAGACCGGGAAAGCTTGGCAATGAAAAAGAAATAAAAGAGAGACTTGAATCACTATGGAAAGATTCCAAACATAAAAATTACGATAAGAATCCCGATGGCAAAACTAAGTGAGCATAAATACTTTCCGTATTTTATGCTTATTTTTTTGGCGCTAATATGGGGAAGCTCTTTCATACTTATAAAATTAGGTTTAAATAAATTCAACCCGACCGAGCTTGCTTCAATGCGGATTTTCTTCGCAGCACTTTTCCTCCTGCCAATTGCCTTGAAGAGAATCGGAAGACTTCCGAAAAGTGAATATCTTAAAGTCACAGCATTGGGAATGATTGGAAATTTTATCCCTTAATTTTTATTTGCAGTTGCCGAAACGGAAATCACAAGTTCCTTATCCGGAATTTTAAACGCATTGAGTCCACTGTTCACTTTGCTTATAGCAAGGATGTTCTTTAAACATAAAATGGTTCTTGCCCAGACGGTCGGTTTAGCAATTGGATTTCTCGGTTCTATCGGATTAAGTTTTATTAATGATGATGGAAATCTTGGAAGGATGAATTTTTATGTATTCTATGTTGTAGCTGCAACGATTTGTTATGCGATAAACGGAAATTTTATAAAGCATCATTTTGAAAAATATACTGCGCTTACTTTAACTTCCGTATCTTTTTTCTTTACAGGTATTATCGCAGCAATTATTATTGTTGTAATTGGACTTCCTGCGAAAATTATTCATAATCCATCTGAGTATTACGAATCGCTAACTGCAATTATTATTCTTTCACTCTTCGGAACTGCAATCGCTCTTTCAATTTACGCTAAGCTTATAATGATGACTACTCCGATTTTTGCAAGCTCGGTTACATATGTTGTTCCAATAGTTGCCGTGTTATTCGGATTACTTGATAACGAGCATCTGACATATTGGCACTTAGCCGGAATGATTATGATTATCATTGGAGTTTATATAACGAACAGAGCGAGTAAGTAAATATTTAATTAATTGTACTCTCAACCCAGTTGTCCCATTCATTAAGAAAATATTTTATAGCTTTATCTTTTTCATTGGGGTTTAAGGCTGAATACACTAATGAGTTCAATGTCATTATCTTCAACTGCCTTAGGTCAAGTTCCCAAGCCATGTACGCGCTCCAGAAATCATAAGTCAGCCCTTTGTAATTAAATATCTGCGGGTCATCTGAACTTATAGCAATAGGAATCCCTTTGTTAATATAACCCGATGCAGGATGCATTCTTAGATTTTGAACATAGCCTAAAATCTGGTTGCTTAAAGGTGAGACTTCAATACAGATGTTTTCGTTGTTAACAATTTTTTCAAGAGTAGGAAATCTGAATAAATTTACTCCGTGACCTATGCGTTTTGTATGGAGTAGAATAGCATCGTATAAATTTATATCACTCGGCAATGTACTTTCACCATCGTGAAAATAAAATGGAAGCTCTACATTGTAAACTTTCTCCAATGAATCCTTCTTGAAAAATTGATTGAGGAAATAATCTGTTGGATGCCCGGCATCTTCTTCTCCGACGAGATCAAATCCTACAAGAAGATTCGGATAAGCTTTTTTAATATCAAAGGCAGCATTTATATAACCCATAACACCGTCGGGAGAATTGCCTCTCCACCCGGCAAAAATTATTTTACTGCTGAACTGCGGATAATCAACCTGCATTTCTTTTATTACTTCACTGTATAAGCGGGCAAAATCAAGGTAGCCGTACTCTTTATCTAAATCATAAATTCCATGCATACTTGTTCTTATTTCAACGTGCTGCACATTATCTTTCAATAAAATTTCCAAAGCAT
>JBBRQV010000041.1:0-21420 GCA_038225955.1 Ignavibacteria bacterium | reverse complement strand
TTTTATCCATATTTGCAATTTCACCAATAGTTGCGCCGACTCCTGTGCCCACACTTATAACTTCGCCTATTGATTTTTCTTCCATGCCTGCCATTAAAAATCCACGCGCAGTATCTTTTGCAAAAACCATATCACGAACCGGACTTAACGAGCCCAGTTTTATTTCTTTTGAATTTAATGCCTGCGTTATTATAGTAGGAATAACTGCTCTCATAGATTGTCGCGGACCGAATGTATTGAACGGTCTGAATACACATACAGGTAAATTGAATGAAAGAAAATAACTCTCTGCTATTTTATCTGCACCAATTTTTGTTGCGCTATAGGGAGATTGCCCCTGCATAGGATGTTTTTCATCAATGGGAGTATAAATTGCTGTGCCGTATGTTTCAGATGTAGAAGTAACAACAATTTTTGAAACCGAATTATTTCTTGCAGCTTCCAGCATATTCAATGTGCCGTTAATATTCGCAGCAACATAAGCTGCAGGAGCTGCATATGAATAAGGAATACCTATAAGCGCTGCGAGATGAAGAATTATATCCGAATTTTTTGTAAGCGTCTGCATCTGAAATGCATCGGTTACATCTCCGAACTGGATATTAACTTTTAAAAGAATTTCCTTATCAACAAACCGAAGATTGTTTATGTAAGATGAGGCGTTGTAATGAACAAGCGCCGTTACATCTGCGCCATTCAAAACCAACTCTTCAACAACGTGACTTCCGATGAAGCCGCCTGCACCTGTTACAAAAACTTTTTTGCCTTTATAAAATTCTTTTAAACTCATTTAATTTTAATTTTTTAACTATGCTCATTCTTCAGACTTCTGATTTTGATAATGATAATAATAACTGTAATAATATCCGTATGAAGTTTTGAAATTAAAGTTATTCAGTACAGCTCCAAGCATGTTGTGCGGATTAATTGTCACAAGTCTTACATAACTCTTTATGAAAGCTTCGAATGGAGTTTTATTTGCCTGAGCAACAAGAATAGTTCCGTCAGTCATATTAAATAAAATTTCTGCATCAGTTACTGTTATAAACGGCGGAGAATCTAGTATAATAACATCATATTTTTCCCTCATAAGCTTCAGGAAGTTTTTCATTTGGATAGAACCCAAAAGCTCTGATGGATTCGGCGGAATTGTTCCGCTCGGAATAAAGGACATATTATCTAATACAGTTTTTTTCACAATGTCCTCAAACGGAACATTCTTGAAAAGATAATCGCTCAAACCCGGATATCTGTCTGTACCCAATGCTGAGTGAACTCTCGGTTTACGTAAATCACAGTCAACCAATAAAACTTTCTTATCTGCCTGCGCGAATGTTCCTGCTAAATTAATCGCAACAACTGTTTTACCTTCCGAAGGAATAGAGCTGGTTACAAGAATTGTTTTTAACGGTTCCGATTCTAATTTAGAAAACTCAACACGTGTTCTCAGTGCTTTAAACGATTCTGCTATAGGTGATTTTGGCTTCAATGCGACTATAAACTCAGAGCCGGGTATGGATTTATCAGTCATTCCTTCAATATTCGGAATCCAAGAAAGAACACTCATACCTCTGTTTTCAATCTGGTCAGGAGTTTTAATTGTCTTATCAAGCATGTTTCTTGTAAATGCAAACCCTAAACCAAGACCAAGCCCTACAAGAAGACCTGATAATAGAATCATATTCTTCTTAGGTTTTACCGGACCAAAATCTTCCAGACCCGGATCAAGTAAAGTTGCATTTGCAATTCTTGCTCTTTCGTTAATTGTTGCCTCCTGATACTTTTCTTCAAGAATGAGGTATAATTTCTCAGCAGACTTGGCTTCCCTTTCTAGCTTAGCAAGTTCAATACTTTCGGTAGGAAGCTTTGAAAACTCACCTTCATACTTTTTTAAATAGTTTGAAAGAGATGATGATTTAGTTTTATAAGATTGGTTCTGAATTGTTGCCTCAAGAATTTTTTTCGATAACTCTTTTTTCTCTTCAGGAGTATTTGCAAGAATACCTGCGGACAACTCGGATACTTTTGCATTCAGATTTTTTTTAAGCTCATTTATTCTTTCGTTAGCATCGGCAACTATTTTTTCTTTTACCTGCGGATCTTTTATAGTTGAATTTTCAATGTCGCGCTTTACTTCATACTCAGCAATCTGACGCTGGAACTCATCTACATACGATCTCGATACCTGCCCCTGGATGTAATCATACATTGCAGGATCTATAGTGCTTAATTCTTTTTTTAATGTCCCTAAACTATTTTCTGTAGATTTTGCTTCTATATCTGCTGCATTTCTTTGAGCATCATACTGAGAAATAACGTTCACAAGATTTTGAGCCTGAGCATCTAAAATCAATAACCCTGTTCTTTTTTGAAAATCTTCGAGCTTAGCTTCTGCTATATTAAGTTCATTGAATTTTTTTTCTTTTTCAGCGGAAAGAAACTGTTTGATAGCCGTAATATCCTGACGTGAAAGATCTTTCAAATAATTGACATAGGCAGTTGTATATGTAAGAGTAATCATGTGTGCCTCTTCAAATGATGTACCTTCTACACTTATTTCAATAGCGTCCAATCCCTTTTTTTGTGATACTCCAATTAATCCTATAAGAGATTTTCTGAGATTATCCTGACTTATAAAATTTATTTTTCCATCCGGAGATTTGCCTGTTAAATAGGAATAATCTGTAAAGTCTTTAACATTTTTTAATGAGTCTAAGATAGCGTATGCGCTTACATCCCTGATGTAATAACTTTTTAATACTTCGATTTGATTTAAAATATATCTTTCAGTTCTATAGTCCCCTAATTCTCCAAAAGGATTTTCGAGAATACTTCCCTTCGGATTATCAATTTTCAAAACTGTTGTAGAACGATAAATATTTTTAGCGAAGTACAGGTAAGCAACCGTGCAAACTACTGAAAGAGCGAAGATAAGTAAAATAGGCAGGAGGTTAGCGCGTATTACGTTGATATAGAATTTCAGATCAGTGGCTTGCTCTGTTGAAACTGATTCTAGAAAATCTTTATTTATTTCTGAATTGTTGTTTTTTTTCTCCATAAACAGGTGTACATTAATAAATACTGAAAAATTTTAGAAAAATTTTTATAAAAATCTTTCTAAATAGTAATATATAAATAATATTGTTGCGAAAATTAATAAAGTATAAAATACGATAGCACGCATCCAGTTCTTTCTAAGCTTTAATGTAAAGTATCTGCCTTTCCATTGACAGTTCTTACAAAAAAATCTTTTAAAGAAAAATAGCTTTGCTAGTCTGTCTACTATCCCCCTTGAACGATACTTTTTGAGTGTTCCTGTGGCCCCGCAGCTTACACATTTTGCAAATTCAGGCTTGTAACTTTTAAATATTCTAAAGTCCATTATTCCTTGATATTGTTAGCACTAATATCCCAAGAGAGATTAATACCGATGATATTGCTAAAATAAAATTGAGATTATCTCTGAAAAAATAACGCGGGCTACCCGGTACTAAAATAATATCTCCCGACATTAAAACCGGATTGATTTTTTTTGTCGGATTTGCTCCTTCACCCCAAAGATAATCGTTGTAGTTAAGATTTATTATCTGTTCTTCCGTAATTCTTAATGTGTCATTCTTAGGTCTTATTATTCTTATGTCTTCGAGTTTAGATTCAAGAACAGGGCCGCCTCCTAAAGTGATTAAATCGATAAAAGTAGTTCCTTTAGGAATTAAATATTTCCCGGGATTTTTTACATAGCCCCACAAGTTCACTTCAATGTTTACTTTCTCTTTATCTGCGTAGTTAAAATAATTTGTACCGTTTATTTTCAGTTCTTCGGAACCAATTTTATCCTTACCGTTCTGAGCATATAAATTCACGCAAAAGAAAAGTAATGATAACGCAAATGTTAAAAATTTTAATTTCATTTAGATGTTTTCGTTGATAATTATTAACGGCGGCAAAAAATATAAAAACAGGAATTTATGCCCCACGTGTATAAAAAGAAATGGAAAAAATAGTTTTTTCCGCTATTTTAATAGGAAAAAGTGCAGAGTTTTGATGCAATAAAAACAATGTCCTCTTCACTTAAACCCGGATATACAGGCAGCGCAATTGTGCACTTTTCTGCAATTAACGAGTTAAAGCACTCTGCATCGCTTAATAAATATTTTTTTTTGTAATAACTCTGATGAGCAACTGAATGTGTACCCTGCCTTGTTACAATTCCCGCTTCCTCAAGTTTTTGCATCAACTCGTTTCTCTTTGCAAATATTTTGTCTAAACTTTTCTCATTTATTTCTTCAGGAGCGAATAAACAAACGTAGGATTGATAACTGTGAACATAATCTTTTCCTGTGGAAGAAAACTTTAAAAATTTTACATCCTTTAAATGTTTATCATATAAATCTGCAATTCTTTTTCTTTCACCAAGTAAAAAATCTACCTTCTTCATCTGCGATACACCTAATGCTCCCTGAATATCCGTCATTCTGAAATTATAACCTAAGTTATTATAATCTGCAAGTAAAAATGGCTGCGGCTTTGTATCTGATGCTCCGTGATTGCGAAGACTTTTGCACAAATCAGCTTTGGTCGAATCATTAGTTGTTATCATTCCGCCCTCACCTGTTGTAATGGATTTTCTCGGATGAAAAGAAAAACATCCGTAATCTCCGAATGTTCCGCAGTGTTTTCCTTTATAAAACGAACCAAGCGCGCATGCAGCATCTTCTACAACAAACAAATTATGTTTCTTTGCAATTGCATTTATTGCATCCATATCAACGCATAGACCAAAAAGATGGACTGCAATAATTCCTTTTGTCTTAGGAGTAATTGCCTCTTCAAGCTTATTTACATCTATATTAAAAGTAGCTAAATCAATATCAATAAAAACAGGCTTTGCTCCGGTGTACTCTATTGCATTTGCAGTAGCAATCCATGTAAACGAAGGGAGAATTACTTCATCGCCTTCTTTTAAATCATAAGTTGATAACACTAACTGCAGCGCAGTTGAGCATGATGAAACTGCTATTGAATTTTTTGAATTTGTAAACTTAGAAAATAAATTTTCAAATTCATTTACATACTTGCCTTGTATTACCCATCCCGATTTTAAAGGTTCAACAACTGCCTTAAAATCTTCTTCATCAAAATATGTTTTTCCTATTGGTATCAATTCCTGCTCTAATCTCTTTATAATAAATTTACTACTTTATCTTTTATATAATTTCCAATCGATAGCGATGACGTAGCTGCGGGAGAAGGAGCATTACAAACATTAAGTATCTTCCCGTTTTCTATAATCAAAAAATCATCAATTAGTTTCCCGTCCTTGCTGCAAGCTTGCGCGCGAACTCCTGCGCCGCCTTCTTCCAAATCGTTTTCCTGAATTTCAGGAATCAATTTTTGAAGAGCGCTTGTAAATGCTGGCTTTGAAAACGAACGGTACATTTCGCCTATTCCTGTCTTCCAATACTTTGCCGCGATTTTTAAAAATCCGGGATAAGTCAGTGAAGAAAAAAGTTCACCGAAATTTACATCTGATTTTGTATAACCTTCTTTGCTGAATGCAAAAACTGCATTAGGTCCGGCTTCTATTCCGCCGCCAATCATTCTTGTAAAATGAACTCCAAGAAACGGGAAGTTCGGGTCAGGCACGGGATAAATAAGATTTTTTACAAGATAAGTTTTCTCTTTTTTAATCTTGTAATACTCACCTCTGAAAGGAATGATTTTAAAGTTTACATCCTGAGTTGCAAACGAGGCAAGCTCATCTGAATACAATCCACCGCAGCAAACAACTGCATCGGCTTCGTATTCCATTATAGGAGTAGTTATTACGTTTGAACCATTTCGCTTTTCTATTTTTATAACTCTCTCGTTAAACTTTGCATCACCGCCTTTTTGTATTACAAGCTGCAATAGCTTTGCAGAAACTTCTTTGTAATCTATTATTCCTGTTTGAGGAACTTTGATTCCTTTAATGCAGCTTACATGCGGCTCAATTTCTTTTACTTCTTCAGCGGTTAAATATTTTAAATCTTTAAGTCCGTTCTCGCTACCGCGCTTATAAATATTTTCAAGCGAAGGGAGTTCATTTTCATTCAATGCTACAATTACTTTCCCGCATAGTTCGTACTTAATGCCATTCTCATCACAAAACTTTATAAGTTGATTATATCCATTGATACAATTCACAGCTTTTAAGCTTCCGGGTTTGTAATAAATTCCCGAGTGAATTACTCCGCTGTTATTTCCTGTCTGATGTTTTGCTTCGGCGTTTTCTTTTTCAAGAATCAGTAGTTTCAAATTCGGCTTCGCTTCTAAAATTCTGTAAGCAGAAGCAAGACCAACAATTCCTGCGCCTATGATGATAACATCATATTTCAATTTTTATCTTTTAAAGCGTAAATTCTTTCAATGATATCAACTACTTTCAATCCTTCCAACGCATTTGTTGTAATAACATTTCTGCCCTTCAGCACATCAATAACATTTTCAAAAATGTAGTGATGGTTTGCAGCAGAGCCTTTATAAGTGCCGTAATCATTTGCAGGATTTACGGGAGCTAATTCAGGCATTGTATAATCTTTTATATTGCAGTACTCAACTTCATTCATATACTGCCCGCCGATTTTCACACTGCCGTGGCTTCCTATTATCGTAATGCTGCTTTCCATATTCGTATTCCATAAGGAAGTAGAATAATTAATGCAGCCCATTCCACCGTTAACAAAATTAAAATTAACGGTTCCTGAATCTTCAAAGTCAGTCAAATCTTTATGATTGAAATCATTAAACCGTGCCTGAACTTCTTTTATATCACCGAATAGCCAGTACATAATATCTATGAAGTGCGAAAATTGTGTAAATAATGTTCCGCCGTCAAGGTCTTTCGTTCCCTTCCAGTTTCCTTTTTTGTAATAGCGTTCATCGCGGTTCCAGTAACAGTTCAGTTGAACCATATAAGTATCGCCGAGAATTTTATTCTCAACAACTTCTTTTATCCATGCTGATGGCGGCGAGTATCTGTTCTGCATTACGCAAAAAACATGTCGTGATGCCTGAAGCGCTTTGAAAATTATTTTCTCGCAATCGGCAACTGTCAGCGCCATTGGTTTCTCGCAGACAATATGCTTTCCTTTATCAAGAGCTTTCATTGAGTGCTCGCCATGCAATCCGTTAGGAGATGCCACGCACATCACATCAAACTCTAAATCGGAGTTAAGCAATTCATCAATTGAAGAAAAAAACGGCACATCATATTTTTCAAGCCCCAGTTTTTCTTTCGAGAGAACATCACACATTGCTACAAGTTCAGCTTCTTCGTTTCTTACAATCATCTCTGCATGTCTTTTACCGATATGTCCTGAGCCTACTACTGCGAACTTTATTTTTTTATCACGGTTCATCTGAATGTTTAAGTAAAATGATTAAGCTTTGTAAAGTTTTTTTCCTTTGAATTTTTTAAACGCATTTCTTGAGTCAACTATTATCTTTGCGCTATCAAAAATCATTTTGTGGTCATAGTAAGTGTGGTCTGTTGACAATAATACTAAATCGTATTTTTTAATTATCGCAGGAGTGAGCTTTATAGATTTTTTCTTAAATTTATATTCTCTTGTTTCAGGAATTGATTTGCAATAGTCATCATTGTAGTCAACAATTGCACCGTCGTGCTCAAGCAGTTCAATTAATTTTAGTGAAGGTGACTCTCTTAAATCATCAATATCTTTTTTGTATGCAAGTCCAAGAAGTAAAACTTTAGAACCCTTTAAACATTTCTTGTTATCGTTTAATGCGTACATTACTTTTTCAACAACGTAGTGAGGCATAAAAGTATTTATTTCGCCTGCAAGCTCAATGAACTTTGTTGAAATTTCATATTCTCTTGCTTTCCAAGTTAAGTAGAACGGGTCAATCGGAATACAATGTCCACCTAAGCCCGGGCCCGGATAGAAAGGTGTGTAACCGAACGGCTTTGTAGATGCGGCTTCAATTACTTCCCATACATCAATGTTCATTTTATCAAAAACAACTTTAAGTTCGTTTACCAATGCAATGTTAATCGAGCGGAAAATATTTTCAAGAAGCTTTGTTGCTTCTGCTGCTCTCGTTGAAGATACTGTAACAACTTTATGAATAACTTTTTCATACACCATTTTTCCAAGCTCGGTACACATTGGAGTTAATCCACCAAGTACCTTGGGAATAGTTGCAGTTGTATATTTTGCATTGTTAGGGTCTTCTCTTTCCGGGGAGAAACATAAATGATAATCTTTTCCTGCTTTTAATCCGGTCTTGTTAAAAATTCCTACAAGCACTTCATCCGTTGTTCCGGGATAAGTTGTACTCTCAAGAGAAACGATATGCCCTTTTCTCAGATACTTTGCAATCGTATCTCCTGTAGTTGTGATGTAGCTAAGATCAGGCTCTCTATTTGCATTTAAAGGAGTAGGGACGCAGATAATAATCACATCAACTATTTTCAGTCTTGAGAAATCCGTAGTAGCATCAAGCATTTTTTTCTCAACTGATTCTTTAATATGCTCAGTAGGAATGTGCTTTATGTATGATTGCTTTTCCTTCAATATTTTTTTCACTTTGAAATCATCCAAGTCAAAGCCAAGAACTTTTATGTTGTTCTTGCAAAACTCAAGTGCTAGTGGCAGCCCTACATACCCTAAACCGATAATTCCTACTGTGAAGTTATTCGATTTTATTTTCTCTTTAAGATTCATCTTAATTTATTTGTAATTTTTATTTTTTATTTAAAACTTTCTATTGTGATTTTTAAACCTTCTTTGAAATTTACAAGAGGAATGTAATTTAGATTTTTTTCCGCAAGCTGAATATCTGCGAAGGAGTGTTTTATATCTCCTGCGCGAGGTTCTTTATAAATTGGTTTTATATCTTTTCCTAAAATCTCATTTATCATAGCAACCAATTCGTTAAGAGTTATTCTTCCGTGGCATGCGCAGTTCATTGCAATGCCTGCTTCACAGTCAGTTGTAGCAGCAAGAATATTTCCTTCGATTACATTTCTTACGAATGTGAAATCCCTGCTTTGCTCTCCATCTCCGAAAATTACAGGTGATTCGTTTTTCATAATTGCAGTAATGAACTTTGGAATAACTGCAGAGTATTGTGAGTTCGGGTCCTGTCTCGGCCCGAATACATTAAAATACCTTAATGCAATCGTTTTTAAACCATAAATCCTCGTGAATACATTGCAATATTTTTCACCGGATAATTTTGAGACAGCATATGGAGATAACGGATTCGGAATCATTGATTCATCTTTCGGCAGCTTCGGATTATCTCCGTAAACTGAAGATGAAGATGCAAAAACTATTTTCTTAACATCATTCTTTCTTGCAGCTTCCAGTATATTCAAAGTACCTGTAACATTTACTTCGTTAGATGTAATAGGATCGTTTATCGAGCGAGGCACTGAAGGCAATGCGGCTTCGTGTAAAATCACATCAACTCCCTGAACTGCATCTTTCACGATATGATAACTTCTTATATCGCCTTCAATAAGTTCAATATTGTTTCCATAGTCGGATAGATTTTCTCGTTTGCCTGTAGAAAAATTATCGAGGACTTTCACTTCGTAGTTTCTTTTTAAAAGTTCGCCTACAATATTTGAACCTATGAAACCGGCGCCGCCTGTTACTAAAAATTTCATCTGGAGTTTATTAAAAGTTTAAACAAAGCTCCGCCAATTACCTCACATTTTCAGTTTATAAGGTATCAGCGGTAAAAATTTTAAAACTTATTTTTTATAATTGACTCTTTTTGAGAGCCTGCTATTACTAATCTATTTCAAAAACTTTTTCGTTATCGAATTTATACTTCTTATTCGATTTCTCACAGAACGCCTCGCCTTTATCATCAAAGTTCAATCTCTTTCCCGCTTCGCTCACCCATCCGATAACTCTTGCAGGATTACCGACTACTAATGCATAGTCAGGAACATCTTTTGTTACAACACTTCCTGCTCCGACAAGGCAATGCTTACCGATTGTATTGCCGCATACAATTGTACAGTTAGCGCCTAATGAAGCGCCTTCTTTTACAAGAGTATTTATGTAAAATGCTGCACCTACCTGCGGGTACTTGCACTTAGGGTCTAAAATATTTGTGAACACCATAGATGGTCCGCAGAAAACATAATCTTCTAATGTTACTCCTTCATAAACTGAAACATTATTTTGAATCTTTACAAAATTTCCAATCTTTACATTGTTACCTATGTTTACGTTTTGTCCGAACACACATTTCTTTCCAATTTTTGAACCGGACTGAACGTGAGCAAAATGCCACACCTTAGTGCCTTCGCCTATTTCAACGTTATCATCTACTACTGCGTATTCGTTCACATAATAATTTTTGTTCATAAAAATTTCATATAAATATTTTAAAGTCTAATATAAATTACTTATTTAAAAATTCTGAAATCTTTTCAACAACAAATGTTATCATTTCAGGTGTAAGCTCAGGATAAATCGGGACTGCAAGCGATGTATCTGCGCAGAATTCAGCCAATGGAAAATCACCTTTCTTATACCCAAGGTATGCAAAGCACTCCTGAAGATGGAAAGGAATCGGATAATAAATTTCGTTTCCTATTTCATTGTCACTAAGGAATTTCTTTAACTCGTCTCTCTTTTCTACTCTGATTATGTACTGATTGTAAATATGATTGCGCTCCGAACCTGAATAAACTGACTGTGGTAATAAAACTTTATTCTTTGAATCGAACGATGTCATTCCTGTTTTCTCTGCTAAACCTTTCTCAACAAAAAGCTTCGTGTATAGAGCAGCGTTTTCCTGTCTTCTCTTAGTCCATGAATCAAGATAAGGAAGTTTTACATTCAGTACAGCTGCCTGTATTTCATCTATTCTGAAATTTGCTCCAATGAATTTATGATGATACTTTGGCTTGCCGCCGTGCACCCGTAAAATTTTCATCATCTCGTATAAATTTTCATCGTTAGTTGTTACAAGACCTGCATCACCGAACGCTCCAAGATTTTTACTAGGGAAAAAAGAAAAACATCCTATATGTGCAATAGAGCCGACTTCTTTTCCATCTTTGTACTGTGTGCCGATTGCCTGCGCGCCATCTTCGATAACAATAAGATTATGCTTCTTAGCAATCTGCATTATCGGGTCCATATCTGCGCTCTGTCCGTAAAGATGAACAGGAATAATTGCTCTTGTCTTCGGTGTAATTAATGCTTCTATTTTTGCGGGATCAATATTGAAAGTTACAGGGTCGTTATCAACGAGAACAGGTTTGCCGTTAAGTCTGCAAACAACTCCTGCCGTTGCAAAGAATGAATATGTAGGGATGATTACTTCTTCATCGGGTTTTAAATCAATTGCCATCAATGCAAGAAGAAGAGCATCAGTGCCGGAAGAAACTCCGAGCGAATATTTGCAGTTGAGATATTTCGAGCACGCTGCTTCAAGTTTATCTACTTCGGGTCCCAGGATAAAATATTGTGATTCGGCAACTCTTATAAGCGCTGCATCGGCATCTTTTTTTATTGTCGCGTATTGTGCTTTAAGGTCTAATAAAGGTACTTTCATCAGTTATTTGTGTTAATTTTTTTAAGATGGCTGATTTCATCAGCGAATAATTCAATGGATAGTGAAGCCGATAGCTCCGTAATATTTATAAGTAATTTGTAATGTCCTCTTGCTTCGGAAACAATTCCGCGAAGTCCGTTTAACGGTCCGCTTGAAATAATCACTTCATCACCTTTTTGAAAAGTTTTATTTTCAAAAGTTACTCTCTCTGCAAGGTTAAGAGAAATTTTTATTGCATCAATTTCCTTTGCAGATACAATTGCAGGTCTCTTCTGGTACATTACATACTTCAAAGCGCCTACTGTATTCGATATAGCGAGAAATCTTTCAGTCGGGTCTGCATGAACAAATAAATAGCCCGAGAAAAGCGGTTTATGAATTCTCTTCTTCCTGTCTGACCAGATTCTTATGGTTTCAATCTCAGGCAGAAAGACCTCAATTTGTTTATCTTCGATTTGCTTTAAAACTTTCTTCTCGAATAAAGGTCTCGTTTGAACTACATACCATTTTTTATCCTCATCCATACAAGTAAAAAGACCTTAGCGTTAAAATTTAATTTTTTGAAAAAGCTAAAGAATTAAAATTGAACCCTGAAATTAATTTAAAAAAGAGTTTGGAATAGGAATCTTTTTTTGGGAATAACGGCGGATAGCAGGAAAGAAAAAAGGGTAAATTTTAATTCTTTATTAACTGCCTGAGTGTTACATCTTCTTATGAATTTTATAATTTTTTTTAAAACTATAAAAGCTTCCAAACCATAAACAGAATATTTCAAAATACACCTCAAAATAGCGATTTATTGAAGATTTTTCAATCCTTTAATTTACGAACCCTCCTTTCCAAATAGCCGTTTTAAGCCTCAAAACAAGCCTAATTTTATATCAGTGAACAAAGTCCTTATTTTGCATAAAAAAAAATCCATCCTGACTTAGAATCGGGATGGATTTTGGGGAAAAGAAGAGAAAATGCTACGACAATTTTTTTTATTTTATAAGCATCATTTTCTTTGTTTCGCTGAAGTTATCTGTCTTCAATGTGTAGAAATAAACACCTGAAGTAAGATTTACAGCGTTGAAATCTGCTGAGTATGTACCTGTTGCAAGGTCACCGTTTACTAAGTTTGCAACTTCCTTACCTGTCATATCAAAAACTCTCAATGAAACAAATCCTGACTTCACAATTGAGAAATCAATTTTTGTTGATGGGTTGAAAGGGTTCGGGAAGTTCTGTGCTAATTTGTATGAGGCCGGCAACTCTGTTGAAATTGTATTGATGCCAATTACGAATGCCTGCGGGTCCCAATTTGCCCAGCCCGTTGTCCAGTTATTTGTTCCGTCAAAAGCCCCTACATAAGAAACATTTGTAAAGAATGAATTACTCAAATTCGGATATGAGAAGTTTGCCCCTGTTAAAGCAGGTGAACTTGCTGCAGGTCTGTAATCTGGTGTACCGCCATAGAATCCGAAAGGATTTGTCAAATTCACATCTGTATTATTTGTAAACACTCTATTGTTATAAGAAGGAGAAGTTATGAAAGACGCTGCTGTCGGAAAACCAGTAGAGAATGTACTTATAGTATCACCTGTTCTTAAAGCGCCGCAGATAATATTGCTTTTAAATTTTGCCGTATCGTTTAAGAAAGCATTACCAACTCCGGCTCCATCAAATCTCACACCGGCAGGCCATCCCATGATAATTGTGTTATAAATACTTGTAAGCATGTTTCTTCTCAAGTGTGCTCCTGCTTGGAATAATGGATTAACTGTTGTAGTTAAAGTCTTAAGTGGTCCAATCATTGTAAGATTTGAATACGTTGCCTGACTTCTTGGCGAATTGAAATTGTTTGGTGAGTTTGCATTGTTATCAATTTCAAATCCATTTGATTTACTTACGTCAGCGATGTTACTGTCTCTGATAGCAAGCATAAATTGATTGTAACCTCTGTATCCGTTATCAGAGTCAAAATCATCGTCAAGACCTTTGTATGCAATTAAATGTTTGCAGTTTACTGTGCCGCCGAACCATTCAAATGAATCATCACCTGCATAACTAACCTGAATGTATTCAAGAGTTGTACCTGAACCTACACCGCCTAAAGTTAATCCGTTTATTTCGTTTCCTGATACACCTGTTAAGTTGATACCGGCAAATTCGATTCTTACGTATGACATTATACCAGAATTATCATTATCAACTCTTGGTTGTCCACCGAAGTATGCAGGTGTCACTTCCGGTGGAAGCCCTTCAATAGCTGAGCTATCTGCTCCGCTAACCGTATTTATTCCGGCTCTCCCTAATAAAATTACTCCGCCCCAATCTCCTGTACCTCTTGAACCCGCAGGTTTTTGTGACGTGAAAATTATTGGTTGAACAGCAGTTCCCTGAGCCATTATTTTAGCGCCTCTTTGTATTATCAATGTTCCTTTTGTATTGAAGTCTCCCATGATGATAGTACCTGCAGGAATTGTTAGTGTAGTTCCCGCTTCCATATACACAAAACCTTTTATTTTGTAGTATTTTGTATTTGATAAAGTGATATTGGAAGTATAATGACCGTCAACTAATGTAGTTGAGTCAATCGGAAGCGCAAAAGACACGCCCTGTAATGCTAAAAGTAATAACAAAGATAGAAGTAATTTTTTCATTTTAAGATTTTTAGTTACGTTTTGTTTATAATTATTTGTGTCAAATATGGCCACTTAATGTTTCCTTACTATTAACTACAAATTAAAAATGAGTTAATATTACATTAATAAATCTTAAAATTTATATGATAGTGTTATTGACTGAGTATTGCCTGAATTTACTTTGTTGATAATTTTTTCTTCACCGTTTACCTGTTGGATTAAAAGATTATCTTTATTCAGCAAGTCCTTGAATGCAAGCTTCAGTTCAAACTTTTGAAATAATTTTTGAGTTACAGTCAAATCAATCAAATCATTTCCCTTTTCATATATGTCATTGAAGCCGTTTAATCCTACTTCTGAAATTCTATCTCCAAATTTATTATAAAGAAGATTTACACCTGTGCCTGACTCATAATTATCATAGTATAAACCTAAGTTAACAGTGTATGGAGATTGTCCCTGTAACTTCCTTTCCTGTGATGTTGTAGTTGAACCAAGCCCTGCAATATTTACCTTTGAATCTATCAACGAAAAATTTGCATTAACTGAAACATTCTTCAAAAGCTTATGCGCAAATCCTAAATTTTTTCTTAATTCAACTTCCAATCCGTAATTTCTTGCGCCGTCTTTTGCATTCTGAAAAGTCTTTATTCTGTTTGTTGATGTAGGGATGAAAACCTCTTCTATTGGGCTATTCATGTGTTTGTAAAACAAACTCACAGCAAAAATTTCACCTGCCATAGGATACGCTTCAAATCTTAAATCGTAATTTTGGTTTAAACTTCTATTCAAATCAACGTTACCCACTGTAGTTATACCTGAAACGAAATCGGTATAGGAAAACGGAGCAATTTCTCTAAGCTCCGGTCTTGAAATTGTCTGTGTTACAGATGCTCTTATATTTATTTTATCGTTAATGCTATAGGATAAATTTAATGAAGGCAATATATCATTATTTTTATTTGTTACATTTACAGCCTGACCGATTCTTCCAAGTGTATTCAAGTCCTGTTGATTTGATTCTAATCTTGCTCCGGTAACAACTTTTAATTTCCCTATCGGGATCTCTACCATCGCATAACCTGTATATAATTTTTCAGTTGCAGAATAATTATCAGACTCCCTTGTTAACTCTGAATAATAATATCCGTTGGGTGAAATATTCTGCGGACTGAATATTGTATCTATCCCCTGATAATTAAGCAGGAAAGATGCCCCTGAACTTAAAGCAGGTGCAAAATTTCTTGCGTTAAATGAACGTGTAGTTGTATTTATGTTTGTTCCTAATTTTAATCTTGACTCTACACCTTTACCAATTTTAAATGGAAACTCTAAATCAAGATTCCCTCCTCTTACAATATCAAACAAATTCGAAAAAAATCTTCCGCCTGCAGGTGAGTTTGGTGTATTAGTTAAAATTGGCGCAAAGAACTGATCAGTCGTTCCGATGTCTCTTTGATAAGTCATCGTTTTTAAATCGGGCTGATTTCTTTTTGATTCGGAATAAGATGCCTTCCATGTCAATTCCATTCTTGTCAGATCATGAAAGTAATGGCTTCCGATTAACTGAGTTGAGTACAAATATCTCTCAGTAAAAACCGTTGTGTACAAATTTCTTTCTGAATTCTCGGGATAGAAATTTCCGTTATAAAACTCTGTCTCATTTTCCGAACTTTGGCTGTATGTATTTTTTAAACTTATCTTATGATTAGTACCAAGTTTATAATTCAGATTTAAAAGTCCCCCGTCTAAAACTGTATACTCTGAAGAGCGGCCTGTATAACTGCTTAACACAGTATTATCTGTATTATAGTCATTCTTTTCGATTGTCTTATTGGAGAAGCTATTCTTATAAGTAAAAGCCGCTAAAAACCCTAAAGGATTATTTAAAAATTTTATATTATTACCAACTGAGAATTGAAACCCTGCGTTAAGTGGGGCTGAAGATGATGTCTGTGTCCAATCATTTTTAAAAGCTCTTCCGAAATCCTGCAATTGCTCTGGCGAATAATTCTGTCTGGATTCCGTGCCTTGAGGAAAAACAGATGGGAGACTTCTGCTTCCGTCATCACTTCCCATATTAAAAAATAATAACTTCGATTGCCCTGCTCCGTAATTATAAAAATCTTTTCCTGTAGTTTGACCTGTGATAGATGAGTTTATATTGAAGCTGTATGTAAACGATTCCGGAAATTCTTTTGTAGTAATCTGAACCAATCCTCCTGTGAAATTTCCCGTAAGGTCAGGTGTAAACGATTTTGAAATGATTATATTTTCAATAAGGTTTGATGGGAATATATCAAATGAAAATGCTTTTTTATCGGGCTCGGTGCTGGGGATCAATACACCGTTAAGAGTCGTATTATTGTATCTGTCATTGGTTCCTCTTACATAAACAAATTTATCTTTTACTATCGTTACACCAATAACTCTTTTCAGTACGTCTGATGCCGCAGCATCGGGTGCGCGTTTTATCTGCTGCTCACTTATGCCATCGGAAATTTTATTCGAATTTTTCTGTTCGTTCAGCAAAGAGTTTTCATTCGCCAATGATGTTGTAGCCTCAACAAGAATTTCTTCTGTTGCAACTCCCTCACCATTGAGTGAAGCATCAAGTTTTGTAACCTGTCCCTGTTTCATCTCAACATTTTTCACTATATATGTTTTGTAACCAACATAGGAAAACTCGACTGTGTATGTTCCTGCCTTGCTTACATCTACTGTGTATGTTCCATCTAAATCTGATACTGCGCCTGTCTTATCTTCAACAACTTTTATAGTTGCTCCTATGAGGGATTCGGAATTACCTGCATCTAATACTTTACCTTTTAACTGCTGTGAAAATGAGTATGAATAAAAGGAAAAGAATAGTGACAGAATCAATAAAGTTTTTAGCATTTTTTGCCGATGATTTTTGATTTGTCTTATAAACTACTTATCCGCTGTGAAGTAATGATTAATTTTGTGTTACGAATGTTACGTAGATGTTACGGAATTGTAAAGAGGAGCCAATACGGTAAAAAAAAGACCTGTCAGATTTTTAAAGCTGACAGGTCAATTATATAAAATAATAATTTTTATTTTCTCATTACTTCATATTATCTCAATCCGTAAACACTTTCTTAAAAAATCCTTTCGATGATTTTTTCTTTCCTGTCTGCGGTTGGAAATTTTCAGACTTCGCAAGCTCTCTTAATGTATCTTTTTCTTTCCCTGAAAGCTTTGTAGGTATATGAACATTTATTCTTACAAGCTGGTCACCTCTTCTATCTGAGTGCAATCTTTGAATCCCCTTATGTGACATTTTCAAAATACTTCCGGGCTGTGTGCCTGCATCAATTTTTAATTTTGCTTTTCCTTTTAAAGTCGGAACAATTACATCAGCACCAATAGCAGCATCGACTAAACTTAAATCGAGTTCGTAATAAATATCATCTTCTTCCCTCTGGAAAATTGAATGTACTTCTTCTTCAAGATGAATATACAAATCTCCCGCAGGTCCACCGCGCATTCCGGCATTACCTTGTCCTTCAAGCGGAATATAATTTCCATCGCTTACGCCGGAAGGAATATTAACTTTTATTTCTGCTTCTGTTTTTACTCTGCCTTCGCCGTGGCAATCACTGCATTTTTCCTTTACTACTCTTCCTTCACCGTGGCAAACATCACACATTGTTACGTTTACAAACTGTCCGAATATCGAACGCGATACCTGACGAACTTCTCCGCTTCCATTACAATGCGCGCACTTCGTAAATCCGCTCTCGCCTTTTGCCCCTGTGCCTTTGCATGTTTCGCAGGTTTTTTGTTTCTTTACTTTTATAGTTTTTTCTATACCGTCGGCAATTTCTTCCAGTGTAAGTTTCAGACTTATTTTTAGATCGCTTCCGCGAACACCGCCGCCTTGTTTTCTTCTTTGCGAGTTTCTTCCGCCTCCGCCAAAAAATTCATCGAATATGCTTCCGCCTTGTCCGCCTCCGAAAATATCTCCGAAGTGAGAAAAGATATCGTTCATATCTGTGAATCCTGAAAATCCACCCGGACCTCCGGTTACGCCCTGATGTCCGAACTGGTCATATCTTTGTCTCTTCGTAGGGTCAGATAAAATTTCGTATGCCTCTGCGCATTCCTTGAACATCTCTTCAGCTTCATGGTTGCCCGGATTTCTATCGGGATGATATTTCATCGCCATCTTTCGGTATGATGTTTTTATTTCATCGCCCGATGCAGTTCTTTCTACCGATAATATTTCGTAATAATCTTTCTTTGTCATTTTAAAAATTTTGATTTTCTTAATTAATCACCATTAAGAAAATTAGATTCATTTATTAAGCAGATACTAAAACCTTAGCATGCTTTACAACTTTATCTTTCAACATATAACCTTTTTCAACGACTTCAATTACAGTGTTCGGTTCAACTTCCTTCGGAACTTGCATCAAAGCATCTGATGTATTCACATCAAAAGGTTTCCCCATCACATCAATTTCTTTCAAGCCTTCGTTTTCAAGTATACTTGAAAATTTTTGGTAGACCAGTTCAAGTCCCTTATTTAATGTTTCCAAATCTTTGGTCTCGCCTTTGTTTACTGAGTGCAGTGACCTATCCAAATCATTATACACCGGTATCAATTCCTTAATTATTTTTTCAGACGAATATTTTATAAACTCAGATACCTCTGCATCTTTTCTCTTTTTGAAATTTTCAAACTCAGCAACTTTTCTTAAGAGCAGATCTCTCAGCTCTGCATTTTCCTGCTTTTGTTTTTCTGCTTCAGTTAGCTCAACTGTTTCCTCTGAAGATTTTACTTCTTCTTCGGCGATAACATTTTCATTTTTTTCTACGTTATCATTTACGTCTTCTTGCGTATTTTTATTTTTCATTATTTTTTTATAAATTTTTTTAAACAAATTACATCACCATTTCAGTAATAAGTTTTGAAGTGTATTCCAGCAAAGTAATTATCTTTGCGTAGTTCATTCTTTTAGGTCCTATAACACCGATTTTTCCTTTCACATCTCCGAATGAATATGCAGTCGTAAGCACGCTCAAATCTCTCAGTTTATAATCAACGTTTTCATCACCGATTTTAATTGAAACGTTATTATTCAGCAAATCGGAATTCTGAAAAATATGAACCACAAAATTTCTATCCTCGGTCAAATCAATAATGCTCTTAACATTTTTCATATCAATAAATTCCGGCTGAGTAATTATCTCGCTCGTTCCACCAAGATAAATCTTGCCGCCTTTCTCTTCATCGTAAAACTTATCAATCGAATTTATAAATAATTGTATCAGTTCCGGATTTTCCGAACTCAAATCGCCAATTCGCTGTGAAAAAGTTTCCTTTATTTCCTTAAGTGTTAAACCGCAAAGTCTTTCATTGAGTAAAGAGGAGATTGTATCGAGTTTTGTTTTCGTTACTTCTGAATCAAGCTCAAGAATTAAAGTTTTTACAATTCCGGATTTTATGTTCAGCACAGCAAGAATTTTTGTGGAGGAGAGACTTACAAGCTCAAGCTTTGCAAAAATCCCCGTCGTCAAAAGCGGCTCGGAAACAACTGCAAGCATATGAGAAATTTTTCCGAGTATCTTCGATGTCTCGGCAAATATTTCTTCGGGCTCGTTAATAGAGTTCTTAAAAGAGTTTTTTATATCCCCAACCTGAGTTTTTATCGAGTGTATCTCCGCATCGTTAAGGCTTTCCTTACCCATCAGCGTATCAATATAATATCTGTAAGCCTTATCCGTCGGAACTCTTCCCGCAGAAGTGTGCGGCGTTCTGAGCAATTCCATTTCTTCTAGGTCGCTCATCACATTACGAATAGTTGCCGGCGAGAGATTCAAATCGCTTTGCTTTGAAATATTACGCGAGCCCACAGGCATTGCATTGATAATAAAATTATCCACAACGCATCGTAAAATTTCTTTCTCTCTATCAGTTAAATTGGCTATCATAAATATTTACAAGGAACAAAAATAAGAAATTTGGCTAACAATATAAATGCCAAATAAAATTCAATTTTATATGAATTTAGTTTGGCACTCTGTATATCTTAGTGATAAATGTAACTAAAAATTGATGTTAAAGGTTCAGCTATTATTGATTTTCCGAAGGTTCTTTATTGTTAAATCAATATCTTCATCGAGAAAATGTCGGGCATTTCTTCGCGCTCTTTGCACCTCTGACGTACTTATTTCAGCATAAATCATATCTTCATCAAAGAGTTTTGCAACGCTTAAAACGCTTCCTGAAGGGTCAACAATTTTACTGCCGCCCCAGAAATTTACGCCGTCTTCAAATCCAACTCTGTTACTGAAAAGTAAATATGATGAAAGAATTCTTGCATAAGTTTTATGATGCTCGGAATTCACTTCGTAATTTTTAAACTTATCTGTATCAACACCAAGACGTGTTGGCGAGCATACGATAGCAATTAAAACTTGAGCGCCGGCCATTGCCATTGTGTATGGAACAGACATGTGCCACAAATCTTCGCAGACCATAATGCCGAGCTTGCCGTGTTTTGAATTTATCGGAACGCAGTCCGTGCCTCTTGAAAAATATCTGAGCTCTTCAAAAATTCCGTAAGTCGGTGGATAAATTTTTCTGTGAATTCCTTTTATCTCTCCGTCTTCTAATAGAATAGCCGAGTTATATACAGCAAAGTTTTCACCTTCTTCAACAAATCCGCATACGATTGAAATTTTTTTGCTGAGCTTCAATAAATCTTTCAGCTTATCAGACTTATAAGGATTGAAGGCAACATCATAGTTTATATCTTTTAACGAGTATCCCGTCAAAGATAGCTCTGGGAAAATAATTATATCAGATTTCTCAGCGATTGCCTTATTGCAGCACTCAATATGGCGTTCGATATTTTTATTTAAATCTCCAAGTATGGAATTTATTTGCGCTATGGCTGCTTTCATATTAAAATTATTTTCTAAACGGCAAAGAAAGTTTTAACCCTATGCTAAGCAAAGGATTTAATAAAAAATTATTGTGATACTTTTTAAAATAGGTGATGCAGTCATTATTCCAGATTCTCAGCATATTTTTTCTATCTTTATAAATGCTCACGCCTTTAATGTGAAAAATTTTTGAGTCGGGATAAAAATAAATTTTATATCCTGCATCAACAATGCTTTTGCAAAGGTCAACATCATTGAAAAACATTTTATATCTTTCATCGAATCC
>JBBRQV010000040.1:0-21448 GCA_038225955.1 Ignavibacteria bacterium | reverse complement strand
AGGCAATCATGCAGGCAATAATTATCTCTGCCGGATACTGCTCAATTAATTTTTCTTTCTTGCCCTGCTCAATTAATTTCCTCATAGTTTCTTCCATCATCTGTACTTTAAACTTATCCATCTGTTCCCATAGCTGCGGGGTATGGATTTGCAAATCTCTGAACCATTTTTCGCTCATGCAGGCAAATCTTTCTCTGTTAAGGTTCAGTATCTTAACAAATTTTATTACAACGTTATCATCTGTGTTCAGGAAGACATTCATTTTGCCCGAGTCGCACATCATTTTATCGGAGACAATATGCTCTACAAGTTTTTCTTTTGAGGCATAGTACTTATAGATTGTTTTTTTGCTTATCTGAAGTTCGCGGGCAAGCTCGTCCATCGAGGTTTTATAGAATCCCTCTTTCTGGAATTTGTCCTGAGCATAGCGTAATATCCGCTCGTTATCCTTGGATAGCTCCGGCGATAATTCAGCACCTTGCGAGTTTTGTATCATATTCTTTTTTTGTAAATAGTGTGAGTAATTTTGTAGTACGGAACGAATTTTTAAAAGTTTCAACGGAAACGATAATCGTTTATCAAGTTTCCAAATTAGAAAGAATGGATTTTAAAGTCAAGAGGAAAAATACTGCGGAAACTAAAAGTGGGGACGGAGTTTCCGAGTCATTTATTTTTAGAGGTTAAATTCACAGTTATACAATATTTTCTCTAAAAATATGGAAAATTTTGTAAAAATAGAGTTTAAACCTCACTTAACTTAATTTTTTTGATTCACAAACAGGATTTTACTTCTTTTGCAATGAATTACAAATGATATAATTTAGCTTAATTAAATAATTAAGGAGAATTCTGAAAATCCTCAAACGAGTAAGACAGGGATGCTGAAAACTGAATAGAGTAGGCATTAAAATTTAAATACAAATAAAATGACAAGCGAAGAAATGAATGCTTTAATACAAGGCATTTACGACAAAATTTTTGATTCCGCTACTAAAGCAGAATCGGGTGGTAAGCCATTAATGAATTCCGCCAAAACAATGCTTACACTCATGAAACCCGGTATGGCTATTAATCCTAGTGATTATAGAAATCCATGGACACCCGGAAATATAAATGGAAGTCAGGATGCAGCGGTAAACACAGCAAGACTTGTAGACGTAATTCCAAACTGTAACTCATTATATGAAGACAGCGGGAAAACCGTATCGCAAGTATATGAAGATATTCTTAATGGTATATCAATTCCAAAACAGCCTGCCAATCCTGCCTTAGATGCTCAAATTAACAATGCATATAATTTCTTATTCAGATCTGTAAATGAAACAGACTCTGATACAGGTCAAGTAATACCGAGGGTTATAGAATCTCAAGTTTACAGAGATTATTTGGATAACCAAACGGCCTATTCAAATGCGCGATTAGCGTATGTGGGAGCTTATTTAGCTGCTCAAGAAACGCCTCAAGGAAAAAATACCTGGCCACTTATAGCTCCAACTCTTCAGATACCTGTTAAGCAGGCATGGGATAAATGGAGAGCAGGTAATGCTGATAAAGTAGAACAAAATTTGGCTATAATGACAACCAGTTCACAGAATTCTTTGCAAAAAGCATTTAAGAAGGCGCAAGATATATTTGAAGGCTATGGGGTATCATTAGACGATTCAGGCAGTGGACTTTCTGCCAAGGTGCAGAGAGTTAATCTTATACCATCCAATTGGTTCAGCACCAGTGATAATACGGGTTGGACTATAGTAAAAGTGGCAGCTGGAAATTCTACATCAAACAGTTCATCAGATTTTAAATCGTTTGGGGCAGCAGCAAGTTTTAGTTCAGGTATCTGGAATGTAAGTGGCGGTGCAAGCGGAAGCTCAAGTTCACAACATTTCAGTTCTGAAACTAAAAATTTAAGTTTTGAATTTTCATACAAACTTATTGGCATAAGAAGACCATGGATGAGTTTTCATTTACTTGATACTAAAACCTGGAACCTTGGAAATTTTTCTGCTAAAAAAGGAGGAATATCTAACGGCACCAAGAATCAAAAAAATACATTGTGGCCATTGATGTCGACAGCATTTATAGTAGTAAAAGGCGTAAAAATTAAAGCTAATTGGTCAAAAACCGATTGGGATAAAATGCAGTCTCAGCTTAGCGCTAATCTTAGTGTCGGTATAGGACCATTTTCAATCGGCGGAAGCTATAGTCAGTCAAGTTCCAATGAAACATGGAAATCTGCTTTTGCTAACGGTGAAATACTCGTGCCGGGAGTTCAGATTATAGGTTGGATGAATGCAGTAGTTCCATATTGCGCTCCCGAAAATGCCTAAATTATACACATGCATTATTTATAAGTATCTCTGTAATTAAAATACAGAGATACTTTTTAAATCTACAATTCTTAAATCCACTAATTAATAAATGATATTTTTTAAAATTATTATCTTATGAATGATACATCTAATTTTATAGCTAAAGTTTACGATACTCTTGCGGGTGCATTTAATTTCTCAAACGCTCCTCCGGGTTTGTTTTTTCAAATGGCGTGGCCGGGTATTCCAATCTGTTCAGCCGATTTTAAAAATCCATCGGGTAATTATGATTCAAATATTGCAGAAGAAGTTTTTTCGGATCTCGCTAATATTACTCCAATTTTTAGCAAAAATAAATTTGAAGACTCCGCAATGGATATGGATGATTTATACGATATCATTATTTCGAGCGCGAGACCAAGCGGAGTTTTAAGTTCAGAGCTTGAAACTAATCCAATGTTTAAATTATTTGCAGATGCGCAATATGAGTATCTACGAAGTGAAAAAGGTTCAGTTTCTGATCCGAATACATTTTATCATCCATGCAAGGCTACACCAAGTAATTGGTACGATGAGAATTCTTCTCAGTTTTGGCCTAGAATTTCTATTAAGTCTGAAGAAATTAAAAACACCGATACAAACTCTTTATTTGTAAAAAATAATGGAGTAAAAAATATTGAAAAGGGGGTTTGGAAGTTGGCCCCTAGCTCAGTAATAACGAATTCTATTTCAGGATTGTTAAATGCAAAAATATCTGTAGATACTGCAAAGATAAAAACAAAAACATTGAATGTTATGGAAAAAAAATCTGCTGTGTCATTGATAAATCCACAGCAGGTTCTTAAAATGGGAAATGTTAGTCCTCTATTTGCAAAATCTAGTGTTTCAACTTCGCCTCTAATTTTAAAAATGGTAGAAACAGGTGCAAAACTTAATCTTCAAAAGAATTTCTCACATGAAGACATTGCACAGAGTTCATTTAAGGCAGAATTCATAAAAACAGTTGCGAGTAATCCGGTAAAATATTCTATGCCGGAGAATAATTTTCAAAAAAATCAAGATACACTCAAAAAAACTATAGTTGATCCTATAGATAAGGATTTATTATTAGGAAGACCATTACCAGTGAAAACCAGGTTAATGATGGATAACTTTATTATATCAAATTTAACTTCTGCTCCGGCTTCACCTACGACAAATGGGTTCAGTATAACATTCAATTATTGCAGAGTCAATATTGATAGAAAATATTTTAATTTAGCAATTCTTAAAATGCCTAATTGGTATATTTATGGTGCAAATGAAAATTTTTTTTCAAATGGTTCTTCAGATGATAATCCGGGCAGTTTCCCACTGATAACCACTTCTTTTATAGTGGTTAGTAATTTAAAAATAACTGCGAATTGGTCGAGTGAAGATAAGGCTAATATTACTAATGGTGTATCTTTTGGTCCTTTTGATATTCGAAGCGGCTCTCTGAATCAGAATACTTTGGAAATTCCCGGAATGCAAATAATTGCGGCTACATCTAAAGTAACTCCGCCTTTAGCTCCTAAAAACTCAATATAATTATTATAATATCCCCCTTTCTTAGATGGGGGATATTTCCATTTGTTGAGCGTTCTCACCCAACGACCACAACGCTCGAATCACATTAAAACCCTAGCCTCCTGCTAAAGCGGGACAAGCTCTCCTTGGTAAGGGTTGTACACAATTTGCACCCAATTTATCGAATAATTATAAACTAATATTATTTAATATTTAAGATTAAGAATTGTATTATTAAATTTGTTTTTAACAGTAATTTATCTGAAAACTTACGAGGGGGAGTAAGTCTTGCATATAGTTTTTTCAGCAATTTACAGCCCCAAAAGAAAAACCCTTTCCGGATTTCTCCGAAAAGGGCTGTTTTCTCTCTTTTTTCTACTAATTTATTTAACCAACGTCATTTTCATTGTTTTTGTAAAATCTGCCGTAGAAATACGGTAGTAGTAAATTCCGCTTGAGCGGCTTGAAGCATTCCACTCGACTGAGTAGCTTCCCGGCTGAAGGCGTTCATTCACAAGCTCGTCAATTTTTCGTCCAAGCCCATCGAAGACTTCCATTTTTACAAAATCACTTTTTAGAATATCAAACTTTATTGTTGTAGTAGGATTAAAAGGATTCGGGTAGTTCTGATAAACTTTATAACTGCTCGGTACAGTGGTTGAAATATTATTTACAAGCACTCCGCCGTGATACGTTGCAATTATATCAGCGTTATTTCCAACTGCCCATCCCACGTTAGCATCCGTAAAATAAATTCCGTTAAGATTATTTATGTTAGGAGTGGTTTGCTGTAACCAGGTATTTCCGTAATCATATGATACATATACTTGCCCGTTCTCGCCACAGATAAATCCTCTGTAAGTCATTGCAGTAGGTCCGAAAAAGGGAACCCAACTCATTGAGTTAAACATATTAGAGTTAATGAAAGATTGTACAGACCAGGTTACTCCGCCGTTAGTTGTCTTTAAAATTTTTGCGCTAGTCCCACCAACTGCTCCGCCGCATGCCCATCCTGTATTCACATCAATAAATTTTATATCATTTATATAGATACCGTTAATAGTGCTACCTGTAATATTCCAGTTAACTCCCATGTTAGTTGTCTTAATAAGAGTAGTATTATTAGTAATCGCATTTGTTGCCGTTATCCATCCTGTATTTGTATTGATGAATGAAATTGCTTTGAATGTACCTAAGTGTAAAATAGGGCCATCGGGGTAGCTATCATAATTTGTAACTCCTGCGCCGCCTCCGCCATTTGTTGTTCTGTAAATTCTCCCTGTGTTCAGTGAGTCAGTTCGGCTGCCTATTATAAATCCGGTAAAGCCATTGATAAAAGAAACA
This sequence comes from Ignavibacteria bacterium, assembly GCA_038225955.1. Taxonomy (GTDB): domain Bacteria; phylum Bacteroidota; class Ignavibacteria; order Tepidaquicellales; family Tepidaquicellaceae; genus JAFDZO01. The sequence goes on along the minus strand of JBBRQV010000040.1, from coordinate 16,247 downwards.
TTTTTAAAATTGAGATAATTGATTGTATTATTTGTCCAGATTGTACCGCCGTTTGATGTCTGCAGTATTACCGCTGCCGAAGGACTACTATTATTTACATATCCGCAGGCAAAAACATATTGAGTGCCCGGAACGCCTACTATTTTTTGTAAATAATTTTCGTATGAATTTGTAAGCTGCTGAGTCCAGTTATATCCGCCGTTAACTGTTTTAAAAATTTTACCATGCGTACCGCATACCCATCCTGTCAGGAAGTTATCGAAGTAAACTGAATTGTAAGTATAGTTAGTATCGTTAGTCGATTGCTGCATCCACATTCCCGCAGTCTGAGCATTTGTACTATTAATAGAAATAATAGAAAATAAAAATAGCAGTGTAATTACATACTGAAGTTTTCTATCGTATTTTATATTTTTTATTATCGTAGTTTTCATCTTTTAAGTAAGAACAAATTAATTGGTATATAAATTGAACTTAAACATATAGATTACAAATACTATACCATTTGAAAATGGCAAAAACATTGAAATTAGATTTATTTTTGAACAACTTTTTAAACGCTGAAAATAAAATAGCAGTAATGAAACTTCTTTTTGAAAACTTTTTACTATGGAACTCTGTTATAAAACATAACTCGTATACTATATCTTTTGATTATTAATATATAATTGAATTAGCTGAGTTTCCGTTTTATTATCAGAATTACTTTGGGTAGAAAATTTTAATTTGCAGGTATCAAAAAAAACCTTTAATTTGCAGAATATATGATGAGTCATTTACGAAAAATATTTGTTGTAATTGTATTATTAATAACAAACTTAATAATATTTACTTCAAGTGTCAATGCACAGTGGTCTATACCGGGGACTTCTGTAGGAGATACGGCTGTTGGATTTTGTATGACATCTATTGGCAATACATTAATATCAGGAAAAAGGGGAATAGCTTATTCTACAAATTTTGGCGCGCATTGGATTACAACATTTCAGGGGCTTCCTTATGCTGATTGGGTTTCTGATTATTCAAGAGCTTTATATACAAAAGGTAATCAGGTATTTTTAGGAATTGTTGTTAACGGCACTCCTCCCGGCTCGGTCGGTGTTTACAAAAGTCTGGATAGCGGCAAAACATGGGCGCCTTCGGCAGACGGAATGATAAACGGCACTTCGGTTTATTGCTTTACCGTAAAAGATAATAATATTTTTGCGGGAACGGATGACGGAGTATATATGAGCACTAATAATGGAGCTAACTGGTTTAAGCCTTCTACTTTTTTAGATGAAAAAGTAATGTCGTGCTTCTGTGTTAACGGCAATACGCTCTTTGCCGGAATACTCGGCGCAAGCTCTACCACGGGACTCGGTGTTTATGCATCTACTAATAACGGATTAACATGGACTGCAGTTAACTACGGCTTCCCTGCATTTACAACAATTTTTTCAATGGTAAATTACAACGGATACATTTACGGCACTTCATACGACGGGCAGATATTCAGAACTACAAATAACGGGGGATTGTGGCAATTGGTGAATAACGGTATGACGACTTTTTATAATCCGGTGTATGCCATTGCAAAGTTTAATAATAACCTTATAGTAGCTTGTAACGATGGAATTTTTCTCAGCACAAATCAGGGGCAGAATTGGTATCCTCAGAATCAGGGAATTCAATCAGGTAGTCAGTTTCAGTTTAATGCAATTACAAAATGCGGCAATTATGTGTTTGCTCCTGCAAATAATGGAATTTACAGAAGAGATTTGAATCAGGTATCGGTTCAGAATATTTCAAGCGTTTTATCTGATAAATATAAGCTATCACAAAATTTTCCAAATCCATTCAATCCAACTACAAAAATAAACTTCGAGCTTCCAAAATCTTCGTTCGTTACTTTAAAAGTTTATAACTCACTCGGCAAAGAAGTTGCTGAGCTTGTAAACGAAAAGCTCAGCGCGGGAGTGTACCAGACAACATTCGATGCCTCAGCTTTTTCATCGGGAATTTATTTTTATAAAATCCAGACAGATGAGTTTGTGCAGACAAAGAAGATGATGTTAGTGAAGTAAGATATAGATAGGTTACAATTGCTTTCCCCCCTCCTTAGAAGGAGGGGGGAGGGGGAGGTTTAAAGAATCATTCAAAATTCCTATGAAACTTTTCAACAGAACAGAATTTAAGGAAAAAAGAAAAGAGCTAAGAAAAAATATTCCGAAAGCAGAACAGATGCTATGGTACCGATTAAAAGCAAAACGATTCTTAAATATAAAATTTAGAAGGCAAAACAGTATAGGTCCATACATTGCAGATTTTTACTGCGCTGAGTTAAAACTTGCAATTGAAATTGACGGAGATTCTCATTTTAGTGAGGATGGAATTAAACATGATAAACAGAGAACAGGCTACTTGAAAAGTGAAGGAATAGATGTAATTAGATTTACGAATAATGATGTATATAATAATATAGAAAATGTATTGGAAGATATTAAAATGTTTATTGAAAATATAGAAGAGTCAAAGAAATCACGCTAGACCTCCCCCTACCCCCCTCCTTCTAAGGAGGGGGAAACATTATATTCAGTAGTTTATTATTATAAAATTACTACAGATGAGTTTGTGCAGACAAAGAAAATGTTATTGGTGAAGTAAAATTTTCATCTACTCAATATCTCACTTTATTTTTATAAGAGTTAGAAATAAGTTCAAATTACTAACCCACAGCTATGAGAAAGCTAAAACACATACTCTTCACATTTGCTTCATTTGCTATTTTCTTCATTGCATTCATATTGCTGGAGATTGGAAACTGGTATCAGCAGGGCTTTCCTAATTTAAATAATGCCACTTTAAAGGATATTACTTTTACCGATAGCTTAAACGGTTACGGTATAGCAAATCTTGGATTTGGTAATGATAACTATATTTTAAAAACTACAAATGCAGGCGATAATTGGAATATAATAAAAACATACAATCAGCCGTTTGTAAGAATAATTTTTATAAATGACAGCACCGGATTTACTCCGGCTTTCAGTCAAATATTTAAAACCACAAACAAAGGTGTAAGCTGGGATAGCATTAGCTTACCTTCTGATGTATATGGTGAAGATATGAGTGCATTAAACAAGGACACAATTTATTTTGTAAATCACGAAGGGTTAACAGGCGGCGTGCTCCGCACTACGAACGGCGGTTTAAATTGGATAAGATTACTAAGTGCAGGCAGCCAAAATCCAAGAAAGATATATATGTTCAATGCAAGAATAGGATTTGTATCCAATGGGCTTGATAATAATTTTAAGAAAACAACAAACGGCGGAGTGAACTGGTTTGATGTTCCAGGAGGTTCATTTTCTGATATAAAATTTGCTGATAGCTTAATAGGTTGGAAAGTCAGAGGAAATATTCAAAAAACCACTGATGGCGGATTGAATTGGGAAACACAAATGTTACCGCTGGTACCGGGAGCATTTGGATATGAAATAACAAAAATAAATGTATTAAATAAAGATACTTTATGGGCATCGGGTGCTTCAATCTCTTATCCTAGCGGATACAGAGGAGTAATACATAAAACTATCAATGGAGGAAGTAACTGGGGTTATCAGATTCCTGATACAAGCATTCATGTTTTTAGCTATGACTTTATTAAATTTACAGATAGGCTGAAAGGATGGGCATATTCATCTATTTCTTCTTCAGGAGGTGTACACACTAAAACAGGAGGACTTGATACTACAATATATACAGATATTAATTCCAATAGCAATGAAGTAGTATCAAGTTTTAAGCTACATCAGAACTACCCAAATCCATTTAACCCCGCAACAATTATCAATTATCGATTATCGATTAACAGTTTTATTAATTTGAAGGTCTATGATTTACAGGGAAAAGAGGTTCAAACTTTAGTAAATAAAAAACAATCAGCAGGAAGTTATTCAGTTAAATTTAATGGAACAAATCTTTCAAGCGGAATTTACTTTTACACTTTTCAGTCAGAGAGCTATAAAGAAACAAAGAAAATGATTCTGGTGAAATAAGAAACAAACACATTACACTTGCTTCCCCCCTCCTTAGAAGGAGGGGGAAACATTATATTCATGAGTTTACTTTTATAAAATTACTACAGATGAATTTGTGCAGACAAAGAAGATGCTTCTTGTCAAGTAGTATAAAAAAAAATCTACCTATTAGTAGTAATAGATAGTGTCCACTATCTTTCCTCTATTTAATATATTAAATTGTATTGCTCTAATTATACCTAATTAGTAGAAATGAAATTGAGCATGCAATTTTAAGCTGGAATTAAAAAATCCGTCAAAAATCCGTCATTTGAAATGAAATTTTTTTGAGGTTTAAATTAAATTTATATATAGTAATCTTCACTAAAATTAAACCCTCGGTAAAATGAAAAAATTTGCGCTTTTGGTTTCACTTATATTTATTGTTTCGGCAGGATGCGGCGGTCCGGATATAACAAACATAGTTATCACTGAGCAAAATATGGCAAACGTTCCTTTTGATTCAGTCGGCGGTGGCTCTGCCGGAGGCGTTACGCTTGTTAGTAAAACTGCCAGTTTAAGTTCGTCCTCTTTAGTGTTCTCGGATAGGGATAGCGTCAGAATAAGTTTTTCCTACAAAAATTCAGCAGGATTGAACGATACACTCTTCTATATAAATACTTCTGATAGAACGCTTTATACTTTACGCGATAACTCCGCTAATCTTAATTATAAAAGTGTCAATGTTACTATCCCTTCACTCAGGCAGGATACTTTCTATTATTATACTATAAGGGCTAAGGCAGATGTGCCGTATATGGTTATTAAAGATTTAAATGTTTACAAGAAGTAAGGATTTGAATTGAGAATTGAGAATATTATATTTGGTGTGATTTAGCTGCTTTTGTGTTTTTGAGGTAAAATAAATCCGACTATTTTCCGACTATTTTCCGACTATTTGTGTAATCATAAAAATCATAATTATCTGTGTTCAGGAATCCGACCATTTTCCGACCATTAATCGGAAATCTGTGGTCGGAAATCTGAAATAAAATCCGTCACAGAAATAAAATGTGACAATAATGTTACTTTATTAATTCTGCATTCCAAATTCAGCAGTCCGAATTGTTCATATTCATAGTTTCCTCCTTTTCTGCATAGTCTATACACTCCAAAAATCTTCAAAAATAAATCTCCGTAAATTCCAATAAAAGTTGATAAAACATAGAGATGTTTGCTTCCAACCAAATGGCACAGGAATTGAATGTAAGGAGGGAAAATCAAATAAATTATTTAACCAATAATGAAAAAAATTCTCTTACTACTTAGCTTTTTACTCTTAAGCACTTTGTCATATGCAAACGATGATTCAATAACTCCAATTGTTGATTACGTTACGAATTTAGGAAATGGCACATACGCAGTCACATTCGGATATACTAATCCGACCGCGATAACACAAAACTTACCTGTAACAAATTCAGGGTTCTATAAAAATTATTTCACTACAAGCCCGATAGATAAAGGACAGCCTACATCTTTTGCAACCGGTACACATCATTTTGTATTCGATGTAAATGTTTCTTACGGTTCTACCGGGAAATGGAATCTTACAAATAAAGATGCAACGTATGGAACGAAAAATATTACATGCCAGGTATCAAATAATGCAGGCTCTGTAATGCCGGGAATCGGCGGACTGGTTACTTATACTCTCCAATATAATATTTCAGAAGGTTCAAGTTTACTTTCTTCACAGTTAATTGATACACTCGGTCCCGGTGTAACATTTGTTTCAGCAACAGGCGGCGGTGTAAATAGTAACGGAGTTGTTACATGGCCATTAGGAACATTGGTGCAAGGCGCTGCAGGCAGCAAAACAGTAACAGTACAGGTTGCTTCCTTACAACCGAATTATAGAAACGTCGGGTATATTGTTGGTACAATGTCAGACGCAACATATAGAGGAAGAGGTGTTAAAGAAAATCAGCCTTCAGCTTCAAGAACAACAGATAGTTCGTATATTTCAGCTTTCGAAGATTTAAAAAACAGCGGATGGAATGACTGGGACGTAAATGATTTTGTAGTAGGTATGAGAGAAAGAGTTACATTCAACGGTACAAACGCAGTTACACAATTAGTTTTCGATTACGAAGCTCTTGCAAGAGGTTCTGCATTCGTAAATAAATTTTATCACTTAATAAAGCTTACAGGAAATTCAACTGCAACATTAGTTGTAAAAGATTCAAACGGAGTTACTCTTCCGGCATTAGGATTTACGAATCAGATATTTTCAGGAAACATCAACGTTCCGATTTTCCCTAACACATATAACGCGCTTCCCCCAACAACAGGTACATTTACAAACGTTGAGATTTCTCAGGTAGGAGTTGTAAAAGGTTATACAGCAACACTTACAATTACAACAGACGGTACTTCAAATACTGCAGATAATTATAAAAGAAACAGTTCACAGCCTTACTTAATAAACGAGCTTAATAAGCAAATCAATATTGCTTCACTTGCCGGTACATTAGGCAATACACAAAATGTTGATAATAATGTTGAGCCGGGTACTGTGCTTTTCGGCTACTTTCTTGATTTAGGGTACAGACTTCCATACGATTGGAAATGGTCTTTAGAAGGTCCTACAGGCGCAATCTGGAAATCTTTCCCACAGTTCAATGATTACATCTTAAGCGGACGCTCTACAAATACAGCTTGGTACAATTCACCTGACCTTTCAAAAGTATGGACAAGAAGAGTTGTAACAGATAACTTTCCATTCACAGGTGAACCGGCAAGAAATGTATCTTCAGGTACAAATTCAAAACAAGATGCAGTTAGTAAAACAGGAGCAGCTGAAAAATATTCATTAGGACAGAACTACCCTAATCCTTTTAATCCTACAACAAAGATTTCATTCAGTCTTCCAAAAGGTGAATTTGTATCGGTCAAAATATTTGATATATCTGGAAAAGAAATCGCTGAGTTAGTTAACGGCGAAATGAATGCAGGAACATATGAGTATCAGTTCAATGCAAGCACCTTATCAAGCGGAATATACTTCTACCAAATTAAGACTGCCAGCTTCTCAGAAATAAAGAAAATGACTTTGGTTAAATAAAATAGTAAAAGAGTAGTTTTTAGCTCTTCTCAAATCCCTCAGTGTTTGATTTCATTGGGGGATTATTTATATAACCCATTTGATTTATGTAGTATTAAGCCATTTTTCTAACTATTATAGTAGTATTAAAACTGTATACAATTTTTTCTCCAATTTTGACCAAAAATTACTTTCACTGTAAAAACAATACTTGAAACCATTTAATTAATTGGCATAGCAATTGATATAAGGGTAATAAAACCGATAACTTTAAATATTTTATTTAACCAAAATGAAAAAAATTCTCTTACTCTTGTGTTTCTTATTTACCTCTACTTTTTCATACGCACAGATGGTGCAGCCCATAGTAAATTACGTTACAAATTATGGCAGCGGTACTTATGGAATCACTTATGGCTACAATAGCACATTCCCGACAACACAAAATTTTCCTGTTACAAATTCCGGTGTAAATAAAAATTATTTCGGCACAAGCCCGATAGATAGAGGCCAGCCTGTAAATTTTTTAACAGGACTTCACAATGAAGTTTTCACGATATTCATTTCATACGGACAGTATATTACTTGGAACGTAACAAGCGGCTATGCTTATAACTTTGGTACAAAAAATATTTCATGCGTTAATACAAATAATGCAGGCACTACAATGCCGGCAATTGGCGGACAGGTGACTTACACTCTTACATATACTAATTCAGAAGGCACAAGCTTACTTAATTCACAACTGATCGATACGCTTGGTCCGGGCGTAACATTTGTTTCAGCAACAGGCGGTGGAGTTGCAGCCAATGGAGTTGTAACATGGCCGTTAGGAACTCTTGCTTCAGGTGCTACGGGAAGCAAAACAGTAACAGTACAGGTCGCTTCGACACAATCAAACTACAGAAACGCCGGTTATATAGCAGGAACTATGTCAGATATAGCATTCAGAGGTAAAAGCGTAAAAGAAAATACACCTCCTGCCACAAGAACAACAGACAGCACATACATTGCAGCGTTTGAAGATTTAAAAGGCAGCGGATGGAATGACTGGGATGTGAACGACTTTGTTGTTGGTATGAGAGAAAGAGTTACATTTGATAATACAAACAGAATATCACAGATAGTTTTTGACTATGAAGCTCTTGCAAGAGGTTCTGCTTTCGTAAATAAATTTTTACATTTAATCAAGCTTACAGGAAATTCAACTGCAACACTTGTTGTAAAAGATTCTAACGGAGTAGTTCTTCCGGCATTAGGATTTACAAATCAGGTTTTCTCCGGAAACATTAATGTTCCGATTTTCCCAAACACATATAACGCGCTTCCCCCAACAACAGGTGCATTTACAAACGTTGAGAACGCTCAGGTAGGAGTTGTAAAAGGATATACTGCCACACTGACAGTTACAACAGACGGTACTTCAAATACTGCAGATAATTACAAAAGAAACAGCTCACAGCCTTACTTAATAAATGAGCTTAATAAAGAAGTTGATATCGCATCACTTGCAGGTACACTTGGCAATACACAGAATGTTGATAACAATGTTGATGCAGGTACGGTGCTTTATGGTTACTTTCTTGATTTAGGTTACAGACTTCCGTACAATTGGAAATGGCCTTTAGAAGGTCCTCCGAGCGCAATATGGAAAGCATTCCCGAACTTCAACAACTATATTTTAAGCTCAAGAAATACAAATATAGACTGGTATAATACACCTGACTTAAATAAAGTTTGGACAAGAAGAGTAGTTCCAACAGATAACATTGCATTCAGCGGTGAAGTAACAAAGAGTCCTTTTTTAAGCAGACTGCAAAACTTTGGATATACTTCAGACGAATTAATTTTAACAGACTCAGCAGGAAGCTTCTTCGCTTCACCTAAATTAGCTGATATAGACGGCGACAATAAATTAGAAATTTTAATAGGTTCATACGATAATAAATTCCACGCATACAAAACAAACGGAACAGAAGTAACAGGTTTCCCTGTATTAACAGGAGGACTTATCCGCTCAACCGCAGCCGTATATTTAAATCCGAACGGTTCAAGAGTAATAGCATTCGGTTCAGATGACGGAAAGCTTTACGCAGTTGATAAAAACGGCGCAAACTTACCGGGCTTTCCTATACAAACACCAAAGGCAATTAAGTCTTCACCTATGATTACAGATTTAAATAACGATGGACAAAAAGAAATTGTAGTACTTTCAGGCGATGGAAAAATGTATGCTTATTCATTCAGCGGAGTCGCTTTATCAGGTTTCCCTGTACAAGTGCAGTCAACTGAAGATAATTTCGGAACATTAATAATTATGCCTTCACCTGCTGTTGTGGATTTAGACGGCAACGGAACAAAAGAAATAGTAATCGGAACACTAGATAAAAATTTAAAGGTATTAAACTCAGACGGGAGCGTTAGATTCACCAAAACATTAGACAGCGCAGTGTACTCATCACCTTTAATCGCAAAGATAAACACATCTACTTACAGAATTATTGTAACAACAGCAGCAGGCACTATATACGTTTATGATAACAATGGTACATTAGTAACATCAAGAAATCTCGGCTCAGGTTTTGTATCATCACCTGTACTTGCAGATTTAGATAAGAGCGGTACTCCTCAATTATTAGTTGCAACCGTAAGCGGTGATATTTTCAAACTGAATGCAACAACACTTGCAACTATGTGGGATTTACCTACAGGACAGCAAATATATTCTTCACCTGTAATCGCAGACGTAGATGGTGATAATTATTTAGATGTTGTATATGCGGGACAAGGCGGATTTGTAATGCCTATTACCAGACAAGGATACTTAGTTGATTCTGTTACAATGTCAGCAGTTCAGCCATTCGATAGCTGGATAATTTCAACTTGCGCAGTAGGTGATATTGATAAAGACGGAAAAATTGATTTAATAGCAGCATCTATGGATAACAAATTGAAAGCATTCAGCCTTCCTAATACGAGTGTAAACTCAAAAGTATGGTGGGGTTCATTCGGTAATGATTTAGGAAATTCACACGTGGCTGATTCATTAACATCAGTGGGTGTGATAAATCATAATACAATTGCAGACAAATATTCTTTAGGACAGAATTATCCTAATCCTTTCAATCCTACTACAAAGATTTCTTTCAGTGTACCGAAGAATGAATTTGTAAGCATTAAAATATTCGATTTGACAGGTAAAGAAATTGCTCAGCTTGTGAACAACGAAATGAATGCAGGAACATACGAGTATTCATTCGATGGCAGCAAATTAGCAAGTGGAGTTTACTTCTATCAGATTAAAACTCCAAGCTTCACTGATACAAAGAGAATGACATTGGTAAAATAATATAAGATTTAACTAGGTAGATTTATCTATACAAAAAAAAATCCCGTGATGCTAAAGCGTTACGGGATTTTTGTATTTATTACTACAAACCAAAATTGCCCCGAAGGGCAATCATGTTACTAATTAAAATTATTAATTACACACTACTAATTATTCATCCTCAGAAATCTCTCTACCCATGACTGCTTCAATTAATCCGGCGGGTTCATCGGTAGGAACGAAAACTTCATTTTTATTTTCCATTCCATACACGCTGAGATTTACAGGAATGCAATGTTTATTCGGCATTGAAATAGCAATCTCATCAATGTCTTTACATGTTTCAAGAATCACTTTTCCTATTTCATAGATTGTATGTTGCACGGATAAACTCTGATGCCCTGAAAAAACTTCAAGTAGTGTATGTCTGAATTTTGTATAGTTAGCATTGTAATCAATGTCTTCGTCACGGACATAATCCCATGTAGCTTTTACGCTCGTTTCAAATATTCTGTCATTAGTATCAGCCAGAGTTGTAAATTGCTCCCTTTTAAATCCCCAGAATTCCGAACCCGTAGTTTTCATTATGAGCAGATCAAAAATTCCTGAGCTGACGTAAACGTCTTCTTCGGTTCTTTCAACAAGGCAGGTGCGTCTCTCATTTCCTGCACTGACGAATGAATGATTATGCGGTGCGCCATTAACAGTTGTTCTATTCCAGAGAGATTGTATTATTTCAATGGATACATGATCAACATTATCATTATTTTTTAAGAAATGCTCAGAGAGAAAAAGCGCAAACTCTTCAATTGAATTAATGTCATGGTCTTTTGCTAGAGCATAAACTGTGTTCTTCATTGCATCGGTTGATAGAATTCCGGTATTATCTCCATCCATATGAATCGCATCAAAATTACCTTCAATCTGAACGTTCACAAGGAACTCTTTCATTTCGTGGTGTTCACCGTCACGTTTTACTTTTACTACTCGGATTTTCGATTTTCCGTAATTGTTTTGTATTAATTCTATCTTCATACTTTAGTTTGATTACTTGTAATATAACAGTTGTAAAAATTTTAAGTAATTCCTTTCAAATTCTTCTCTATTTATTCGCTTACAAAAAAGGTTCTTAATTAGTAAATTGAAAGTTCATGCATCCAATCAAAAGTAAAAAAGTTTTAATAAACGGGGAGATAAAGCCCGCTTCAATTTTTTTTGAGAAGGGTAGAATCATATCAATAAAAGGATACGAAGAAGATGCGGAAGATTTTCACGAACTTGTTATTATGCCCGGTGTAGTGGATACTCACGTTCATATAAACGAGCCCGGTAGAACTGAATGGGAAGGATTTGAAACAGCGACTAAGTCAGCGGCTGCAGGAGGAATAACAACTCTTGTTGATATGCCTTTGAATAGTTCACCTGTTACAACTTCAAAAAAGAATTTTGATATTAAACTTGAAGCGGCTAAAGGAAAGCTTTGGGTGGATTGCGGATTTTATGGCGGTGCGGTTAGTGATAATATAAATGAGTTAAGGGAGTTGTGCGGCTCGGGTGTGCTAGGTATAAAATCATTTATGATTGATTCCGGTCTTGATGAGTTTAAATTTGTAAGCAAAGATGATTTAAGAAATACATTGAACATTATGAAAGATTTCAACTTGCCGTTGCTTGTGCACGCTGAAGTTTTTACAGATTGTGAAAAAGGTGTCGTTAATTGTTTTTCAGATTTTGTGAAATACAGACCGCATGAGATGGAAGATGAGGCGATTAAGATTTTAATTAAGCTTTGCAAAGAATTTAAAACTCATATACATATTGTTCATTTGTCTTCGTCTGATTCACTTGCACAGATAAGAAAAGCAAAGAGCGAAGGCTTAAACTTAACAGTAGAAACCTGTCCGCATTATTTATATTTTAATGCAGAAAGTATTCCGCAGGATGATGCAAGATTTAAATGCACTCCTCCTATAAGAAGTAAGGAGAATAATGAAAAGTTATGGGGAGCACTGGAGGACGGAACTATTGATATGATTGCAAGCGACCACTCGCCTTGCACATACGATTTAAAAGCAAAAATTTTTTCAGATGCGTGGGGAGGAATAGCTTCGCTGCAGGTTTCACTTCCTGCTGTTTGGACAAAAGCAAAAAATAGAGGAATTGGTTTAAATAAAATTTCTGAATGGATGAGTGAGAATACTTCAAAGCTTGTTTCATTAGAGAAATCAAAAGGGAAAATTGAAATCGGTATGGATGCTGATTTTGTAATCTGGAATACCGATGAAAAATTTATTGTTGAGCCCGATTCACTACACCACAAAAATAAAATCTCTGCTTATCATCACGAAGAACTATACGGAGTTGTAAAAGCAACATTTGTAAGAGGAGAGAAAGTTTTTGCAAAAGAAAATGATAACTGGAAATTTTCCGATTCTCCTATGGGAAAAACAATTTTAAGAGAAAATTAATAGAAATTTAAATGAATATAAATACATCTTCAACATTTGCAGGACTTACAGAGCTTGCCTCAGAAAAAACGGGGGGTGAAGTTCTTTACTGTACTGATGATTTTTTTGCAGAGAAAGAAAATCTGCTTAAAATAAAACCTGCGATTTTTTTACCGGATGAATTCACCGACCACGGTAAATGGATGGATGGCTGGGAATCACGAAGAAAAAGAGTTCAGGGCTATGACTGGGCAGTTATAAAGCTCGGTATTCCCGGATTTGTAAAGGGCGTTGATATTGATACTGCGCACTTCCTCGGCAATCATCCGCCTTATGCATCGGTATGGGGAGCGAAACTTGATAAAGACCCGAAAGAAAAAGATTTAACCGGTGATAAAATAGAGTGGACTGATATTGTACCTATGATATCGCTAAATCCCGGCTCGCAGAATTTATTCTCAACAATAAATAATGAAAATTATTTTACGCACTTACGATTAAATATTTTTCCCGATGGAGGCGTTGCGCGATTCAGAGTTTACGGCGATGTTCATAAAGGCTGGAAAGAAAATTATGCCGGCGAGTTGATTGACTTAGCGGGATTAATTAACGGGGGTAAAGTTGTTATCTGCAATGATATGTTCTTTGGCTCGAAGGATAATCTTAACTCACCTACAAAAAGTTTGTATATGGGCGACGGATGGGAGACGAAGAGAAAAAGAATTCCCGGATATGACTGGTGCATTTTGAAATTAGCTGAAGCGGGAACCATCAAAAAAATTATGGTTGATACTGCTCACTTCAAAGGAAATTTTCCTGATATGTGTTCGATAGAAGGCGTGAATATGCCTGACCTCGAAGATTTTAAAGTTACAGACCCTTCAATTCAATGGAAAGAAGTTTTACCGAAGGTAAAACTTAAAGCTGATAACGAACATTTCTATGAAGATGAAATTGTGAGCAAAGAAACTTTTACTCACATAAAGCTGAATATTTTCCCCGATGGGGGAGTAAGCCGATTGAGAATGTACGGAACAATTTAATACGAAGCATAAAAATTAATGGAAAAAAGAGTCTTAAAAGAAAATTTATACAACTGCTGCGGCAGTGTAAACTGGGTGAATGAATTCGCTCTTCACTTTCCTTTTGAAAACAATGAGAAAATGTTTGCAAAAGCAGAAGAGGTATGGTTTAAACTGAACAGAAAAGACTGGCTTGAAGCATTTAAGCAGCATCCTAAGATAGGTGACCTTGCATCACTAGAAAAGAAATTCGGAAACACAAAAGAGTTTACTACAAATGAACAATCATCGGTAAATTCTGCAGCAACGGAAACACTGACGGAGCTTAAAAAATACAATGAATGGTATGAAAAAGATTTCGGATTTATATTTATTGTCTGCGCCACGGGAAAAACTGCTGATGAAATGCTAGGGCTTATAAAAGAAAGAATAAAAAATAACTACGAAACAGAACTAAAAATTGCAATGGGGGAACAAAACAAAATCACAAAATTAAGATTGGAGAAATTATTTTGAGTCAACTCACAACCCATATATTAGATATTTCTATAGGCATGCCTGCAAAAAATGTTCCGGTTATACTTCACATTCTTCAGAATGAATTTCATTGGATGCAGATTGGTGAAGGGCAGACTGATGATGACGGCAGAATAAAAAATTTGCTTGCTGATGATGAAAAGATGCAGCATGGAACATACAAACTAGTTTTTAATACGGGAGAATATTTTGAAAGCGAAGGAATAGATTCGTTTTATCCGTTTGTAGAGGTGATTTTTACGGTTGATTCTGATAGGCATTATCACGTGCCTTTACTATTAAGCCCGTACGGATACTCTACATACAGGGGCAGTTAAAATAAAAATAATAATTTTTACAATTTTTAGAATAAGAATATGAAATTAAGTTTATCGGAAAAAAATTTGAAAGAGGTCTTTGGAAAGATTTCCAAAGGTAACAAGGAATATAAAAAAATATATCCCGGCGAATCCGTTGAACGCCAGCCTGTCACCACAGTTTATGGAGGAGCGCAGTTGTTTAAATCGAATACCACTGTAAGAATAGGTGAACTCGGATTAAAAGCATTTAAGGAATATATCCCGAACGCTCATGTCCTTGCAATTATTTTACACTGGGGACAGAAAGATGAATTGAATGAAATAATTTATCATAAGATAGAAGAGAAACTTGGCCGTGAAGGTGTTGAAGATTTCAGAATAGATTTTGAAGACGGTTTCGGAATAAGACCTGACGCAGAAGAAGATGAAACTGCTGTAAACTGCGCAAATGAAACCTGGAAAGGAATGCAGGAAAAAACTTTACCTCCTTTCATTGGAATCAGAATAAAAACTTTATCGGATGAATTAAAATACAGAGCTTTAAGGACACTGGATATATATGTATCAACATTAGCAAGTTTATCCGGCGGTGAGTTACCCGAAAATTTTGTTGTTACTCTTCCTAAAATTACTAATGAAAAACAAGTTGATTCATTCATTGAAGCTTTGGAAATTCTTGAGAAGAAACTTAAGATGCGAAAAGGAAAAATCAAAATGGAATTGATGGTAGAAACACCTCAATCTATTTTTGGTGCGGACGGAAAAACAGCGCTGCTTGGTTTTGTAAAAGCATGTAAGGGAAGATGTAAGGCTGCACACTTTGGAGTATATGATTATACTGCATCTATGGATATTACCGCAAGACTGCAAGCAATGGACCATACTGTCTGTGATTTTGCAAGGCACGTAATGAAAGTTACATTGGCAGGAACGGGCGTATGGCTCTCTGACGGTGCAACGAATGTAATGCCCGTTGGTCCGCACAGAGGAGATATTTCGGAAGAGCAAAGACAAGAAAATATTGATACTGTAAACAAAGCATGGAAGCTCGGCTATGACCACATAATGCACTCGCTGAATCAGGGATTTTATCAGGGATGGGATTTGCATCCTGCGCAATTGCCTATTCGCTATGCAGCGTGCTATAAATTTTTCTTAGAAGGATTGGATTCCGCTTCAGTCAGATTGAAAAATTTTATTGAGAAGGCAGCGCAAGCAACATTAGTCGGAGATATTTTTGATGATGCTGCAACAGGCCAGGGTCTCTTAAATTATTTTTTAAGGGCATTAAATTGCGGTGCTATCTCTGAAGACGAAATTACAAAAACAGGTTTGACTTTGGAGGAAGTTCAAGGAAGGTCATTTATGAAAATTCTCGAAGGGCGCAAAAAAGGATTAGAAAGTTAAAAAGTAGAATACCAGCTAAAATTTTCACAATTGAAAACCCTGTTTGAAATCACAAACAGGGTTTTTTGTCGATAAAAAAAGCCTCTAAAATGTTAGGATT
>JBBRQV010000039.1:0-21614 GCA_038225955.1 Ignavibacteria bacterium | reverse complement strand
TTTCTTCAAAAACGATTACAAAGTTCACCAAAGCGAAATTGAAGTAAAGAAAAATGTAGAACAGATAAGTGATACAAAGAGCAAATTAAAAATTCAGGCACAAAGTGTATTACTAAGAATAGATGATGCAAAGAACAGAATCCGATCGCTTTATGAAACAGTAAAGCTTTCTGAAAGAGGGCTGCAGCTTGCTGACGTAAGTTTTAAAGGCGGCGTATTAAATCAGATTGATGTTCTCGATGCAAACTTGCAGGTTAGCCAGTCACACCTTGCATACCTGCAGGCAATTTATGATTATCTTATTGCAAAAACTGATTTAGAAGAGTTATTGAATAGCATTAAGTAAATCAATTTTAAAATTCCTCTCTAAGAGAGGCTCTATGCTTTAGCATTACGTGAGGGTGTTGTTGTGTTAAACATACCTCCCGACTTTCAGTCGGTACTCCCTCAAGGGGGAAATTTTAAAATGGCGACCCTTCCTTCCTGATTTTATCAGTAAGGGTTCCACTCAAAAGCAGACAAAAGTTTATTCTCATCGATTGGGAAACTTTGGAATACAAAATCTGCGAAAGGAGAGATGAGTGGAACGTACGATTTTTTTAATCGGACAGGGGCGCCTCTTTTTATAATTTCAATTAATTTCTACAAAAATATTATGAATAAAATAGCACTTATAACAGGCGGCAGCCGCGGACTCGGAAAAGATATGGCTCTTCGCCTCGCCGAAAAAGGAAACGATGTTATCATTACCTATCTTTCAAAAAAAGATGAGGCAAATGAAGTTGTAAAAGAAATAGAAGGTATGGAAAGAAAAGCGCATGCTATTCATTTTGATGCAGGAGATATAAAATCAATCGATAGTTTTTTAAGTGAGATAAGCAAAGCACTAAAAGAAAAATGGAATACAGATAAGTTTGATTTTCTTATTAATAATGCAGGCATGGGACAGACGATAATGTTCGATAAGGTAACAGAAGATGACTTCGACAGATTTATGAATGTGCATTTCAAAGGGGTTTACTTCTTAATACAAAAAAGTTTACCGTACTTAAACGACGGTTCAAGTATAATAAATCTTTCAAGCGGAACGACACGCTTTGTAGTGCCGGGATATTCTATTTATTCCTCTATGAAGGGAGCAATGGAAGTTCTCACAAGAAATCTGGCAAAAGAATTAGGCTCAAGAAAAATAAGAGTGAACATTGTCGCTCCGGGACCGGTTGAAACTGATTTTAATAATGCTGCGATACGAAATAATCCACAGTCAAAACAATTTTTATCAACACTTTCTCCTCTTGGAAGAGTCGGTGAAGCAAACGATATAGGCGGAGTTGTTGCCTTCCTCTGCTCAGATGATGCAGTCTGGATAAATGGTCAAAGAATTGAAGTTTCGGGCGGAATTAATTTATAAATCCATAATAAGTACTTGTGCGTATCTAAATATGACAATAGTTTGGGGTAAAATTTTATAAATTATTTTTTTCATTAAAGTTTATTATTTTCTTTATATGAGTTTAATAAGATCAAAAGGTAAATTTGTTTCCAATAGAGATGAAACTGTAAGATTATTCAAGAATGGAATTCTTGAGTATTTTTCGCATATTCATCCCATTACCCCGGTTATAGTATTCGTGCCTTTCGCACTTATATTTCTTTATTTATCGTTTACGACAGTTAGCATCGTAAACACTGTTTTTCTTTTTGTAGTCGGTGTATTGATGTGGTCGATATTTGAATACGCATTTCACAGATGGGCGTTTCACTACCATCCGAAATCCATATTAGGAAAAAAATTACACTTTCTTGTACACGGAATTCACCATGATTATCCGCGAGACAGAACACGTCTAGTTATGCCGCTGCTTGTAAGCGTGCCGCTTGGAATATTATTTTATTTTGTTTTTCAATATTTATTCGGAGCTTATCATTACACAATATTTGCAGGATTTATCTTAGGATACGTTGCTTACGATTCGATTCACTTTGCAACACATCACATGACCATGAAAGGCAAGATTGGAAAATTTTTAAAGGAATATCACTTAAGACATCACTATAACGATGAGCACACTGCTTACGGAGTAAGCAATCCGTTATGGGATTATGTATTTTCTACTGTCCCGCCCCATATAAAAGAAGATGGAAACGATATTAAGTAACGATACTAATTGATTTTATATTAAAATAGTTTTAATTTGAAAAGGTTTTTGAACATCATGTTTAAAAACCTTTTTTATTTTAGGGGGACTAATTGTCAGATACCGAACAGAGAAATCAAGACATACAAACAGAAATAGATAAATTAAATGAAGACGCTTTAAAAGCGGCTAACTTTGATGTACAGCTCGCCAAAGAGCTACTGGATAAATCCAATGCCCTCGCCAAAGAAATATCTTACAAAAAAGGATTAGCAAGAAATCTCTACGTAACAGGTTATTACTATTTGCGCGTGAGTAGATATGATGATGCAAAAACAGTTACGGACGAAGCATTATCTATTTATGAAAACATTGGAGACAAGACGGGAGTCGGTCATTGCTATAATAACTATGGCGGTGTTTATTTATATAAGAGCGATTTCAAAAAAGCATTAGAGTATTATCAAAAAGCGTTATCAGTTTCCGAAGAATTAAAAGACCGCCGCGCAGAATCAATTGCAGCTAATAATATAGGGAATATTTACCTGCAACTTGGTGAATCATACAAAGCGCTTGAATACTATATTAAAAGTCTAAATATAAAAATTGAGCTTAAAGATGAGAACGGTATTGGTAACACTCACAGCAACATTGGAACTGTTCACATACGACTTTCTAATTACAATATTGCAATAGAAAATTATAAAAAAGCTCTTGACCTCTCCGAAAGAACAAAGGATAAATATGTTGAAGGAAATGTACTGATGAATCTCGGAGTAGCGTATGCAAAAATGGATGAAAATGATAAAGCTCTTGAATACTATAGAAAATGCCTCTTAATACGACAGACAATGCAGGATATGCATGGTATGGCTCTTGTATTGAATAATATTGGAGTTAGCATCAATACAACTAAAGGTCTGAATGAAGCAATGAAGTATTTCAGAAAGTGCCTTAAGATTCAGAAGGATTTGAATTATCCCTATGGAATTTCTGAAACTCTCTCTGAAATTGCCGAGTTTCATCTTAACGACGGCCAATATGAAGTAGCGCTTGAATATCTTGAGAAAAGCAAAAAAATTGCTGACGATTTTGAATTCAAAACCCAGCAGGAAGTATGCGAATTGTTTCTCGCAAAAGTGTATTCCAAATTAGGAAAGTTTGAAATTGCTTATCAGTATCTTCAAAATCATTTGCGTATAAAGGAAGAATTGTGGAAAGATAACTCCGATGCTCGTATTAAAAATCTGCAGATTGTTTACGAAACAGAAACTGAGAGAAAATTAGCTGAGTTCTACAGGCAAAAATCAATCGAGCTTACAAAGTTGAATGAAAGATTAGAAGATATAAATAATCAGAAAAATGAATTTATGGGAATTGCCTCTCACGATTTAAGGGATCCTATTTCTTCGATACACTCAATTGCTGAAATTTTAAAAATAGAGAATATTAAACTCAATGCTAGCGAAATTATAGAATATTCAGACGGCATTATTAAGTTATCGGATAAACTGCTCGGTCTTCTGAAAAATCTATTGAATGTAAATAGAATAGAATCCGGAAATTATAATTATATATTCGAAACAATTAATGTTAATTCAGTTATACAGGAAATAGCGCCTATATACAAAAACGCTGCCGAAGAAAAAAATATAGAAATAATAATTGAAGGAACTATAAGGCCTCTTAATATCAAAGCAGATAAATATTCTATTGAGCAAATTTTAAGTAATCTTATTTCAAACGGTGTAAAATTTACATATCCCGGTAAAAAAGTTTTTATTCGCACTTATGAAAAAGATAAAAAAATAGAGATAGAGGTTGAAGATGAAGGTCAGGGTATTAAACCCGGCGAGCTGGGAAAACTATTCGAGAAATTTGCTAAGATAAGCTCGAAGCCGACCGGAGGGGAGCTTTCAACCGGTCTTGGACTTTCAATCGTGAAAAAACTAACTGAAATTATGAAAGGAACTGTTACAGTTACATCGGAAGTCGGTAACGGTACGAAATTTACTTTGGAGTTTAATCGTTCAGTTTAATATTTAATAATTTTATTGTATCATCTGTCAGTATTGCGCTGATATCCCAATACGATAATTTTATTTCAATCACACCAACTGCATATGGAGCAATTTCGTATTGATTGTATAAAAATTCTACGCCATTCTTTGTAAGCGCGAAATTATCATTAAATCCTATTCTATTATCAAACAATCCGCCTTCAGTCAGCGATTCATTTGGCTTTAGTTTCATCTGCTCTCTGAATTTTTTTTCAATTACCTTATTCAAAAGTCCTTCATATCCTTTTTTAAAAATATCTTTCGTCTTTAAAACATTTCCGTTTCGTAAATCAATATTAGTATATGCTACATTGTATGAGCCATGAGCGCCGCCTAAATAAGTTTCGGAAGTATTCTCTAAGCAAATAAAATCAGAAGTCATATACTTTGCGCCTGTTGTATCTTTCAGATACCATACTGCAGGAGCATCGGGTACATCTTTTCTAAAATCCTCGTAGTCCTTCATAAACGCCGCTATCAATTTATCAAAATCGGAATAATGAGTATCCTCTACCGAATAGCAGCTTAGAGCCATATCCTTTACCAGCGAGTTTACTTTATCTTTATATTTTCCGTCTGACATTTCAGGATAATAAACCTGAAAATTTGTACAATCTTCTTTTGTTTCATCGCAGCCCTTATAAGATTTTTTATAAACTTTTTGGGTAAACTTTGGAAAGTCTCCATTATTATTCTCTCCTGACGATTCATTAGAAGAGTTTTGTCCGCTTTCAGGAGTCTTCTTTTCAGTAGAAGGAGTATTAGTATTTACCTGCTCTTGATTCTTTTGAGGATTTTCAGGTGTATTTTTATTCTCCGAAGTTTTTGAGGATTCTCTTGTGCATGCAGCTAAGGAAAAAGAAAATAAAACAAGTGTAACATAAAATATTTTTCTCATAGGAAAGGATTAAGTAAATTAAAATCATAGTAATAATAGTTATTTTCAAGTTTCAAAAACTTCCCTTACCAATATGAAGAATAACTTTGTAACAAAAAAAAATGCCAACGATCCTCTGTCGTTGGCATTTCTTTTACTACGTCTCTCTTTTTTACTGATTGGAAATTTAAAAAAGCTTTAGAAGCCCATACCGCCATCGTTTTGCTGAGGCTGGTCGCTTTTTCTTCTTTTTTGGTTTTTATCTTCCTTGCCGAACTTATATGTAAATGTTAAGAATGCCGCGCGCGTATCACGCTTTCTGAAAAAGCTCTCGTTGAAATTCGGGTCGTCTAACAGAACTTTAAATTTCAAATTATTAAATACATCCTGGATTCTTAAACTTAAACTTGCATGGTTATCCCAAAAATCTTTTTTCAATGATAAATCAACTGATGTAAAAGGCTCTACACTTCCCTGCGTAGTAATCTGCTTGCCTGAGTAGAAGTATGAAATTTGTATATCCATGATATCAGGAAGCCTCATAGAAGAAGATGCTCTTCCGCTCCATGAATAAGTAGAGTTCTGAGCTGCTGTATTAGGAATACTTGATGTCACATCATTTTTGAAATAGCTTACGCTTCCATTGACACTCCAGAATTTAAACATGGTCGTATTCATTACCATTTCAAGACCGTAAGACTTACTTCTATCAAGGTTTGCCATCGTTGTTAAAGTCTTGTTACTGTCTATGAGTGTTCTTGTTCTCGTAATCTTATCGTATGTGTCTCTATAGAATAATGTAGGCGTTAAAGTAGTCTGCGAAAAATATTTTATGAAGCTTAGTTCGTACGAATTTGTGTATTCAGGCTTTACCTCCGGATTTCCCGAGAAATAATTCAGCGGGTCAGTGGCATTTACGAACGGATTTATTTCAAACAAACCCGGACGATAAATCCTTCTGCTATAGCTTGCCGAAAGCTCTTCAGTCATTCCAAGTTTTTGAGAAACACTTGCGCTTGGGAATAAATCAAAATAATTTTTTGTAAAATTAATTCCTGTGGTAACTAAATTACCATCAGTATTTGTCTGCTCGGCTCTCAGCCCCAAAATAAAACTCGTATTTTTTATTTTAGATGTGAAAGTAAGATATGCAGACGTAATATTATCTGAATATTTAAATCTGTTTGTTAAGTTTGGATTGAGCACAAAAATGTTGTTAGTGTACTCATAGTTCTGGCTTAAAAAATCTTTGTCTGTGTTTCTATATGCTTCCTTGACACCTGTTTCCAATTTTGTATCTTCAGAGATTGGATGTGTGTAATCTACTTGTCCGTTAAACTCATTATTATTATCAAGATTGGATTGGTAAACTTTGCTTTGCGGCACTCCCTGATTTATATAAAAATCATTTATGTTTACACTGTATGAATTATCATTCCAACTGAAAAAGCTTACATCACTGGTTAACGATTGCTTAGGATTTTTGAATTTCAAAGTATAATTACCCGAGAGATTATAATTCGTTCCGTCTCCTTTATCAAATATAGATGAAAGGTAATCCGAAGTTGTTACATTCTGAATGCTCGATTGCTTTACATTATCATTTTCCGAGCGCTGTCTGTTTCTATCCATGTAATTTCCTGAAAGACTGATTGAATTTCTATCATCAAAGGTATAATCAAGCCCAGCTTTTCCGAAGTGCACCCAGTTCCTGAAATTTGCTTCTGTACTTTGATTCGTAAATCTGTATGTGCTGTTCAGATAATTCTCCCTGTCGCTATTCCCTTCTATAAAGAAGTTATTTATTCTGTAGTCATACCCTCCGGTCAGAGTAAGTCCTTTATTTTTTACGTTAAGATTAAACGTCCCGTTGTATTTATCTTTCGTTCCTGCGTTAAGTGAAATATTTCCATTGTAGCCGACGCCGTCATTTTTCTTTAGGACAATATTTATAATACCCGTTGCTCCTTCTGCATCAAACTTCGCGCCCGGATTTGTAATCAGTTCAATTGATGAAATCTGGTTAGCAGGTATCTGCTCGAGCATTGTATTTTGATTTGACCCATTCAAACCAAACGGTTTGCCGTCAATAATAATTTTTACGTTCGAGTTTCCTCTTAATGTAACGTTGCCGTCAACATCAACCGAAACAGATGGGATATTTTTCAGTACGTCAATAGCAGAGCCGCCAGTTACATTCATATTCTTTTCAACATTGAAAACTCTTCTATCGGGTTTAAATTCAATGTCACTTTTTTCGGATTCCACTACAATTTCATCTGTAGTTGTTGTTCCTGATTTTAATTTCACGTCAAGATTAACAGTTACATTTCCGTCATCTAGAGTAATTCCGCGGGCATAAGATTTCGAGTAACCTGTCAACTCTACCAAAACTGAATATTTTCCATAAGGCACTTTATCAAATGAGAAATTTCCGCCAGCATCGGTTTCTGTGCCTGTTACAAGAGATGAATCTTTTGCGCTTAGTAATTTTACTGAGGCTGATTGAATTGGCGCATTGTTATCTTTTTCAGTCACCTTTCCTGTTATTTTACCGCCTTTATCATTTTGTTTATTTTGCTGTGCCTGTGAAGGTGCGATAACTATTAAAAATAGAGAGAGAATTACCAGTAATTGAAGAATTTTTCTCATTAATTATTTATATGTATTTGGTTGAAATCTGATGAAATTTAATTTAGGTTTATTTACGTTAATATTTTTGAAAAGTTATAAAAAATGAAAGGGCTTTTAAAGAATTAGACTTATATTTTTACAAAAAGTTGCAGAGCAATTTTTTTAAAAAATGTTTTTATTTTCTCTTTATTTTAGCAATTTCTGTTAATATATTTGTATTTATTATAAAACCAAACCTCACTAATGCCTAAGATTATACTTGAATTAAACTACAGTATTTATCCTGAGAAAAGAGATGAATATCTTTCTATTGCAAAAAAGATGACAGAAATAATTCAATCTACCTCTACAAAAAATTATTCTATATACGAAAATAAAAAAGGCTCTAATAGCTTCAGTGAGATTTACTTATGCGAATCTGAAATTGAGTTTGAATCGATTGACGACAACGAGAATGACGAAGTTACTGCGCTAACTGACCAGCTTTTTACAAGCTTTATAGTAGATAAAAAAGTCACTTATTCGACAAAATACGAATTGTAATTCGCCTTTTGTAAAGAATTGTTATAAGTTTAAAAATGATATAATTTTCAAGGAGTATTTCTTTTAGTTGAAATACTCCTTTTTTATTTGATGTCAAACGAAAACAGAAATAAATTTTTCCATCTTCCGGAAGGCTTTAACTTTAAGACAAGCAGAACTGCAAAGCTTGCCATAGGCATCCTCACGATTATTATCATTTCACTGATGCTGCCGAGCTATAAAAATATTGACACAGAATATGAAGTTGGTACAATATGGTCAAAGGAAGATTTAATCGCTCCGTTCTCGTTCCCTATCTATAAAGATGATGCCGATTACGAAAAAGAAAAACTTGAGGCACGTCAAAGTGTAAACCTTGTTTTCGATGAAGTACCCAATAAGAATATTTCTACATCAGATAGCCTTGAAATATTTTTTCAAAATCTTGGCAGAGTATTAAGAGATGCAAACGAGCTTGAAAAAAATAATCAGGGCGGATTAAAATCCTCCAAGCTGGAAAAACAAATTTCTGCCTTAAGCCCGGTTCTTTCCTCTGAAGATATTACATGGCTATATCTTCTCTATGAAAAAGAAAATGCCAATACAACAATTTCATTCGCTGAATTTAAAAATGTAATAGAAAACTCCGCTCAGGAAAATTATTATAACTATGTAATAAATATCAGCAAAGATTCTCTCAAGGCATCTAAGCTTTCTATCAAAAGAGAAAACGTAAAAGTCCAGATATCGGAAGATAAATCAGCTGTAATCGATAAAAACGAACTGATGAATATGATGGCAGACAGAGTGAAAAATGCAGTGAAAGATTCTACTTATATCACCATTGCAAAAAAAATAATGTTCGCCTTTGCAAGGGAAAATTTGATTTACAACAAAGAGCTTACGGATTTAGAGATACAGAATAAAATAGAAAAAATTCCCAGTACCATCGGTATCGTAAAAGGAAACGAAAGAATCGTAAGCAAGCATGACCCAATAAATAAATCCACAAAGTTAAAATTAGATTCGTATAAAAAAGTCAGGTTAGAAAAAATTGGTGTGGAAGATTACTTCGTTCAGTACATAGGTAAAGTGCTTACAGTTCTTATCCTTGCAATGCTTACTGCATTCTTTCTCTATTACATAAGAAGAAATTTATATGATGATAATTACAAACTGATTTTAATTTCTTCACTAATACTTTTAGTCTGCTTTGTAGCATTTATCAGTTTAAAGATAGTTGTAAATGCTCCTGTAGAGTATCTTATCTTCATTTCAGTATCTTCGATACTATTTACAATTTTATTTGATTCACGTTTATCGTTCTACATGACGATAATAAACTGCTTCCTTGTTGCATCCATACGCGGCGGTGATTATACGATTGCATTTGTATCGTTCTGCGGATGTGTACTTGCAATCTTTAGTGTGCAGGATATAAAGAACAGGTCTCAGATTTTCCGTTCGTTTTATTTTATGCTCATTGGATATTCGATTTCAATTTTAGCAGTAGGATTAGATAAAACCGAAGAGCCGGCAAAAATTTTATTACAGATTTTATTCGGTGGGATAAACTCAATGCTCTCCCCTATCATTGCATACGGTCTTTTGATTTTCTACGAGCGCACTTTTAAAATCACAACTGATTTAACCTTATTAGAGCTGTCTGATTTTAATCATCCTTTACTAAAGGAATTATCTTCTAAAGCTCCCGGCACGTTTCATCATAGCATTGTAATGGGTAATTTATCTGAAGCTGCTGCGGAGGGAATCGGCGCAAATACAACTCTTGCTAGAGTAGGTTGCTACTATCATGATATAGGAAAAACTTTAAAGCCACAATACTTTATTGAGAATCAGCTTGACCACAATAATAAGCATGAAAATTTAAATCCGAACATAAGCACAAAATTAATTATTTCCCATGTCAAGGATGGGATTGAGTTAGCAAAGAAATACAATCTACCACAGGAGATAGTAGATTTCATCCCTATGCATCACGGCACAACTTTAGTTTCATATTTTTTCAATAAGGCAAAGTTCATAGCAAAGTCAGAGGAAATTTCAGATTATATCTATAGATATCCGGGACCGAAACCACAGACTAAGGAGACAGGAATTGTAATGCTTGCAGATGCAATCGAGGCAAGTACTCGGGCTATTGAAGACCCGACTCCGCAAAAAATTGAAAACAGAATTGATGACGTTATCAAAGCGCGATTTATGGAAGGCGAGCTTGATGAATGTGAACTAACACTCAAGGATTTGACTAAGATAAAAGGTGCCTTTATAAAAATTCTAGTCGGAATACACCATCACAGAATAAAATATCCTGAGCAGAAGATATTGGAATTCAAATCAAAAGTTTATTAGTGTATATATAATATAAATGACTCAAGACTTCGACTTATCACGAAAATTATTTATCAACTATCTTAAGCACGAAAAATCTTTATCTGAGAATACAATTAAATCGTACAAATTAGATTTAGAAAAATTGTTCGATTACTTAATAAATGTAAAACTTCTTGAGCATACTAAAAAAATACGCGAAGATGACTTAATAGATTTCTTCAAATTTGCAAATTCATCGGGAGAGAATTCTGAAGAAAAATTTGCAATACGAACAATGAGCAGGTATCTTTCGACATTCCGTTCGTTCTTTAAATTTTTAGAAGCGGAAAAGAGAATTGATAACAATCCTGTAGAGAATATTGATTCACCTAAGATTGCAAGAATAATCCCTGAATATCTTTCTATTGAAGAAGTGGACTCTATGTTAAGCAAACCTGATTTATCCAATAAGCTTGGCTTGAGGGATAAGGCAGTGCTTGAAACAATGTACGGCTCGGGTTTACGTGTAAGTGAGGCGATAAATTTAACTGTTTCAAATGTTTTTTTTAAAGACGAATTTATACGGGTTTTCGGAAAAGGAAGTAAGGAAAGAATCGTACCGATTGGAAAGATTGGTTTAAAGTTTATTGAGCAGTATGTCAATGAAAGCAGAGCAGCATTAAAAAATTCACACTCAGAAAATTTTTTATTTCTGAATTTCAGAGGAAAGAAGTTATCCCGTATGGGAATTTATGACATAGTAAAAAGATATTCACGTGAAGCACAGATAGAAAAAGATGTACACCCTCATACGTTAAGGCATTCGTTTGCAACGCATCTATTGCAGGGAGGCGCAGATATAAGAATTATTCAGGAGATGCTTGGGCATTCAGATATTGCAACAACACAAATTTATACCCATACAAACAGAGATTATTTAATTGAAGTACATAAAACTTTTCATCCAAGAGGATAAGCATTTTATTTGAACGCAGTAGAGTTTAATAATATTACAAAAAGTTTCGGACAGCTTACGGTAAACGATAAGGTTACATTTGCAGTAGAAGAGAATACTGTTCATTGTTTATTGGGTGAGAACGGCGCGGGGAAATCCACGCTTATGAAAATTTTATTCGGTAGTTATCATCAGGATGAAGGCACAATAAAAATCAGAGGGAAAGAGGTAAAATTTAAATCGCCTCTTGATGCTATAGATGAAAAAATCGGAATGCTCTATCAGCACTTTATGCTCATAGACGATTTTACTATCTGGGAAAATGTTGTACTCGGTAATGAGTTAAGTTCATTCGGAAAACTTGATTATAAAAAAATAAAAGCACGTCTGAATGAAATTATAGAGCAATATAATTTAGGCTTAGATATTAATAAAAAGATTTGCGATATAAGTATTAGCCAGGAACAAAAAGTAGAGTTATTAAAACTTCTTTACAGAAATTCTGAGATTCTAATTTTCGACGAACCCACTGCAGTACTCTCCCCTGTTGAAGTGAAAGAATTTTTCAAAATTATTGAAAAATTTAAAGCAGACGGTAAAACAATTATTTTCATCACCCATAAATTAAACGAAGTAAAAGAACTTGCAGATAAAGTTTCCATACTAAGAAAAGGTCAGCTTGTATACGAAACCTCAAAAGAAAATATTGATGTGCAGCGATTAGGTAATGAGATTATCGGTAATGTTGAAATAACTGAATGCCCTGCCAAATCACATCCAAACGAAGATAACAGAAAATATTTCATCGAACTTAAGGATGTAACTCTAATTAAAAATAAAGTAAAAGTTCTTGACGATATTTCATTCGATATAAAAAGATATGAAATACATGGCATCTGCGGAGTTGAGGGAAACGGTCAGCAGGAGCTAGTAGATGTAATTCTTCAATTTGAAAAAAGTTTTTCTGGCTCAGTGATGATGAAGGACGAAAGAGTTTCAATTGTACCTGATGACAGATATAAGCGCGGAATGATAAAGGAGTTTACCATAGGTGAAAATATTTTACTCAAGAAAAAAAATACTGGATTTATTTCCAAGTATATGGTTGATTCAACATCACAGTATATAATGAAGAAATATGATGTCCGAGCTCCGTCAGCTGAAACTCCGCTCGGTTCACTTTCAGGTGGTAATCAGCAGAAGGCAATAATTGCGCGCGAGATTGAGATGCAGCAAAACACAATGATTTTTTATCATCCGACAAGAGGGGTGGATATAAACGCAATGGCATTTATACACTCGGAAATTGTGAGCTTACGCAATGGCGGCAAAGCGATTTTACTTATCTCATCAGATTTAGATGAGCTTTTAAAATTATCGGACAGGCTTAGCGTAATGCATAAAGGCAGGCTTATAAATACTTTTACTGAAAGTGAATTAGTTACAGAGAATAAAAATAATTTAGTAGAGGAAATCGGGAAATTAATGATAGGTATTCATTGATGAGTGGATTAACGCTAAAAAGATTCAGTATACAAACCCAGGCAAACATTATTTCGATATCTTTATCGTTACTTACTACATTTGCAATAACAGTAATTTTGATTTTATGCATTGGCAAAAATCCATTTCCTATTTTCGGTACGATGTTCTCTGAAGTTTTTTTAAGCGGATACGGAATAGGGCAAACTCTTTTCAAAGCTACTCCTTTGATTATCTGCGGGTGCGGACTCGCTTTTTGTTTTCATGCTGCAATTTTCAATATCGGCGCAGAGGGGCAGCTAAATGCGGGAGCATTTACAATGGGGCTCGTAGCTTTAAAGTTAGAAGCGTTTCCCTGGTACATTAGTATAGTTATTTGCGTGATAGTTTCATTCGGTGTAAGCGCATTCTTTGGTTTAATTCCTGCTCTCATAAAAATCAAAAAAAGTGTAAGCGAAGTTATTACTACTATAATGATGAACTTCATTATTATGGCACTTATAAATTATTTTCTGGTTGATTTCTTCGCAGCAAAATCTACAATGCATACAGAGAAAATTCCGGAGAATATGATGCTCTTGAAATTTTCTACTATGTTTTCTTTCTTCCAGGGATCATCTCTTAATATTTGTTTCGTGATAGCACTGCTGCTTGCATTTATTTCTTACATCGTGATTTACAAAACAAAGTTTGGATATGAAATTCGTGCAGTCGGTTTTAACCCGTCTGCTTCAAAGTACATTGGTATTTCTCCCGATAGAATTGTTCTTCTTACTTTTATGATTGGCGCGGGAATTACAAGTTTAGTAGGGTTAAATTTTATTATGGGTTACAAAGGATTTTACGAATATGGATTTTCAAACAACGTGGGCTTTACAGCGATTGCAGTTGCGCTGCTTGCAAGAAATAATCCGATAGGAATTATTTTCTCTGCGATATTATTCGGAGTACTTGATTCCGGTGGACTTGCCGTAAACGAGATGGTACCTAAGGAAATTGTATTAGTTGTCCAGGGAGTAATTATACTTACGATTCTTTCTATCAATACAATTGTAGATAAAAAATTTAATCTAAAGAGATAATTAAAAAATAGTGGAGCTTTTTAAAACAATATTAACTGTTGCATTTCTTACTCAGGTTTTCAGACTGATGACTCCGTATTATCTTGGGGCATCTGCTGCAAATTTTTCTGAGCGGGGCGGCGTAATAAATATTGCCATCGAAGGCTTCATGATTTTATCTGCGTTCTCATTTGCAATGTTCAGCATCATTACTCATAATACCTGGCTATCAGTTTTTCTGGCAATAGTAATTAATTTAGTATTTGCTCTTCTATACTCTTTATTCACAGTAAAATTAAAAATAAATCAGATTGTAACAGGTGTAGGCTTTAATATTCTTATAGCGGGCTTAACGAAGTTTTTAATGATGATAATTTTTCACAGCTCGAGTAACACAGAAAGATTTGAAGGAATACAGGATAACGAATTCATAGCAAAAATTCCTGTCATCGGTGATATACTTTCAGATTACATAGTTTTATTTGCAATCATTTTGATTTTTATTTCAAACTTTGTTTTATTCAAAACTACTTTCGGACTTAGATTAAGAAGCGTGGGAGAAAATCCCGAGGCAGCTGAATCACTCGGAATAAAAGTACATCACTACAAAATTTACGGAATACTTATCAGCGGATTTCTTGCATCACTTGCAGGAATCTGGCTGGCATCGGAGCAGAAATCTTTCAGCGACGGAATGATTGCAGGACGCGGATACATTGCGCTTGCTGCTATGATAATCGGTAAATGGAAACCTATAAATATTTTCTTTGCATCATTAATTTTTGCCTTCTTTGAGGCGCTGCAGATTTCAATTCAGATATCGGGAACGCCGATACCATCACAGATAATTCAGATGCTCCCCTACTTAATTACTATTTTAGTATTGGTAGGATTGATCGGAAAAACAAAACCACCTGCCGCCGATGGCGTGCCATATTAAACCATCAAATTGTTTATGGATAATTCATACAATAATAATTAATTTTAAGTATGGATTCAACAAATAGATTAAGTTTAAGATTATTAATTTTATCAATAATTGTATTTGTATTATTGTTAATTTTTATTCCGAAAGAACAAACTAACTTTATAAATATTATTGGCGTTTTAGGAACTATTGCTTCAATTTTTGGATTATTAATTGCATATTTTCAAATCAAGCATCTGAGAAATACCTCTGAAAAAGTTAAAGAAGAAATTGATGAAACACTAAAAAAAATCAAAAAATCTTATTCACTATCAAATATAGGTAAGGCAATCACATTAATTAATACCATAGAAAATTTTGTAATGGAAGAAAAAAATTCAGAACTTTTTTACTACAAAAAAGATTTAATTGATAAAATATCCTTGATTGAATTGGATGAGATTGAATTCACTGATGAACTAAATAATCTTAAAACTCTGGTACTAATTGAATTGGATCTAATAATTTTTAATAAAAGTAAAAAAAATATAAATAAGCAGAAGGTTTTAAAAAATCTCCAAAACTTTCACGAATTCTTAAATAGTTTAGAGAAGAAAACACAAATAAAATAATATGGAAATTTCAAAAATTTATAAAATAATAGATCAACTTTTAAAAAAAACCGAAGCAAGAGAATTGAAATGGGACTCCTCAGGTGTGGACGATGAATTTCAGGTATCATTACTATCCAGCATTATAATAGTAGGAAAAGGTGAAGATTCATCAGGAACCATTTATTATTTAAGGATTTACAATTTAAAAGGTGACAAAATCTTTCACAACTCATTTAGTATGGGGGAACAATTTCACAAGCTAGGTTCATTATTTCGAGAAATAACCGAATATTATTTTAAAGCAGACGATACAATAAATAATACTTTGGATGAATTAAATGATGAATTAATATAGTCCAATATTGTATAGTTACAAAGCATTAATATTTGATTTAGGAAACGTTGTATTCAATGTGGACTTTGAACTGATTTATAAATACTGGTCCGAGCATTCAGGCGTATCAATATCAAAAATAAAAAAATATTGTGAGCAGGATAAAAATTTCGATAAGCTAGAACGCGGCGATATTTCAGAGGAAGAATACAGAAACATAACAGAGAAAGCCTTGCAGATGAATTTATCCGAGGAAGATTTTGATAAAGGTCTATCAAATCTTTATCTAGATGAAACTAAAGGGATTAACTCTTTATTAAAAGAACTAAAGAAAAATTACAGGATAATTGCACTCTCAAATACAAATATAATTCACAAAAGAGTGTGGCGCTTGAAATATAAAGATACGATGGGCGAGTTTGAAAAAATATTCTCCTCACATGAAATTAATACAAGAAAACCGGAAGAAGAACCTTATAGAATTGTCTTAGATTATTTAAAATTAAAACCTGAAGAAGTAATTTTTCTTGACGATAAGGGAGAAAATATTGAGCCGGCAAAAAGGCTTGGTATAAAAACCATAAACGTTAAGTCACCGGCTCAAATGAAAAATGAATTGAGTGGACTATTAATAATTTAATTCTATTTTAAAAGTATCATCTTCTTCGTAGAAACATAATTATTATTTCCTGAAACACCTTGCGCAGTAATTTTATAATAATAAACTCCGCTCGGATAATTTCCAGCATCAAACCTCACACCATATTCTCCGGCATTTTTATTTTCATTTAAAATAATTCCCATACGCTTTCCTTCAAGATTAAACACTTCAAGTTTAACTTGAGAATTTTCAGCAAGATTGAACTGTATATATGTAACAGGATTAAAAGGATTCGGATAATTTTGCTTCAATAAAAATTCAGAGGGTACATTTGTTTCATACGGCTCTGCGCTCACAGTGTTATCAATAAGCTTATAGATTTTACTATCACCCGTACAAAGAACATAAATATATTTATTTTTATCCATGCCGAACGAGGCAATATTTGAGGGAGCCGTAGTAAGCACTACACTTGTTGTGGGAGCTATACCGTCATAGGTAAGAGCCCATATTTTTTTTGAACTCCAGTCTCCGTAAATGTATTTACCTTTCAGCTGCGGCAAAGAATTTCCATAGCTTACATACCCTCCGTTAATCGAAAGTCCATCAGTATGAGGATATTCAAAAATTGGTTTTACAAGTCCTGTTGTATCACAGGGGTTTGGGTTGAAGCAATGATTACCTTCCATTATTCTCCATCCGTAATTTTTCCCGCGCTCAACAATATCAATTTCTTCATAGGAGTTCTGCCCGACATCGGCGCACCACATCCTTCCTGTTGAATCAAAATTAAATTTCCACGGATTGCGAAATCCCCATGCGTAAATTTCTTTTCGCTGTGTTCCTGTGCTGTCAACAAAAGGATTTGTCGGTGGAATGGAATAGTTCAAACCACCTGAAGGAATATCAACATTAATCCTTAAAATTTTTCCAAGCAGCAGAGATAAATTCTGCGCATTGTTCGGCGGGTCATTTTGTCCTGTACCCATACCCCATCCGATATATAAAAAATTATCTTTGCCAAAGGCGATCTTGCCTCCATAGTGAGAAGATGCCGACATTGTATTTTGTATAATAATAAACTCAGATGATTTCACTGCAGAATCAGGATTAGTGGGGCTTACCTGATACCGTGCAATTATCTCAGTCGTATTGCTGCTAACCGGATTATAGTAAACATAGAAATATCCGTTGCTTGCGTAGTTAGGATGAAAAGCAAGTCCCAGAAGTCCGGGTTCAAGCGTCGTAGGAACTACCTTATCGGATATATCAAGAAAAGTTTTTCCCGGAGTTGAAGGAGATGAAGGATAGACAATTTTAATTACGCCCCTTTGCCCTACAATAAAAAGCCGGTCAGTTCCGTCGGGTGGTGTTGCAGCTTCAAGCGGATTGACAAACGTTGTAGAACTAAAAACATTTTGAACCGTATATTGTGAATAACAAAAAGAGCAGGGTAATAAGATTACCCCTAAAACTAATAGTATTAACTTTTTCATTAGGAAGGATTTTAGTTTTATGTTTTTAAAATAGTATTTTTCTGTTAAATTTAAACTATGGATAATAATATACAAGAAACTCAAACCCAGCCGGTGGCAGTGGCGCTAACAAGTGACGAAAAGCTCTTAGCGATGCTCTCACATTTTTCAATATTTCTCGGAGGAATAATTCTTCCCATCGTTTTGTATTTTGTGCAGAAGGATAAATCTAAGTTTGTTGCATTTGCCGCGCTGCAATCGATATTTTTTCACCTGATGTATTTTGCTATTATATTTGTCCTCGTTATTTTTTTACTGATTGTTATGGTGCTTACAGGCGTTTTTTCTCATATGTCGTCACATAATCCAGGAGCGGGATTTTTTGCCGGAATGGGTATTTTTTACCTCGGCTTGTTTGGCAGCATTTTACTGGCAATAGGTTATGCCGTTTACATGGGTATTAAGGCGTATAATGGTGAGATTAATAAGTATTTTATTGTCGGGGAATGGGCGTATAGGAAAGTTTACGGCGGGTAATTTATAAATAAATAGTAATTAACGATTGAAACGGGTGAAAGCCCGTTTTTTCTACAAAATTTTATTAGAAAACAAAAAGGGATTCAACTTTCATTGAATCCCTTTTGCTTTTGTAGCGGGAGCAGGACTTGAACCTGCGGCCTTCGGGTTATGAGCCCGACGAGCTACCAACTGCTCCATCCCGCGATGTTTAGTAATATACTCAATTTTAATAATAGCTTCAATGCTAATTATCGAGAGAAAACCAGAAATTTTAGGAATTTATATATTTTAGCTGTTATTTTGTAAATAAAGCTATAAATTAGTAGGTTCAGAATTCATTAAATCGTCAGGATAAGGAAAGCAAAGAGAAAATTTCTCCTCAAGGCTTCCGGTAAGAAATGAAACTGCATTTTGCCCTGTTAAAAGAATAGGCATGCGGTCTTTGATGTGAATAATTCTGGTCTTATTATTACCGACTGTTGTCAGCATTGTGCAGGCTTTAATTTCCTTATCGCCTTCCTTTTCAATTCTATAATACCCGGCTGCAAAAAAGAGCTCTTCATCAATTGTAAATTTATACGTCTGCTTCTTTTTTTTCTTGGTGGGCTTTCCTGTTTTGCTCAGAATTGTTTCATCAAGTTCCTTCCACTCGTAGTATTGATTCATAGGTATCAGGCAGGGATTTACCGCAAGTAACGATTGCCAGTAATCAGCTGCTTTACCATTTAAAACTTCTTCAATCCTTGAATTAAACATAGGAGCAGGAAAATTTTTCAGCTTAAATCCCCATCGCATTACTTCCATTTTAAAGTCATCATCTTTATTTATTACAACTAAAATATCATCCATCGGACTGATATTTTCTGCCTTAACATCTATGCCTTTAGTAGAGTCCACAATCTCCAAATTAGTTTTCCTTAGAAACATCATTTGGAGCTGCTCTTTAGTCCAGATTTGTCCGTATCTTCCACACATCCTGCAATATAGAAATCGCAAAGGATTTAAGAACTGAACTTAACCTTGCCGGGTTGTTTAATTTTTCTTTTTATATAATAGGTCGTAAGTTGTTGCCCAGGTTACACCATCGCTTGATGCTTCCCCCAATTGTCTTACTGTCCCATCATCATTTTTAAAAAAAGTTAGTCTTTGATACTGCAAATTGTTTTTCTGATCTTTACCTTCTGCAATAAACGATAGAGCATTATCTTTTAATTTCCCTTTTTTGTACTCTGTAGTACTTCCGAAATCGTCTACCCATGTCTGCTCCCAGTCACCTGTATTACTGTTAATCACGTTAAAACTTTTGCCCTTCCTTCCTCCTGTATTAGTCCAGTTTTCAAGGATAACACAGTCATTTAATATTCTTTCAATTTTACTTTCGCCTGCTTTATTTCCAAATTGAGTTGTGAAAACATTCCACTCTCCAATCCAGAATTCAAATTCTTTTAATCTATCGTTATATTGACACGGAAACTCCAGCTGTTTCATCTCATCAATTACAGTAAGAAAATCTTTATCATTTTTCATTGAGGTGAAGTCCTCATCCTTCAGAGTATTTTCAGATGCAGCATATCCGGATTTAATTGCTTGTCGCAGCGCATCCAAAGACTTTTCTTTCATATTTTTCTTTGCATACATACAGGATAGATTATACCAGTTAGTCGGATGGTCTCCCTTTGATATAGCAGTCTGTAAAATATCAAATGCCTTATCGAAATCTTTCTTATTAATGTAAGCTGTGCTCAATCTTGCCCATGCATTAAGGTTTTTTTCCTCAACAGAGACAATCTTTGAATACATCTCAATTGACTTATCCCAATCTGAATTTATAAAATATTCGTTTGCTTTTTTCTTAAATTCCATATCAACTGAAGTCTGAGCTAAACTTATATTTGCAAATAAAATCACGAGGGTGGAAAGAAAAATAAAATATTCGTGCCTCATTTTATTAAGTTTAATTTTCTTGTTTCAGAGTATCCGTTTGTTGACAATGTGTAGAAATAAATTCCGCTCGATAAAGAATATTTATTTGCATCAAATTCAATCTCGTATGTACCCGGGATGTAATTTGCTTTCACCAAATCAGTTACTTCCCTTCCATTTATATCAAAAACTTTCAACGAAACATCAGAAGCTTTATTAATTGTAAACTGAATTTTTGTACTCGGGTTAAACGGGTTAGGGTAATTCTGTTTTAAAGAAACTGAATTAGGAACTTCATTCGAAATTGTTTTAACATCAGATGTTAACGAGTTTCCTTCTGTTAGATTATAAAAACTGTTTAAACTTACATTGGTAAATGTCTGCTTCAATCCGCTTGGCCAGAAAACTACAAGAGAATCAATCTGTGAAGCGTTACCAAATCCAAAGTGAACGTTCAGTGCATTCATCGAATTAAAACTATTCGCAGCATTTATTTCTCTTGTTTGCCATTGGGAAATTCCATTATAAGTTGCTTTTGCTTTTACTCTTGTTCCTAATGCAGAGCGGTTTGAAGTTGTACCTGTACAGTTTATATTTACCCATTTATTATTGTTTTGAAATATATTCATGTATAAGCCTTTTACCGATGTAGTGCCAGTAACAAAAATATCTAATTTTCCGTCTTTGTTATAATCTCCTGCCGCTGCACCGAAATGCGGTCCGCCACCCTGGCAAATTGAAATTGTATCGAGACTTGTAAATGTTCCGTTACCGTTATTAAGATAAAATTTATTTGAGTTATTTCCATCCTTTGTAACAAAGCAATCTATGTAACCATCATTATTAAAATCACCCCAAAGATTTGTTAAATTATTCGCACCGGCATTAACAATATTTCCAACCTGCGCTTCTGTCATTTTCACATAGTATCCGTTGCCTTCGTTTCTATATAAATTATTTTTGAATGAATAATTTGTAAGAAAGGCATCTAGGTCGCCATCATTATCGTAATCAATAAAATTCCATACCTGTCCGTCAACCGGATCAGTTCCTATAATAGACGTGTCAATTCTTTGCAGATAAGGGTTTCCGGTTTCTTTAAGTAAATTTTTATAATTGTAATCTCTTGCAGGAGTACCTGTAGCGGGACCGCTTCCAATAAACAAATCAATATCACC
>JBBRQV010000038.1:0-22059 GCA_038225955.1 Ignavibacteria bacterium | reverse complement strand
ATGAACGTAACAATTGTAAGACCTCCCGCTGTTTTCGGACCGCGTGATACAGAGGTATTCGTTTATTTCCAGACTTTCGCAAAAGGACTTAACAGTGTAATCGGATTAAAAGAGAAATACCTTACTCTTGTGTACGTCGAAGACTTAGTTGATGCTATCATTCTCGCAGGGGAAAAAGAAGAAGCGAACGGACAGAAATATTTCGTAGGATTTGCCGAAGCATATAACTGGAAACAAATCGGTGAAATAACGGGTAAACTTCTAGGCAAGAAGGCATTCAAAATTGCAATCCCCCATTTCCTTGTATTTGGAATCGGTGCTATCGCACAATTCTTTGCAGGATTTTCAAGCAAGCCTGCAACTCTGAACATTGAGAAATGCAAAGATATTACCCAGGTGCGTTGGGTTACATCAACTGATAAAATAAGGAATGAGCTTGGCTTCAAGCCTAAGTACACACTTGAATCAGCCTTCAAAAAAACAATTGACTGGTACAAAGAGCAAGGCTGGATAAAATAGTTGCTCGTTGCCAGTTGATAGTTATTCGTAAGAATATAAATACTATAAAAATCTATATACTACAATACTTAACATTATAAACATTCTGTGATAAAAACATACTTACATTCCCTAGTCAACGATGCTTTAAAGAAGCTTGATTTCCCTGAAAAGGAGCTATTCTTCGATGCTCCTAAAGATGAAAAACATGGCGATGTTACCTCTAATGTTGCTATGACTCTTGCCAAAGAACTCAAGCAAAAACCGCGAGATATTGCGCAAAGCATTATAGATAAACTTGAATTCAATCCCGACATTATCTCAAAAGTCGAGATAGCCGGAGCGGGATTTATTAATATTTTCATATCAGATAAATACTATATAACTCAATTCCTTAATATACTTACTTTAAAAAATAAATACGGTAAATCAGACGACTTTATCGGTAAAAAAGCCAACTTAGAATGGGTATCTGCAAATCCCACAGGTCCGCTACACTTAGGCCACGGACGGCAGGTCTGCCTTGGAAAATCACTTGCCACATTACTCGAATGGGTTGGCTACGATGTTACCCGCGAGTACTATTATAACGATGCCGGAAACCAAATGGAGAACCTCGGAAAGTCAGTTTATGCACGTTATATGCAGATTATTGACCCGAACTTCCCTTTTCCTGAGGACGGGTATGTTGGTGATTATATCAAGCAAATTGCTCAGATTATTTACGATGAACGCAAGAACTCTCTAAAGAACTCAACTGACCTAACTTTATTTACAAAAGCAGGCGAGAACTACAATTTTAAAACAATTCGGGGCACTTTAAACAAGCTCGGAATACATCACGATATTTTCTCAAATGAGTCACAGCTATACACAGACGGCAAAATTAATGAAGTAATTGATGACTTCGTTAAGCGCGGACTTGCATACGAAAAAGATGGAGCATTATGGCTAAAAATGGATGAAAAATTGGGTTTTGAAAAAGATAAAGTAATCCGTAAAAGCACAGGCGAACCGACCTACCGCCTGCCGGATATGGCTTACCACATCAATAAAATTGAACGCGGGTACGACCTTATAATAGACATCTTCGGTTCAGATCACGGTGATACTTATAAAGAGGTTCTATACGGCGTTAAGATGCTTGGCTTCAATACGGATAAAATAAAGGTCATTATTCACCAGATGGTTACCTTCAAAGAAGGCACAGAAAGTGTAAAAATGAGCAAGAGAAGTGATAAAGCATACCCTCTTGACGGACTTATCGAAGAGATTGGCGCCGATGCTGTGCAGTTTTTCTTTGTTATGCGCGGAGCAAATACGCACCTGGATTTTGATATCGAACTTGCCAAAGAGCACTCGGATAAGAACCCCGTTTACTATCTTCAATATGCTCATGCGCGGATTTGCGGCATCCTTCGCAATGCAGAAGAGAACTTCCCGGGCTTTGATTTCAAGTCCGAAGCTGACTTCAATAGCAGCTTAATTAAAGCAGAAGAAGAGCTTGGATTGCTGAAAATTCTTGCAAAATTCCCAGAAGAAGTTAGTTCATCCGCTGCTTCATACGAACCACATAAGCTAATTCTATATCTAAATGTTGTAGCTGAGCGCTTCCATAGATTCTACCATAATAATCGTGTACTTGACGCTGAGAATCGTGACCTATCAATAGCGCGTTTAAAGATATGCCTGGCAGCTAAGCAGATACTTCAAAACGGCTTTCAAATCATAGGAATAACGGCTCCCGAAAGAATGTAATCTGATATCAGAAGTCAGATTTCAGATTTGGACGGGAAATGGTCGGGTTTTCATTTCAATTACAAGTTACGAATTACAAGTTACGAATTACAAGTTGTCAGAAAATGGTCGGATTTCTTTCTTTTCAAATTTCAAATTAATGATGAATTTTTGACGGATTCTTTAATTTCAGCTCAATTTTACCATCTCACTATTTAACTATTTCACCACTCCAAAACAGGTCGGAAAACGGTCGGGTTTTATTCGTACTGTTCCCACCAAAACACTAAACTCACAAAATTTCACTAAACTATTCTTGGTCGGATTTTGGTCGGGTTTTCTAAACTCGCTATTTCACGATTTCACGATTTGTAAATGGTCGGAAAATGGTCGGATTTTATTTATGGGCCTCCGACCTGACAGGATTGAAAACCTGTCAGGTCAATTTTTCCCAACAAAATAGGTCGGATTTTGGTCGGGTTATTATGTAAAGTAGATTACTTCCCTATCTCACTTCAAATATACTTCAATTCTTTTTCAGTTCAAAACTATAGTTCCCTATTAGTAGTAATGGGCAGAAAATTTACTTACCAAATAAAAACCATAAGATGTAGTAGCATACAACTGAGCCGGTTATAAACCCTAATATTTTCAATAAGCCTGATACATCAGGGCTCTCCTGCTCATCATCTCCATCCATATACTTCTTATAAAAATAAATAATGTATCGAATTAAAATGTAAATTATATACGCAGCCAATCCAAATATTGCTGTTGAGCTTCGGCCGTAGTAACCAAATATTAAATGAGTCATACACTAGCGAAAAGAGAATTATATATTTCTTATATCTTATTTTAAAAATTTATATACGAGCATCCAAATATAAAAAAGAACAATTATTATAATTATTCCTGTTGCAAATAATTCGTTTCCCCAGAAGCCTCTATACCTGTGTTCCGGTGGCGTATATTTATAATCCCACCCCCTTATTAATTTGAATACAAGAAGTCCTAAATAAAAAGGAACTTTACTGAATACAAGTAAAATGAGAATAATGGTTGATATAGATTCAGTCGTCATTCAATAGAGCAAATTTTGCTTGTGAAATATATTTCATCCAACTTAATTCCTGTTATACGTTATATCTACTTTACCATTTGAGCCTGATGAGAAATAATGAAGCTCAACATGAATGCCCGAGCCTTCCCATGCGCGCTCGTTTTCTGTTCTGCCGTAACCTGAGAAATCGTGGTCATGCACTGTGCTGCCGTACTTACTATTGAAAGTTTTCTTCCAGCCTTCATAGATGTCTGATGCTTTATCTGTCTTATTAAGTGAGAATCTTATTTCTTTTAATTTACCGTGGTTCATTGAAAATCTTACGGAGTAACTATTGCCATCCATTTTGTAATTAGAGATTCTATAACCGCTTCTGTTATTATCATTGTCGTTATCATTATCGTTATCATCGCTGTTGTTATCATCGTTATCGGAATAGGTATACGAGGCGATTCCATCTCCTTTGAATGTGGACATCAACTCATCGCCTGACATTCCCCACTTTGTTTTTGATAAAATATCGTCCTGCGCTTTTACGCTTATTGATA
The DNA here is from genome assembly GCA_038225955.1 of Ignavibacteria bacterium. GTDB lineage: Bacteria > Bacteroidota > Ignavibacteria > Tepidaquicellales > Tepidaquicellaceae > JAFDZO01. The sequence goes on along the minus strand of JBBRQV010000038.1, from coordinate 18,216 downwards.
ATGCAAGAAATAGGAATACTACAATTAGTAATTTCATGGGAAATTTTGTTTAGTTTGTTTGCAAAATATTTTGATGGCGCAAGAGAAACAATGTAGAACGTTTTAGGTTCCGGCTTAGCATCTCTGCAATCCTATGGGATATGGTAGATATTTATATGCAAAATATTTTAGACGAGTTGGAAAATCAATGTAGAAAGACATTTTTAAAATACCTTCCCAACGAGGCCCAGCTAAGTCGGGGCAAAATGTGGGAAGTAGGGTTATTGGCAGTTTTAAATTTTTTCCAAAAAATCCGGGGTGGGGTGGTTGTCTCTTATCCCATTCGATATGCAGAGTATGGTAACGGAAATGATTTTCATTCCCCCCTGCTTTCCTTTCCTTTCCTTTGTGTACTTTCTGAAGAGTTTATATTAGTTAATTCTCCTTTAACTCCTGTTTGCAGAGCGGAAACCTTTTCTGATATGCTTTGAATGAAATATTTGGTTCGCGGACACCCCCCGGCTTCGCCGTACTCCCCTCAAGGGGAGAATTTACTTTTAATAATTACTCTTCAAAAATAAAAATTATATTAATCAAAAGAAATCTGATGTTCCCTAGGTATAGGTAGGAATATTGGAGAATCGTAAACGGAAATTGTAAATACCTAATGTTACCAAATTATTAACACAAAATTTTTCTCTAATTTTTACAAATAATTTTATATAGCTTGCATATAAGGGGTGGCACTCATACCAAATAGGGCAAAATATGTATTGGCGAAGCCCTGTGCACTCCCTTGGAAAAGTATAATAATGAAGCAAATAAATATCTCGGCGTCCGGAGATACCGGTGCTGTTTTATCACCTGATAGTCTTGATAATATAAGTGATGGTGTAAAACAGGCAGAGCGTATGAAGCAGACCGATTTCGTTGGCGCAATAAACCGCCTCGAAAATCTTCTTGAGCGCATTAATAAGCTGGACTGTGATAAGCATGATGAAGAATATAAACTGAATTATGTTACTATTGTAACTCACCTATCGAATATACATTATTTTTCCTCTAAGTACGAAAAATCTCTTTACTACACCAAGCTTCTTGATGCTGCTTCGGAGTTTTATAATGATAAAAGATTAAAAGGGAATACTCTGCTTCAGTTTGGAAATTTACACGGAGATATGGGCGAGTTCGGGCAGGCAATGAGATACTCTACCGATGCACTGGAAATTTTTAAGGAGATAAACAATATAGAGGGAATGGGCAGCACGCATAATAATATCGGAAATATTTTTTTGTTTCAGGAAAAATTTGATGAGGCATTTCCCTACTATGAAAAAGCGCTGCATTATTTTAATCAGGTGGAGCAGAAGATGAACAAGTCCAATGTGCTGCAAAATATGGCATCGATATATATTCACAAAAAAGAATATCCTGAGGCCTTAAAGCGTCTTGCCGAAGCGGAGACACTGAAGCAGGAAATAAACGATTCGTTCGGAGTGGCTGTGTGCAAATTCCTGATGGGCGATATTCACCTGGATGCATTGGAATTTGATAAAGCTTTAAAGTGCTATACAGAGGCGCTGGAAATTCAGGAACGGCTTGATGATAATAACGGAATTTTTTACTCGAACATGCATCTCGGGAAAGCCTATTTAGATAAATTTTTAACAGAAGGTAAAAAAGATAAATCACTGCTTGCCAAAGCAGAGAAACATTTCCTTGAATCGTTGTTTGTTGCACAAAGAACGAACTCAAAATTTACGCAATCGCTTATATATAAAAATTTCTCTTCCTTCTATGAAGTATCCGGTGATATAGATAAGGCGTATGAGTTTCACAAAAAGTTGTACGATGTTGAAAAGGAAATGTATAATGAGAAAGTTTCCGAAGAAGTGCAGAAGCTTGAAAAAGAATTGCAGGTAAAAGAAGCAAAGCACTCATCTGAAATAAATCAGTTGAGAAATGTTGAGCTTGCAGATACTGTGGCGAAGTTAGAAGATATTGTAAAACAAAAGAATGAATTTTTTGGAGTAGTGGTTCACGATTTAAAAAATCCCATCGGTAATATAAAACTTCTTGCAGAATTTTTAATTGATGAAGGAAATTACTCGAAAGATGAAATCACAGAGTTTAAAAGATATATAATAGAATCTGCCGATACTTCGCTTGAGCTCGTAACGCAGTTATTAGATTACGCTGCAATCGAGCAGGGAAAGATAACGCTGAACATAAATGATTTTGATATTGCCGCTGAGACTGAAAGGATAATGCGTCTTTATAAAATGAAGACGATGCAAAAAGGAATTGAAGTAAGATTTGAAAATCGGTTAATACAAAATATTGTACAAACGGACAGAAATGCAATTGTACAGATAATAGATAACCTGTTCTCGAATGCAATAAAATTTTCACCTGAAGATAAAAGTATTACAATAAAGTTACTGAGCACTGATGATAATTTAAAAATTGAAGTAAAAGATGAAGGACCGGGATTTACGGAAGAAGACAGGAAAAAATTGTTTAAGCAATTTTCGAAGCTAAGCGCAAGACCAACTGCTGGAGAGCACTCATCCGGACTTGGATTATCGATTGTAAAGAAACTGACTGATTCTTTGAAAGGAAGTATCGAATGTGATAGCGAAAAAGGTAAAGGCGCAAACATGATTGTAAAAATCCCCATGTAATACATTTTTCGAATTAAATTTTAGTAGTAAAAATTTTACATAACAACCGAACCCCATAATTTTAAATCCCCCTGTGCTGAACAAATTATGACATTAGGCTCTACATCTTCAAGTGATATTTTAAAACATATCAAAGAGCTGTACGAAAAGTTGCAAACTTTTCAGATAAAAAACTCAGAGGAGTCACAAAAACTCTTTGAAAATACGTTAAACGAAATAGAGGAGCTCTCTAAGGGAGAACTTTCCGGTATAAGCGACTATGCTTTTTATTTAAGAAAGTTAGCTTTTGATCACTTTCAATCTGTGAATTATAAAGAAGCAGAGTATTATACTCAGCTTCTTTTTGACTCCCCTTCATCCGATAAGTATACTGAACCCGATACATACACCTCCGCTGCCAATATTACTTCTGTGAAACAGGCAATTGAATACAACAAAAATTTGTATAAGCTGCTTGGCGATTTCAACAATCAGGATACAACTGCAATCTCTTACAACAATCTCGGAAATATATTTTTATACAAACAGGATTATGAAGAAGCTTTAAATTATTTTGAAAGAGCATTAGCAATTTTTAACAATAAAAATCTAAACCATTTGAAATCTTCTGTGCTTCAGAATATTTCGCTCATAAATTTCAATTTAAGAAATTATGCCGAAGCGCTAAAGCATTTGCAGGATGCCATTCAATTAAAAAAATTATTTGACGATTTGCAGGGAATCGGTTTCTGCACGCATCTTACCGGTAAAACACATTTTGAAAATAATAATTTAGAAGAAGCGATTAAAAGTTTTCAAAAAGCCATTGAAATCCTAATACACCTCAACGATAAGAACGGGCTTGTTATTTGCAATGTATTTCTTGCTAAAACATTTTTGAAAATTTATTTAAAGGATTCAGAAGAAAATAAAAATTTTAAAGAGGCAAAAAAATATTTGTTAACTGCTTTAAACCTTGCTCAAGGCGGCGAATCAAAAACGAATTTATTATACGTATATAAAAATTTTGGTGAGTTGTATGAAGCTAAAGAGAATTTTAAAAAAGCGAATGAATACTATAAAAAATGCAGCGAACTGGAAAGCACAATCCGCCATGAAAATTTTACATCGGCTGAAAATGAATTCAAAAAAGAATTAACTTACAGAAATGAGAAATATAATTTGGAACTGAACAAACTATACGAATCTGAACTACAAGAAATAACTAAAATACTACAAACAAAAGAAAAGCAGAGAAGTGATTTCGTTGGAAATATTGTTCACGACCTTAAAAACCCTGTTGGGAATATTAAGCAGTTGATTGAATATTTAATTAATGGCGGAGAGCTGAGCGAGGAAGATAAAAATGATTTTATGAAGCTAATTCAGGAGTCTGCCGATACTTCCCTTGCTCTGATTACAAAGCTGCTTGATAATACTGCTATCGCTCAGGCGCAGACTATAATTCCAAAATCCGTAAGCTATGATATTGTTGAAGAGATTAATGATGTGATTAAGTTTTACACAATACAAACCATCAATAAAACTCTAACCATTAAATTAAAATACGATCTGGAAGAAACTAAAATTTTCTTGGATAAAGAAATTTTAAGACACATTCTGGATAATCTTATTTCGAATGCCATAAAGTTTTCTCCAAAAGGAAAAAGTATATTTATAAACCTATCAAAAGAAAATAATTTCTTAAAGATTGAAGTAAAAGATGAAGGTCCCGGATTTTCAACGGAAGATAAAGAAAAATTATTTAAACAATACTCAAAACTTAGCGCAAGACCCACTGCAGGCGAGCACTCTTCGGGTCTGGGGCTATCAATAGTTAAAAAACTAATTGATGCGCTTCACGGTACAATCGATTGCGAAAGCGAAAAAGGAAAAGGGGCGAATATGATTATTCGGATTCCGATTAACTTTCCGAACTCACAAAAATGATAATTATTTGTCTGCTAAAATTTATTTCAGCAGCAACATTTTTTTAACACTCAAAAACTCACCTGCCGATAATCTGTAAATATACGTACCTGAGGCAAGAGCAGAAGCATTAACATCAATAGAGTAATATCCTGCGTTCCTTTTCTCACTGACCAAATTCATAACTTCCCTTCCCATTAAATCGTAAATTTTCAATGATACAAAATTTTCAGACGGAAGATTAAAACTTATAGTCGTATTTGGATTAAACGGATTCGGATAATTCTGTGATAAATTAAAATTATCCGGAAGACCTGTTGTCTGCGTTATAATACTGCTTGTTCCGTTCATCATATAAACTGCTATAATTGGGCAGTGATCTGATGCGTAGTGAATACCATTAAGCACCTCAACCGGAGCGGCTGTATTTGGCAATTTATTTAGTGAATCATTATAATGGTTTCCGTCATTTCCTACAGTAAAATATCTTGCTCTTGAGTATGACATATAAATTTTGTTAGCCGTATTCGTCATTGCTTTTGAATTTAATAAGAGGTCGAATCTGTCATCCATTCCGCCGTTTGCTCCGCCTCCAAATGAACGGACTCTTGGCGATTGAGTGTGATAGAAAGAATACGCTGGTACACTATTCCATGTTCCGGGCATCAGGCTACCAATGGGATCGTAAAATTGGCCTTCACCAGTTGTAATTGCTATTAGTTTTTGATATCCTGCTTCATTAGCAGAATAAAAGTTAAAATCACCTCCGAGTATAAAATATTTATTTGAAGGCAATTGATTAGTATAATATCTTAATGTATCAGCTTCCTTACCTCTTAAAATTTCATTTGCAGAACCTGAGCTGGCTTTTAAGTGACAGCTAAAAAATCTTACTGTATCCTGAATGAACGGTATGTACATTTTAAACTCTGTAATATATCTCAGCGCAGTAAAAATCGGGGTATTGGAAATAAATTTAGCTCTGGATTTTTTATAGAAAAGAAGGTTTCCTGTATCAGGACCCATATTGAAGGTAACAGTATCGTAGACTCCGGGAGCAAACGATTGAAATACCTGATTGTAAAGTATCTGATTGACAGCAATGCCGCTGATTTCCTGACAAACAAATATATCGGGATTTGCGTACGAGATTACATCTCTGTAATAATGAACTCTTGCAGTATCTGTTCCTGAAAAGTTAAGAATATTCCAATCCAGAACTCTCAAGGAATCTAATCCCGCAAAAGACTGTGAAGTAAAAATAAGCAATAATAAAATAGTAAGGTATATTTTCTTCATTTCATCTGCCGAACTCTCATCGGACTTTGATTAAAGACTTGATTAATAATGGACAGGGAATATAATTCATTTTGAGCATAAAATCAGTGTTAATACATTTACGAAATGTGATATTATAGTAAAGATTTGTGAGGGGGAAAGTAATGTATATGGATTTTGAGGATTTCAGATATTTTTTATCTTTTGTTCTTTAAAAGAACTACATGTCTAATTATATTGAACATATCATTTAATAATAAGAAAAAATATTGTTCAAACAGCACGATAACTTTATTGACGAAATTCAACCTGGAAAGTTTTTATGGAAGTATATAGATTTTTATAAATTCTTCTCGATAATAAAAAATCAATCACTTTTTTTTTGTAAAGCTAGTTTATTTTACGATTCATGGGAAGGTTCTTATCCTTTGTTGGAGTTGCAAAATTTGAAAAAAAAATTATTAGAAACTGAACTTAAACATACAAAAGATTTAAATGAAGCAAAAGAAAAAGCTAATGACACATATTTAGGATTTATAAAACGTTTTGAAATTATGAAAACCGACACTATAATAAACTGTTGGAGTATAAATTCTCATGAGAATTTTGCTTTATGGAAACTATATGTTCCTGAGAAAAATGGAGTTGTGATTAAGAGTAACGTAGAAAATTATAAGGAATGTTTTAAAAATGTTGAAGCAGATGTAAATGCTACAAAAATTCATTATATAGATTATACAACTGACTTCTTTTATAAAAATTTGATACCAAAAGACAGTAGACAATTTAGAGGCTTTAATCTATCAGCACCTTTTGTTCATAAAAGGAAACATTTTTTGTTTGAAGACGAATATAGGACAGTAATACATTGTGATAAAAACGGGGATAAATTAAAAAATTATAAAACTAACGATAAAGGATATTTTATTCCAATCGATTTAAACTCATTAATTGATGAAATTTTTGTTTCTCCCGGAAGTCCAAAAGATTATCTAGAATTTATCACATATTTATTAGAATCATTTGGAATTGATAAAAAAGTAAACAATTCAGTTTTAGATGACGAACCCTACAAATTTCTCGAATAAGTTTCACTCATATTCTACATAATTTAATTATTTTTTAGACCTCACCCTACCCCCTCCTTATAAAGGAATGGGAAGACTTATGTGAACCTATCTTCATTTATTTTTAATTCCTATTTAACCAATTTCATATCATAACGCTGAAAAATAAATTTGTACAGCATTTGCAATGAACCCCATTGAAAAATTCACTTAAGCATTAAAATGTAACTCATTACACTATTTTTAAGGCTTCCGGTTAATACCCCGATGAACTAAGACGAGTTTATCATAGCCGGAAGACTATTTAAGGTAGTACAAAAGATATGATAAGTTACACTAAACTAAATTTTGCCCTATGAAAAAATTAATAACTGCTCTGTTATTTTTTTCTGTATGCCTTCCCCTATCTGCCCAATGGATAAAACCTAATGCAGATAAATTTGCCGATTGCTTCCTGCAGTCTCCCGATTTCCCTAATATTTTAATGTTGGGCAAACAGGGAGTTTCATACACGACCGATAACGGCGTTACCTGGAATTTCTCAAGTAACGGAATGCCTCTGTATCCCGATAACATTGTAAACAGGATGTTCGCTCAGCAGTTTAATATTTACGCAGGTTTAAACTCAGGTATATTTCAGGCGAATAATATTCCGAGCTTCTGGAATAACATTACAGGTGTCATTCCATCCAATACAACTATAAAAGCTATTACATATGTCCAGCCATATCTTTTCCTCTCAACCACTCGCGGGATTTTCAAAAAAAATCGCGATGTTGGTGACTGGTATTATTCCGGGCTGATAGATACACTATGTGTTGAAATAATGGCAAAGAACGGAGTTCTTTATGAAGGCGCGCAGTACGGCGGAGTAAAAGTCAGTCTTGATACAGGAAAGACCTGGATAAAAAGAAGTACGAACATTGCTATAGCAGATAATTGGATTTTCAGTTTAACAAGTAACGCTAATTATATTTTTGCAGGTACATCGAGTGAAAGAGTTTATCGAACTTCAGATAACGGTTTGAACTGGGAAAATGTTTCCACAGGTCTTCCGCAAAGTCAGTTTGACGCAGTTTATAGTATAAAGGCTTTAACAAATAATTTTCTTATTCTCGGAACAGGCACAGGAATTTATGCCTCCTCAAATAACGGAAGCAATTGGTTTCAATTTAACCAGGGACTTCCGGGCGGCTCGGAAATGCGTTCTGACGGACTTATTCTGTTCGGAGACTATCTCTTCGCAGGATTATCAACCGGAATTTATAGAAGACCAGTTAACGAGCTTGTTGGAGTATTAAATAATACATCACTAGTAAATAATTTTAAACTCGGGCAGAATTATCCGAATCCCTTTAATCCAACTACAAAAATTAATTTCGAATTACGAAGCTCAAGTTTCGTTTCATTAAAAGTTTATGATATAATCGGAAATGAAGTTGCTGCTTTAGTTAATGAAAAGAAAAACGAAGGAAGCTATTCAGTTGCTTTCGATGCAGGGAAATATAATCTATCCAGCGGAGTTTATGTTTACAAATTAAGTTCGAATGGTTTTGAAGATGTGAAGAGAATGGTGCTGGTGAAATAGTAATAATCGAATTAATCGTATAAATATTCTATGGATATAAGACGAATTGTTCTTCCTGGCGGAAGTGGATTTTTAGGTGAAAGCGCATCTAAATATTTTAAAAATAAGGGCTACGAAATAATTATTCTAACCCGCGGAAAATCCGAAGAAAAAAATAATGTTAAGTATATTAATTGGGATGGCAAAAACTTTGGAGAATGGACGGAATATATAAATGGTTCAGATGCAGTAATAAATTTCACAGGAAAAAGTGTCAATTGTATTTATACGGATAAAAATAAAAAGGAAATAATTGAGAGCAGAACTGATTCAGTAAAAATTTTAAATGAAGCTATAAAAAATTCTGTCAACCCTCCTCCTGTTTTAATTCAAGCTGCATCATTAGCAATTTACGGAGATACAGAAAAAACTTGTGCAGAAGATGCACCTCATGGAGAAGGGTTCTCAGTGGAAGTGTGTAAGCTATGGGCGGCGGAATTTTTCAAAACTGATTTACTAAATACAAGAAAAGTTTTACTTAGAATTGGTTTTGCCTTAGGAAGAAACGGAGGGGCATTAGTACCTTTAACAAAACTTACCAAAAGTTTTTTAGGAGGACAAATTGCTTCCGGTAAACAATATATCAGCTGGCTGCATATTGACGATTTAAATTCGATGTATGGCTTTATAATTGAAAATAAAAATGTTAAAGGGATTTACAATGCAACAGGTGAAATTCCCGCTAGAAATGCTGAATTTATGAAAACGCTAAGAGAAGTTTTAAAAATGCCTTGGTCGCCTCCTGTTCCAGTATTCGCTGTAAAAATAGGCGCACGATTATTTATGAAGGCAGATTCAAGTTTAGCTTTAACCGGAAGAAAATGCATCCCAGCAAAATTTTTGAATGAAGGATTTAAATTTAAGTTTACAGATTTAAAAAAATCTCTTGTTAATGTTTTAGAGTAACAATTTTTAATTTTCTTCTCCGCTCTATCTTTCTTATTTTTGTAAATGCACACAATACACCTAACGTCCGAACGCCTTATACAAACAAAATTTACTCCCTCTGATTACGAAGATTTCAGCAAGCTTGAATTCAATCCGGATGTAATGAAATACATCAGCGGAGAGGCAAGCACTGAAGAAAAAGCAAGAACAAAATTTGAAAAAGTAATGGGAATAAATGCTGAGCACGACGAGCTTGGCTTTTGCATTGTACGAAATAAAACAGATAACTCCTTTATAGGCCTTAGCAAAATCACTGCTTATGAAAACAAAGTGAATCCTGAAATCCTACACGCAGAGATTGGCTACTCAATGTTTCCTGAATTCTGGGGCAGAGGTATTGCAACAGAGATAACTGTGCGATTGATTGAATATGCTAAGGAGCTTGGTAACATTCACGAGCTGTTCGGAATAACTCACCCTGATAATACAGCCTCAATTAAAGTGCTTACAAAGCAAGGATTCAATTTTATCGATACAGGATTTTTTGGCAAGCACCCCTCTGTAATTTATAAGCTAAAAATAAAATGACAAAATGATTTCATATATGCTGCGAAAAGCAGAAGAGAAAGACTTTAATCTTATATATGAAATCAAGTTTGATGCTATGAAAGAATACATTACGAAAACATGGGGCTGGGATGAAGATTTACAGAAGAGATTTCATACTGAGGAAATGAAACGCGATGATAATTATATTATTGAGGTTGATTCAAAACCCGCAGGAATTGTTGGAATAAATGAGAAAGAAGATTACATAGTAATCGGCCCGATATATTTATTCAAGGAGTTTCAATCACAAGGCATAGGTTCAAAAATAATTAAAGATATTATTGAGAAGAATAAATCAAAAACTATAAAGCTTGGAGTTCTAAAAGTGAATAATCGCGCAAAAAAACTTTACGAAAAATTAGGGTTTGAAACTTATGGTGAAGAAAATAGCCATTGGAAAATGAAACTCGCAAAATAAATTCGCCTTCCCTTCTCAATTGCAAAGCAGAAAACATTTTTTTATTTTGCAATGCCCCATAACTAAATTTTACCTTGGAAGAAATAATAACTAAAGAATATTGTCAATCATGCGGAGCCGAGCTTAGCGGAAAATTCTGCTCAAATTGCGGTGAGAAGAAATTCGACCATAGAGAATTAACATTCGGAAAAATTGTAATGCAGGCAATTGACGGTTTTACCCATTTTGATTCAAAAATATTTAAAAGTATAAAACTTTTGATTGTAAATCCGGGACTTCTGGCAAAAGAATACTGCCAGGGCAGACGAGTAAATTATGCGAAGCCGATTCAGTTATTTTTTATTATCAACGTAGTTTTTTTTCTAATGCTCTCTTTTGTGGGAGTTAATACATTCACAACACCGCTCTCTGCTCAAATTAAAAGTTTTGCATACAGTCGGATAGCAGAATCTATTGTAGAGCAGAAACTTTTAAAGTATGAAATTTCACCGGAAGAATACGAGAAAAAGTTTGAGGAATATTCAAAAGAGTACGATCATAAGGTAAATTTATATTCAAAATCCTTAATAGTTATTATTTCTCCGCTATTCGCATTAGTGCTGCAATTACTATTTATAAATAAACGAAGACTATATGCTGAAAATTTAATATTCTCGTTAAATTTTCTAACATGGCTGCTCCTTATATTAATTTTAATTCAAATAATTCTATTACCGGCAAAATTTTTGCATCTTGATATTCAGGGTTCCATTAATGACAACATACTTTCTATAATTGTTTTCATTTCAATAGGAGTTTATAGTTTTTATGGAGTGCAGAGGTTTTACAACGAAAAAAAATGGTTAGCTTTAGTTAAATGTTTACTACTCCCCTATTTATTCTTATGGGTATTAAATGCATACAGGTTAATTTTATTTCTTATCACCTATTACACAACTTAAAATAAAAAACCTGACTCCGCTCTCACAGAATCAGGTCAACCAAACATGTATAACTCTCAACTAACTACCTATAACAAAATTACTTGTCTTCAATTCTCAATTTGAATCCCGGTGAGTTACCATTAACATCAGTATAATACATCAGAGAACCACGTGTAGGATTTACAGTATATTCACCCGGAATCTGAGCACGCATAATGTATGAGTACTCACTATCCCTGTTGTACATATATGTATTGAAGAATGTTACTCTGTTATCGCGGATGTCCTTATCTGCATAAGACCATCTCCACCAATAGTAATCATATCCTTTATAGTCGTTTTCGCCTTCAATTTGATAAGCCCAATCATCTTTTATGACTTCACATCCTGCAGGAATCGGGTCTTCAAGCATAAAGTAATTCATGTTCTCATCTTTAGAATACACTTTCAATTTTACTAAAACTTCATCGCCTGATTTCAGCAATCCGTCAAAATATTTTTTCCTATAGGTAATTTTCTCTTCGTTGTAGGCAGTATATTTTTCAAGCTTGAAATATTCACGTTCTACCCTGAATCCATTCTCTCTTGAATCCATATCGCTTGTATAATAGAAAGTATTTGATGAGAAGTAAACTTTACCCGCGCCGGATTTTTCTATCTTAATTTCATTATTCCCCTGCTGTAATGCGCTGCCGTCAATTTTTATTAACGCATCTTTTTTGAATACATCATCGCGTGTCATTTGCTTAGTGAAGTATGGTTTGCCGTTTATGGTTACGTTCACTGAGTAATCCGGATTTAATTCATTTGATGTTTTCAGATAATCAACCATTGCATAAATTATCCATGCAGTCTCCTGTGTGTTTCTCCATGCCGTCCCCTGTCTTTGCATCATTAACCAGCGGATAATTTTATCTTTCATTTCAGGGCTTCCGCCTTTAATATTTACAAATGCCTTCAATGCCATTGCAGTTGTTTGCACTTTATCTTCCTGCCAGTTATAATGCCATGAAGTTCCTTCCCAATAAGATGCCCCTTCACCGGATGTTTTTGCATTACGTTCAAGAGTTGCAAGAACTAATTCTGCTCTGGAGGAATCACCAAAATTTTTAAGAGCTAATGCGCATAAGCTGCGTGCGTAATCATTGATAGTTGAATTTGAAAGTAAGTCTTCAATTTCCTTCTTCATCTTATCTTTGTCTTTATCGTCAACTAAAGAAATCACGTACAGCATATATGCTTTTGTAGTAGGGTCAGCTTCAGATGTTACTTTATTTTTTACAAATGAAATTCCACGCTTTAAAACATTTTCCTTAACTGCGTAGTTTGCATCCTTAGCCATTTTGTAACCATAGATTACATAAGCTGACATGAAATTATTTGACTGGTCATTAGTCCACCAGCCCCATCCCCCATCGGAGTGCTGAAAGCCGTACAATCTGTTCACACCTGCCTCAACCATCTTCGGTAAATCTTTTTGCAGGGCTTCACTTATTGGCGCGTTTAAATCTTTTAACGCACCTGCCACGACTACTGTAGGTAAAAATCTGCTCATAGTCTGCTCAACGCATCCGTAAGGATAACCTGCAAGCTCATCAAGCGCAGAGAGCATTGTAGAGGCAAGCGAAGGAGCAACGGTGAACTTCATTGTTACGCTTCGCATATCAGTTCCGCCCGGGATATAAATGCTCTTAATTTCACTTTTATATAAGTCATCAAAATCTGCAACAGTAGGCACCATCATCTGCAATCCTCGTGCTTGCAAAGGAACACTCATCTGAACAGCATCTGATTCTTCATTTGTTAAAGCCTCTGCATAAAAATTTGCAACTCCAAACGGATTATTTACTTTTATAGTCCAGTCTATTCTCTGCTCTGAGTTTGATGCCAGTTTAATTTCTTTTACACTGTCACCTTGAAGTTCGGTTAATCCTGCTCTGAATTTTACCTTAACATTTTTTTCAGTTGATAAATAATTATGAATCATCGTTGAGATTGTAACTAAGTCCCCTTCTTGTAAGAAGCGTGGAGTTTCCATTCTCACTAATAAATTTTTTCTTGTAATAATTGTATTAGTTGCCTGCCCTACCCGTGTATCCTCTGTTATTACTCTTGAAGTAATTCTCCATGAAGTAAGATTATCAGGATAAGTTACAAATACTGTTGCGTATCCGTTTTCATCTGTCTTTGTGTATGGAGTCCATGAAACGGCATCCTTAAAATCGGAACGAAGCTCAGGAGAAACATCTTCTCCAGTTTTACTTCCATCTTTTTTCTTTGGAGAAGGAGATTCTGTCTTTTCCATTTCTTTATCTTCCGTTTGTGAAACTGCATCCATAGTAATTTTAGCATCTTTTGTTCTTCCACCTTTTAAATTTACTTGTCCGCCTCTTTCATCCTGAACAACACCCGAAGTTTTGGAAACTAAATTAGTAATGCCTCTTATTCCTGAGTTTTCTATCTGTTCCTTAGATACAACTTTTACTGATAATTTTTCCGAATTTAAAATTAAATAAGTTGTTCCGCCTTTTTCTAATTTTATTTCAGAGGAGCTTTTCTTTGTATTATCATCCAAGTAAACACCTATTTTATACTCACCCTGCGGCAGTTTAAATTCAAATAACCCATTTTCATTTGTAACCGCTGCCTCAAAATCATTATCAATTACAATTGTTGCTCCTCCTACAGCTATGCTGTCTGAAGTTATCACAATACCTTTAGCTGTTGCAAGATCGTTTTTATCAGTTGCATTTACATTATAGCGCTCATAAATAGTCATCAATCTCGATGAACCATAGGAAGAATTATAAGATAAGAATGAAGTTGATACATAAGCATTTTTCTGACCGTAGAAAAACTTTCTTATATCTTTTGTCTTATCTTCTTTAATTGCGTAAATACTTTCATCAACTATTCCAAGAGATACGTCTGCATTCTTCACTGCAGCACCATTTTTATCGGTAACTTTTACTTTTACCTCGCCGGATTCTTTTGGTTTATATACAAGCTTATCAGGGTCAATCTGTACTGTAAGAAATTTTTCTTCAGGTACAATTAAAATATTTTTTGACTCTGTGAATAAATTTGCCGCCGAAACATACGATACACTAATTTTAAAATTTGTGCTGTACTTATCTGTGATTGGAATTTGTATGCTTTCACTTTTTCCTACAAACTTTTTTGTCTGATAAGAAATAATATTATCATCTTCAGTTGTGATTAAAACATTTACGTCAGGCACCGTTGTAAAAATAACTGCGTTACAAACATCACCGACTTTATAATTATCTTTATCGGTAATAATCTGTATTGCACCTGACTCATTATAGTACCACGAGTAATCCCCATCCGAGACATAAAAGTAGGCTGTTGTAGTAATTATATTCGAGCGGTCATCGATTGACTTTACTTCCCCTATATAATATCCGTTCTTTACATCGGACGGCAAGGTGTACTCCACAATTCCTTTACCGTCTGATTTTGTCTCTCCTTTGACACTTCCTATAAACTGCTTACTTGAATTTTTATAATCATAGCTGTAGTCATTCCGGTAAATAGAAAGCTCATAATTCGCCTTTACAGGTTTGCTTGCAAAATCTTCAGCATTGACTGTGAAGTTCACCTTATCATTTTTCTTATACCAGTATTTATCAGTGTTCGCAGTTAAAGTAAATCCGCCGCGGGTAACAAATGCAGTAGATGTTCCATTAATCTGCCTGCGGGATTTATCTGTAACTTTCGCTTGTACTATATATTTATAATCGGTCTCAGTATCACCGTACCAATATCGATAATTATCATTATTATTTTTTTGCTTGAAATCTTCATTCACTGTATAATCAAACTCAAACTTGCCGTCTTTTGTAAGTTTACCCTTGCCTGAGTAAACCATTTCAGAGCCGCTGAAATTATTTTCCTGCTCGGCATAATAATCTTCATACCACCATGCCCATTCAGAAAATCTCCACCAAGGTTTGTAATATCTCATTTTAAAAACATTGTACTCAACTTCGGCATCTGCTACAGGACTGCCAAAGTAATAATCTGCCTGCACACTTCCCTTTATTTCATCTTTACCATAGTATTGAGACTTATCCAGCTTAACTGTTACTTTATACTCAGGTTTTTTATACTGCTCTACTTCAAATGTTGCAGTGTAAATATGCCTCTCGTCAATTTGTGTTTGAATGTAATACGTTCCCAGCGCACCTTCATCATCCACTTTAAAACTTCCGTTATAACTTCCATCATCATTTGTTTTCATTAATTGCTTATACACTTCAGCATTCTTAGCGTCTTTAATGATAACTGTAATATCTTTGTTCGGAACAACTTTAAAATTATTTTCAGATGTCTGTCTTATTGTTCCCTTAAAATTTACCAATGAACCTGTTCTGTAAACAGGCTGCTCGGTGTAAACGTAAGTGTAATATTCATTCCCTGCATAACCGAAATACATATAAGCATCGGAAATAATTATATCGTCACCTGCATTACCGACTATTAATGGAGTCAAATTTTCATCACCATTATTTTGCTTCACATCATTATTTATCACCTGATAAAATAATCCGTCAGTGGTAGTTCCCTGACCTATTTTTTTTGCTCCGAGATAAAAACTTAAGTTTGCATTGTTAATAGGTATGCCTGTTGACCTATCAACAGTATATGCAAGCATTGAATTATTTCCTGCCTTTGATATCACGCCTGCACTTGAAATTATAAATCCGCAATAAGCTACTTTGTTACCAACCTTTACTCGTAATAAATATGCTCCCTTATCATAAATATTCAGCTTAACGTATTCATTAATGTATCTGTAACCGTAATCATTATTTGAAGAAAGATTTTTATTGAAGCTCGCAAACTCAGTGCAATATGAAAGAAGGTTTAAACTATCCCGGCTTAAAACATCAACACCATAACGTGAAACCTGCTTAGAATAAAATGCGCCCAAGTCAGATATTTTGTAAATCGTAAATTCGAAGTTAACTTTTCTCTTACTCTTTTCGTTATAATCATAGGAGTATATATAAGCCTGAATATCCTGGCCGGGTGTGTAGTACATATTTGTACTGACCTGAAAGTTTACATCTTTTTCATCTTGCGCTTTGATGTTGCTGCTGAGGAAAATAAGGGAGAGGACTAGAAATACGTAGAGAGATTTCATAATCGTGGAGTTATGTGTTTATAAAAAAGTGTACAAACTTAAGAAAACTTTTTAGTATGAATTATTGCCTTCTGATTTTTATATTCCATTAATCGATAAAAGTTCCATAAAGTGTCTATTTTTTTATACAGTATTAAAAAATAAATTAAAATTATGCTATCGGATTTAATACAAGAGCCGTTTCTGGGCTTTTCTGAAGACTCAATAAAATTTTTAAAAGCTCTCAAGAGAAATAATAAAAAAGAATGGTTTGATAAAAACAGAGATAAATATGAAAACTATTTAAGACAGCCAATGATGAATTTAATTGATGCCTTAGTACCTGAATTAAAAAAAGTTGACCCGGATATTGTAATAAATTATAAATCCATTTTCAGAATTAATAGGGATTTAAGATTTTCAAAAGATAAAACTCCTTACAAAACTCATTACGCCGCCGCATTTTGTTTTGATAGAATAAAAAAAGCAGAGCTTCCCCATGTTTATTTTCATATCGAGCCAGGTGAGTTAGTAATTGCAGCAGGTCAATATAGCATGGAGCCATTTAATCTTAAAAAAATCAGATATAAAGTTTTCAGTGAGTTCGACGATTATCTTTCAATCATAAATGATAAAGAGTTTAAAAAACTTTATGGGAAAGTTACCGGTATAAAACAAGTACGCCCTGCAACGGGATATGAAGAAGTTACGGATGAACAGCTTGCGGAAATATTAAAGATGAAACAATTCTATGTTTTTAAATCTTATGACCCAGAAGTTGCATTTGATTCTTCATTCGTTGATTTAATCATTCAACACGCAAAAGTCAGTCATGATTTTGTGAAGTTTTTGTGGGAAGCGATGAAGTGAGTTTTAATCACTGATCATAATGATTGTTTTTAATCACTGATTCCGCTGATTACTAATGATGCAAATGATTTTACTTACGAGCTATTCTAATTTCATATAATAATAAACAATCAGTACAAATCAGTTTCATCAGTTTTTAAAATTGCCTGTAAT
The DNA here is from genome assembly GCA_038225955.1 of Ignavibacteria bacterium. GTDB lineage: Bacteria > Bacteroidota > Ignavibacteria > Tepidaquicellales > Tepidaquicellaceae > JAFDZO01. The sequence continues at coordinate 663 of JBBRQV010000038.1, read as the reverse complement.
TGATAATCTCTTATTTCTATATTGGATAAAAATATTTTTATAAATGAGTTCAGGCAATCTTCCGCAAGTAGCAAAAAGTACACCCATTGATACTTTAATTAAACCTTTCAAAAGGTTTATGCAGATTGAAGCATCAAGCGGAATTATTTTAATTCTTGTTACAATTATCTCACTCATTCTTGCCAACACTTCATTAAAAGATTTCTATCATAACTTACTTCATATAAATTTTACAGTCGGACTCGGTAATTTTTCTTTAAGCAAGGGTCTTGACCATTGGATTAACGACGGCCTGATGGTTATTTTTTTCTTCGTCGTCGGACTTGAAATAAAACGCGAGCTGCTGACAGGCGAGCTTTCTTCTTTTAAAAAATCTTCATTCCCAATTTTTGCCGCAATCGGCGGTATGATTTTTCCTGCTCTTATTTACGCAGCATTAAACTGGGGCCATGATTACGAAATGAAGGGCTGGGGAATTCCAATGGCAACTGATATCGCCTTCTCACTTGGCATTTTATCACTGCTCGGAAACCGCGTCCCTCTTTCATTAAAAATATTTCTCACTGCTTTCGCAATCGTAGATGACCTTGGGGCAGTGATTGTAATTGCAATTTTTTATACTGCGAATTTATCTGTAATCGCTTTAGGAATCGGACTTGGTAT
>JBBRQV010000037.1:0-22555 GCA_038225955.1 Ignavibacteria bacterium | reverse complement strand
TTTACATACAGGCGAAAAGATGGGAGAACACAGTTCCTATTTCACAGATAAGAGATTTTGCCGGTTCTTTACTTTCTAAGAAATCTAAAAAAGGAATTTTTATAACAACTTCAAATTTTCCTAAAAATGCCTACGAATATGTGAATAGTATTGAGCACAAAATAATTTTGATTGATGGAAAAGAATTAGCTGAGTTAATGATTGAGCATAACGTTGGTCTTAATATTAAAAACACTTTCGAAATCAAAAGAATAGATTTAGATTACTTTGAAGAGTAAAAAAGAATTAGCAATAGTACTTGTAAGCGGCGGAATGGATAGCGCTTTAACGGCTGCCTATGCCGCAAAAAAATATGACTTAGCATTTCTGCATATAAACTATGGTCAGAAAACAGAGAAGAGAGAGCTAAAAGCTTTTAATGATATTGCCAGATATTACAAAGTAAAGAGCAGATTAATTGTTGATATAAGATATTTGCGGGATATAGGGGGTTCATCACTTACTGACACTCATATTAAAATAGAAAAAGCTAATTTACAAAAGAAAGGTTCAAAGAGCAAAAGCGTTCCGAATTCGTATGTTCCTTTTCGTAATGCAAACATACTGGCAATTGCAACAAGCTGGGCGGAAGTAATAGGAGCTAAACATATTTACATAGGAGCAGTTGAGGAAGATTCAAGTGGATACCCTGATTGCAGGAAAGATTTTTTTGATGCCTATAATAAAATGATTGAGAAGGGAACGAAGCCCGAAACAAAAATAAAAATAGAAACTCCGATAATAAATTTATCTAAGAAAGATATAGTACTGAAATCGGTGGAAATGAAATCGCCGATTCATTCAACATGGTCATGTTACAAAAGCAACACTGAGGCTTGCGGTGAGTGTGATAGCTGCGCTCTAAGACTTAGAGGATTTCAATTAGCAAAAGTGGAAGACCCCATTCCTTATAAAAAACGTCCATTTTACATCTAAAAATATTTATGAAAGAAAGCAAAGTCCTGAAAATTGCCGCTGTACTTTTTATACTGGGAGTCTCTTTCTTTGCTTTAAAAACGCTGCAGGAAGTTCTTTTGCCGTTTTTTATAGCTGTAATTATTGCTTTTATTTTTGAGCCTTTCTATGAATTACTTAAAAGAAAAAAAGTACCGGGTTTTTTAGCAATAGTAATTGTTATACTGTGTATAGTAATCATTGCAAATATTACCAGTATTTTTGTTCTGACAAGTATAGGTCCCTTTACTGCTGCAATTCCTAAATATCAGGATAAGTTTGACCAGCTGCTTCAATTTGCAGGGGAGAAACTTAAAACTTTAGGATTTGATGCAGCAGCTTTTAAAGAGTCAGTTAATTTAAAAAACATTATTAAGGACAGTTCGGTACAAAGCTGGATTACTTCTTTGTTTACAAGCATAGCAGGTATATTTGGAGATTTTGTACTAATTCTTATTTATGTAATTTTCATTTTATCTGAGCTTGGCAGCCTTAAGCGCAGAGTTTTAAAAGCGTTCAATGAAGAACGGGCTCGTACTATATCAAAAACCATGGGAGATATTTTCCTCGATGTGCGAAGATATATAGTAGGGAAGACATTAATTAATGTTGTGCATGCTATAGTTGTTGGGATAGTGTTATGGGCATTTAATGTTGACTTCTTCATGGTATGGGCATTTCTTGCATTTCTGATGAATTACATTCCGAGCATAGGTTCAATAATCGCAACAGTGCTTCCATTCTTAACCGCTTTAGTGCAGTATGATAATATTGTTACACCAATAATAATTCTAATAATTTTAATTGTCCTTGCAAATGTAATAGGAAATATTATTGAGCCTAAAGTTTTGGGGGATAAATTGGATTTAAGTCCAATTTTATTATTGTTATCTTTAGTAGCATGGGGTTATATTTGGGGAGTAATGGGAATGATTCTTTCCATCCCTATTATGAGCATGATAAAAATAGTACTTATGAATTTTGAATCAACCCGCCCCGTTGCAATATTAATGAGCTATAATCAGAGTTCAATAACCGATTTAGAAAAACCGAAAAGAAAATATACACACGCGATTAAAAAGATATTCAAAGGAAAAAAGAAAGGTGATAACGGTTAAAATAAAAAACAGAAGAAATAAGGAAATTGTTGCCGACAATATAGATGATGCTATGTATAAACTTGCAGAAGAAAAGAAAACATTAGATAATGTTGATGCGAAATCTGTTTCTGATGACATTAATTTGTACAAATCGATTAAAGATAAGATTACAAAGGTAAACGGTTATAAAAAAATATCGAAAGACGAAATGAATGAAAGATAAAATTTTATTTCTATAAACTTATGTATAAGTTCTTAATTACAATTTTATTTTTTCTTTTCTTTGCAAAATTTTCAAGTGCTCAAAGTGCAAATTGGGTTAAATATTATACATCTTATTGGAGCGATAGGGATCACACACCCTCAACTGAATATTATTATGATTCGGAAAGCATAAAATATTCAGGAGGTAAGATTTATTTTTTCGAAATGCAGACTACTGTTAATGGAGTTTCTCGAAATGCATCGGGTAGAGAATTATCCTATACTGTAATAAGGTTTGAAGTGAATTGTAATACCTATACATTTAGAGGCCTTTCGATGATTGATTATTTTATCGACGGAGGAGAGGAATCTGATTATGAAGAATCGCAAACATATACAGCATCCCCCGATTCCAAGATGTATGAATTCATTAATAAATTTTGCAAATAAATTTCCAATAAAAATTTTTTATTTAATAAAACAAACACAAAACTACAGGAGAAAAAATGCCTTATTCTATGAAGCTCAAAGACTGGGTGCAGGAATGCGCTGATCTTTGCAAACCCGATGCGATTTACTGGTGCAATGGTTCAGATGAAGAATACAAAATGCTCGTTGATAAAATGCTCGAAGACGGAACATTCAAAAAACTTAATGAAAAAACTTATCCGAATAGCTATTTATCATATTCGAATCCAAACGATGTTGCCCGTGTAGAACACTTAACTTTTATCTGCACAAAGAATGAAAGAGATGCCGGTCCTACAAATCACTGGAAATCAGCTGATGAAATGAAGGACATAATGAGAAAAATCTATGACGGATGCATGAAGGGTAGAACTATGTATGTTGTGCCTTACGTAATGGGTCCGCTTGGTGCTCCTGCTTCTAAAGTAGGTGTAGAGCTAACTGATTCACCTTACGTAGTTGCCAATATGAAAATCATGACAAGAATGGGGCAGAAAGCTCTTGACCAGATGAAAGATGAATACGATTACGTTGCAGGACTTCACTCAGTTGCTGATTGCAATCCTGAGAGAAGATACATCGCGCATTTCCCTGAAGAGTATTTAATCTGGTCAGTTGGTTCCGGTTACGGCGGAAACGCATTACTCGGTAAAAAATGTTTTGCGCTTCGCATTGCATCATGGCTTGCAAAAGAGCAGGGCTGGATGGCAGAGCACATGCTTATACTTGAGCTTGAAACTCCCGGCGGAAAAAAATCATACATAACAGCAGCGCTTCCATCAGCTTGTGGTAAGACAAATCTTGCAATGATGGTATCTGCATTGGAAGATCAGGGCTACAAAGTAAAAACAGTAGGCGATGATATCGCTTGGATGTATATAGGTGATGACGGCAGACTTTATGCAATCAATCCTGAAGCAGGATTTTTCGGCGTTGCACCGGGAACTGCTCCTAACACAAATCCAAATGCAATTGCTTCACTTCATAAAAATTCTATCTTCACCAATGTTGCTCTTACAAAAGAGAATGAACCATGGTGGGAAGGTTTAACAAAAGAGAAACCTGAAGGTATGAAAGACTGGCAGGGAAGAGATTATACAGGTGAAGGAAATGCCGCTCACCCGAACTCACGCTTCACAGCACCTGCAGCACAGTGCCCATGTATCTCTGACGATTTTGAAAATCCTAAAGGTGTACCAATCGATGCGATATTGTTCGGCGCAAGAAGAGCTACAAACGTTCCTCTTGTATACGAATCATTCTCATGGCAGCATGGAGTATTTGTCGGAGCAACGATGTCATCAGAAACAACGGCAGCAGCATCAGGCGCAGTCGGTGTTGTTAGAAGAGACCCGTTTGCGATGATTCCTTTCTGCGGATATAACATGGGTGATTACTTTCAGCACTGGCTCGATATGGGTGCAAAACTTGGTGATAAAGCACCGAAGATTTACCACATCAATTGGTTCAGAACAGATGCTGACGGAAAATTCTTATGGCCCGGTTTCGGAGATAATGCAAGAGTATTGAAATGGGTTCATGAAAGACTTACCGGCAAAGCTGATGCAGTGAAGACTGCAATCGGTAATGTTCCTACAACTCAGGCATTAGATACAAGCGGACTTGATATGACTAAAGAACAAGTTGAAAAAGCTCTTGAGGTTAAAAATGAAAACTGGAAAATGGAACTTCCCGGTATGAAAGAATTTTTTGACAAGTTCGGTGATACTCTTCCAAATGAAATGTGGGATGAGTACAAAGGTCTTGAAAAAAGATTAGGATAAGCCTGATTTAAAATATAAGATTTCAGATTTCAAATTGAATTATGCAGCCCGCTTATGAGCAATCATAGGCGGGTTTTTTATTCCTCAATATTATCCTGCAAAGTCTCCTCACTATGATTTATTTTCCTGTCATTAGAAAAAAACATTCAAAAACGTCTTTAATTTAAAGTTCTTTTTGGCACGATATGTGAAATACATATAAGTAACTATGTAAATTTAATTAACCCTATAAACTAAAATCCATGTCAGTAGAATTTAATAAAATCGACCAGCCCTTTGTAAAGATAACAAAAAAGTCATCCAAAGGAACAGAAATGAAATACACATTCCAAAAATTGAACAACAGCGAAGTTATGGTAGTCCTCTATGAAGACGGAAACGAACAACTTTCATTCAAGTGTTCCAATGTGAAGTTCTCCCAGCTAAAAGAATTTAACGATATAATAGCAACAAATCCTTTAATGTATATGAGCTCAGCTCCGGGCGGATTGGTATATTAATCCGGCAAAATTTTCTTTTCATTTAATAATAAACTAATAATAAACATTCCTTTTTCCTTTCTTTGAAACCCGCTAAATTAAGAGGTTAATTCTTAGCGGGTTTTTTATTTTATATTAAATGGTCGGGTTTTGGTCGGGTTTTTATTAAATAACAAGTTTCAAATTACGAATTATGAGTTAATCTCGCCCAACTCACTATATGTAGATGGTCGGGTTTTGGTCGGATTTCATTCTGTTAATTATTAATTACTTATCGAACAGTGGTCGGGTTTTGGTCGGGTTTTGGTCGGATTTTGAAATCCTCTATTGAAAAAACAATGCAACTTATTTTAATTTCTCCTCTATGACGGATTTTTGACGGATTTTATTTCGGTTCCTTAAATCAGAATTAAAAGTAACATTAACGTCACATTTTGTTTCCACTATCCCCCAATACTAGTACCTCACTATCTGAGACATGCAAATATAAATAATTGAAATTAAATTTCAAATCAATCTCAACCTATTCCTACTAATAGGGAAATAATTTGGAACAAAAAATTAACTCAATTCATAATTCTTTTCTTATTATTTTTGTACATATCCGGTACAAATGCTTAACATCGAAAACAGGCTTACTCTTGCGCGCGAAGAAGTTGCGCTTAAAAACTTCGTAAGCGCTATTGAATATATTGATGAAATTCTTGAAGAATATCCTTCCAATAAAGATGCTCTTTGGCAGCGCATTTATATTCCTTTCTTACATTACATAGATATTATCTGCAGAGATTTTAAAATCGAAAAAGAGATTGTTGTAAATGAAAACTATGAAATAGATTACGATCTCACTCTTAACGCAAGAAAAATTTTAGAGTTAAGAACTGAAAGCCTCTTTTATATCAAGACATATTTCGAGATTACAAGTGATAGAGAACGAGATGATTTATTCGTAAAGCTTGAGAAGAACAGAATGGTAAGATTGTACATTAGCGATTTAAACTATTTACTCGAGCTTGATTTAATTGCAAACGGAAGCTGCGCATCAATATGTAAACTGCTGGTTGAGTACTGTAATAAAATTTATCTGGAAGATTTGAAAAGAAGATTTGAAATCCCGGAAAATATTTTAAACCTTAAGGCTTATGCAGAAGAAAATCTGAAGAGAGTAAACTCAGGTATGTTTCTTGAAATAAATGAAGACTTTACATCTACAAAGATATGGATGGAGAAATTTCTTGCAGAAGACGAGGAGCATAAGCGAAAGCAAAAAGCCTTGCAGGAAAAAGGGAAGACAAAGCGCGAAAGAAAATTTAAAATAAATCCGGTATATGTGTTCACAGGATTTATAATTCTACTAATAGTGATGTTTATAATTCTTTATAAAATTTTGATGAAATACACGTGATATTCAGAAAAGCAGTTAAAGAAGATTTGCCTTCAATTATAGAAATGCTTGCAAGTGACTTCTTGGGGAAAACAAGAGAGAAGTTTGAAATCCCTCTGCCACAATCATACTTCGATGCATTTGAGAAAATAAACTCAGACATTAATCAGGAACTAACCGTACTAGAACTTGACGGAGAAGTAATAGGCACTATGCAATTAACTTTTATTCCGAACCTTAACTACGGAGGAAGTTTAAGAATGCTTATAGAAAGTGTAAGAGTAAAAGATACTATGACAGGAAAAGGTATCGGGACTAAGATGATGGAATATGCTATTAACAGAGCAAAAGAAAAAAATTGCAGGATAGTACAGTTGACAACTGATAAAAGAAGAAAAGATGCCCATCGCTTTTATGAAAAGCTTGGCTTTGCAGCTACGCATGAAGGCATGAAGCTGCATTTGTAATAAAGCACGATTATAAATTGTATTTTATACCTGCAAGAAATGTTGCTCCGGAATAATATCTTTGCTTCTCTGTAATGCTTCTGTACATATCACATTGCAAATCTATAGCAATTCTGTTGTTTAATTTTATTTTTACTCCACCGCCGAAAGCTAACGAAAGATTATAATGATTATTTTGTTTAATCTTGTATTGATAATCAAAGCCATTTAAAGATGTGGTAGTATACGAATATTCGCTTATATAAAAATCTTCATTGCTAAGCCCAAACTGAAAATAGGGGTTAAAATTTTTATTTCTTGTATAATACCTTATACCAAAATTTCCTGATAAAATTGCAACGGTTGGAGCTTTGAAATTTGAAATCGCATATCCATAGGAGCTATATTCACTTACATCAATAAAATTGTTTAAATCATTGTTTAGAAATCCGTATATTTCTTTCGCATAGAAAGCCCAATTTTCAGTTTGTACATACTCCGCTTCAAATGTAATTGAATTAATAGAAGCTCCGCCTTGTGAAATTAATCCATTCGTTAAATAATATCCTCCGTATAATCCCAAAGAAAAATAATCTTTCTTATAATTTTCTTTCTTGTTATGTAATCCTTCTTCATCATTATCCCAATCCTGAGCGAATAAATTTACACTTACAAAACAAAGTAAGGCTAATAAGATTTTTTTCATAGGAGTTAGAGGTTATATTTTATTCCTGCCAGTAAAGAAAATCCATTGAAACCGTTACGGTCATTTTCGTTAAAACTATTTCTCGCAGTTCTTCCTAATGATTTATATAAGTCGTATTTCATATCAAAAGAAAACTTCTTTGCGAGATCTACATTAAAGCCAACGCCGAAATTTACCGAGTATCTGTAAACATATGAGCTATTATACGAAACTGTCTGCACGTTATTCGTTCCGCCAAAATAAAGCACGCTATAATTGTTTATGAAATTTGTTTCCTGATTTATTCCGGTTTGGAGATATGGTTTTACTTTGCCTTTGCCGAGATAATATCTTCCGTTAATTGAAATATTCAGTTTATAAGTATAGGGCTCATATAGTTTTGCATCAGGTCCTTCGTTCACACCAAGCATATCGTACAACGTTACTGTCGAAAATTGGTATATTCCTCTTATCAACCAGAGATAGATCTTTAAATTTAAAATATTCAATCTCTGCAGATATAGAATTAAAAAAACTATTCTTTTCTTTTACAGGTTGTTTACCTATATAAGTACCGGTGTATATGCCGAGCGAAAAGTAATCATTTTTTTGCTTGCCATCTCTTTCGTAATTCTTGTGTTTCTTGTGTTCTCTTCTTCCGCTATCATCTTCATCTTCATCTCTCTGGGCATATAAATTTACACTTATTAAACAAAGAATTACAAGTAAGGTTTTTTTCATCGTTGTGTTTAAATATTTTATTTTCAATAAATTAATAAATAAAAACATTAAAATCTATTTTGATATTTATTTCTTTACATAGTTTTACTTAGCTGAAATAAGTAAATTAAAAAATGTCAGAAATAATTTTATATGCAGGTATCGGAGCAGGAATTGCACTCGTATTATTTATATTGTTCAAGCTTTTTTCGGGAAGAGAAAAGAAATCTAAAGCTTATCCATTTCAAAAAGGGGAGCAGCCTTTTGCACAGGCAACAGAACTTTACGATTCATCCATAGAAACAAAAAAACATATACGCTCTGCCGCGCTGAATATTTCAATGATATCCGAGATAGTTCCGATGCTTGAGGCGAACGATAAAATTGAAGCAATCAAATACGTTCAGGAAAAGGAGCAAATGAATCTCCACGATGCAAAAGCATTTGTTGATGAAGCTGAGAAAATTTTGCAGAAGCTGCCTGGTATGTTTCACGTTCATGTAAACGGACAAAATGAAAATCAAACTTTCCAAAATGAGTTATCACAATTAGATAAAGAAATTAAAGCTCTGATAGAAAGAGACAACATGATTGCCGCAATAAAAATATATCGTGAGCAAACTAATACAAGCCTTGCAGATGCAAAAGAATATTGTGAAGAGTTTGCCCGCAGAAATAATCTGATGAAATAAATCTTCCCCATAAAATTAATACAACAATTACCTTTTTAAATTGAAACTCCGTCTTGTAATTGATAACTTGCAAGACTTCAAAATTTTTTCCTAAATTTTTTTAAATCTTTACGCGTATTTTTTAAATGGCAAAAGAAAATACATATAAGTCAGTTCTCGAAGTTGATAAACAACTTCTTGAAGATATTACAGGACTCATCCATGAGAAATCAGATGGAGCGCTGCGCAATATCATCGCTGATTTATATGATTTTGATATTGCAGTTATAATCGAAAATTTAGAAGAAGAAGATGATGCATTTTATCTTTTCTCATTGCTTGAGCATGAGACAGCGAGTAATGTACTGCTGGAGCTCTCCGATGAAAGAAAAGATGAAATTGTTGAGAGACTTGAAGGCAAGAAGCTAAGCTCCATTGTTAGTGAAATGTATTCGGATGATGCCGCTGACTTTGTTAGTGAGCTTGATGATAAAGAGAAACACGAAGTTCTTCAAAATCTTGATACGATGGATAAAGAAGATTCGCAGGAGCTTCGCGAACTTCTTCAGTATGATGAGAATACTGCCGGTGGTATTATGGCAAAGGAGTTTGTTGTCATACACGGCAACAGAACCGTTGCTGAGGCAATAAAGGAAATTCAGGACCAGGCAGAAGAAGTTGACCAGTTGTATAATGTTTGGGTTGTCGAAGATGATAATAAACTTGCAGGGATTATTTCCCTTAAGAGAATTATTATTCTGATGAAAGAGCCTGAGAAAAAAATTGTGGACGTAATGAATCCCGATGTTATTTCCGTCCGCGCCGATGTTGACCAGCAGGAAGTTGCAAATATTTTCAGAAGCTACGATCTTGTATCATTGCCAGTAGTTGATTTGCATGGAAGAGTTATCGGAAAAATTTCCAGTGACGATATCATGGACGTTATGGAAGAAGAATATTCAGAAGACGTTGCGAAAATGGTAGGTTCTGATTCGGAAGAGCTTGAAAAAAAATCTCCGTTTCAAATTGCAAAACTTCGTTTACCATGGGTGTTGATAACTCTTGGAATAGAATTCATCGGTGGCTTCGTAATTGCATCATACGATGAAACACTGCGCAAAGTAATTTTGCTTGCATCATTCATGCCCGTTATATCGGCTATTGCAGGGAACACCGGTTTACAATCTGCTGCTATTGTTGTGCGCGCTTTAGATACCGGACTGATAAGCTTAGACAGATGGTTTGAACCTGTAAAGAGACAACTTCAAACTACTACTATTATAGGGGTTGTTGTTGCTTTAATTGTCGGGATAATAGGATATATATGGGAAGACACAAATAAATTTTTATTTGCGTTTACTGTTTCAGTATCAATGTTCATATCAATTAATTTATCCGGAATAGTAGGCACAGTGTTTCCATTCATATCTAAAAAAATGGGCTTTGATCCTGCAATAACTTCCGGTCCGTTTGAAACAGCTTTTCAGGATGTAATAGGTGTTTCAATATTCCTTACTCTTGCTACATATCTCTTAACACATTTATAATTTCTGTTTAATTTTATTTGCATCTTTGATTGAAGATTTTAAAAATAGGTTACGATACTTAGAAGCCCCGGATATTGCAAATCAAATCTTCCTTATAATCCTCTCTTTAATAAGTATTATATTCCTTCCTATAATCTATGCCAAATTTTTAATTCCTATTGCAAATATTTTTTTAGGCGTTTTTATAGTATATGCTGTAAGCATATACGAAAAGAAAGATGAACTTGCAAAGCGCAAACCTGCTCTGGCAAGATTTTTCAGATTTTTTTACCCTATATTAATGGTGATAGTTTGCTTTAAACAGATTTATGTTTTGATGATTGATCTTAGCCCTACTTTATACGACAGTTATTTAATTCAAATAGATAAAGCAATTTTTGGCGGTGACCCGACTAATATTTCGAATTATTTTAGTAATCCTGTTCTTACAGAAATTCTGCAAATCATTTACGGAATTTTTTACTTTATGCCCGTAATATTTGCGCTTGAATTATATCTGTGGCACAGGTATGAAGAATTGAAGTTTGCTATGTTTGTTTTTTTTGTCGGATTTTATTTATCATTTCTTGGATATTTATTGCTGCCCGCCATCGGACCGCGGTTTACTATTCATTCGTTTGGCGCAATTGATACGGAACTACCCGGACTTTTTTTTGCAAAATATATCCGTCAGTTAGTTGATTTCGGTGAGTCAATTCCGGTAAATAATCCTCATCCGGAATTATTTGCGCAGCGGGATGCCTTTCCTTCAGGTCATACCATTATGATAGTTTTAATCGCATACCTCTCACGAAAAGTACGTTCAAATACTTTTTACTTCTATCTTCCTTATGCTATACTTATGATTTTTTCTACTGTGTATCTTCGTTATCACTATGTTGCGGATTTACTTGGGGCAGTGCCTTTTATATTTGCTACAATTTTTATTGCACATCTTGCCTTTAAGAATAAGAATAAGAATATAAACTTCAGAAGTATTTAGCTACGATTTCGTCGGTTAGTTTGTAACCTTTCTCTGTTAATTTAAAATCCTCGTAAGAAATATTTCCTAATCCGTTTTTTTCTAACTCGTTAACGGAATTTTTATATTCTTGTTGAAAATTCTCATTAAAGAATTTAGTGTACCGCTCAAAATTTATTCCCGTACTTCTTAAAGCCAACATAATAAATTCCATCTTCATCATTTTTTTATCTAAAATAATTTCATTTTCAATGGGCAATTTACCTTCCTGCAAATGAACATTGTATTTTATAATGTCTCTGAAGTTATTCCATCGTTTACCATTATGAAGCGAGTGCGCTGAAGGCCCAAAGCCTAAGTAATTCTCATATTGCCAGTATTTCAAATTATGTTTTGATTCATATCCAGGCTTCGCATAGTTAGATACCTCGTAATGCGTAAATCTATTCAGCATTAAAAAATCTGAAACGTACGAATATAAATCAGATTCAACTGAATCTTCGTTTTGCTTCACAAGGTTTTTTTGAAGTAGTGTATAAAGTTTTGTCTGCTCTTCAAAGATGAGTGTATAAGCGGATACATGCGGAATATTCAGTTCAATCACTTTCGATAAAGAGTATTCAAGATTTTCTTTCTTCTGACCAGGCAGGGAATAGATAATATCACAGCTTACATTATCAAAAACTTTTCTGCATTCACGAATTACATTCTCCGCTTGTTCAGCGGTATGCTCACGTGTAAGAAATTTTAATTCTTCATCAATGAAAGACTGTACACCGAAGCTAAAGCGATTTATTCCTGTTGACTTATATTCTTCAAAATTTGCTCCAATAAAATCTTCGGGATTTGCTTCCATTGTAATTTCTGAACTCTCAGAAATAGAAAAGCTGCTTTTCAATGAATCAATAATTTCTTTTAGCTTTGCGGGAGGTAATAGGGAAGGAGTACCACCGCCGAAAAATATTGTATTGTACTTTTCATTCTTATAAAGCGGAGCAGTTAACTCTATTTCCTTTAATAAATTGGAAACAAACTTATCTATTATATTTAAATTTGTTACGAGATAAAAATCGCAGTATGTGCATTTTCTTCTACAAAAAGGAATGTGTATGTATATGCCTGACAAGAATGTTGGTGGGATAAATTATTCGGATATTAATTTTTTAATTGAAGAAGTTAAATCGATCATCTCATTATAAAGCTTTTCAACTTGTTCCTTTGAAAATTCCATCGCCTCTCCGTAATCTGCTTCGGTTCTTTCTTCAAAAGCTTTCTTTATTATTGTACTATACTTTTTATCTAATTTGCCGGTTTTTATAAATTCTTTATGAGACCAGCCTATCAATTTCCCATGGTTTTTAGTTTCGAAATTAAACTTAAGAGCTAAAGCATTTAGCATATAGAAATTTGCATAATAAATTCTATTAACAGTTCCAAAAAATTCCTCTTTATCAAGTAATATTTCTGCAGAAAGTTTCGACATATTTGATTTCTCAATTCTATATTGAATAAGATTATATTTATCTTCTTCGTTTAAACTCAAAGGTAAATTCCTTCTTTCAAAGCATTCGTAATAAAAGGCTGTCTTCCTTTTAGGGTAGATAGTTCATCTCTGCCAATGAATTTATAATCGACAAGAACTTCATTGTCTATGTCAATATCAATAAGTTTTTCATAAACTTCATTCTTAAACTTATAATCTGCCGGTTTTTCAGTTATGAGCAAAATATCATAATCGGAGTCACTGTTATTATCTCCACGCTTTCTTGAGCCATAGAATAAAATTTTCTCTATTGAATCAGGAAAATTTTTATTTACAGCAATTTTTATTTCACTCAATATCTTTTCCATAGTAAAATATAAGAAGAAAATATATTAATATTAATGAAAAAGCCCTTATTACTTTTGTAATAAGGGCTTTTAGAATTTATAATAAATAGGATTTATTTACTTTATCAAAGTTCCTATTCTGCTCCATCTTATAGAGCCGAGTAAATCAAAGAAATTAGAGAATGGGATATTTGCATTCCATGACCAATAAAGCATAAATGCCTGTCCCACAATATTTTGATCAGGCATAAATCCCCAGAAGCGGCTATCGAGTGAATTGTTTCTGTTATCACCCATCATGAACAAATAACTTCTTTCAACTGTATATTCACCGTTAGGCAGATTAACTCCGTCCGAAGAAATTACACCACCCGGATTAAGCTGCAGTTTGTGTCCTTCCTTTAATACAAACATTCTCCAGGCATCAAAATTCTTATCGTCAATTTTTATTTTATCGCCTTTTTTAGGTATGCGAATCGGTCCGTAATTATCTTCATTCCATGGCGCGCCTTTCGGATAAATTCTGGGATTCATAAAGTTAGGCTCACGCTTTACTTTATCAAATTGTTCTCCCGGCGGGTCAGGAAACGGAACTCCGTTTACAAATAACCTTTTATCTACTACGTGAATTGTATCTCCAGGCAATCCTACACATCTTTTTATGTAATTCGTTACTTCTTTTGATTCTAATTCATCTTTATCTCCGGGCCAGTCGAATACTATAATATCGCCTCTTTCAGGGTCTTTAAATCCGGGAAGTTTAAAATAGGGGATTCTCCAGTCTGTGAAAGGAACGTTTCGTGGAGATGTTGCTCCGTAAGTAAATTTTGTTACAAGAAGAAAATCTCCTACAAGCAATGTGTTTTCCATTGAGCCTGTCGGGATTCTGTATGCTTCGAACAAAAATATTTTTATTATAAATGCTACTATCGCAGCGTAAACTAAGGCATCAAAAAACTCTTTTGGTTTATTTTTTTTTCCTTTTGCAGTTTTATTTGTAGACTTCTTAGGGGACTTGTTTAATAATGACATTAAATGTTTTATGTGTTAAAAACTATATTATACTATGAAACGTAAAAATACGAAAAATGTTCAGTGTTTTAATCGTCAAGTGATAGCACAGCATGGAATGCCTCCTGCGGAATTTCCACCGAGCCGACCTGCTTCATTCTCTTCTTACCTTCTTTTTGTTTCTCAAGAAGCTTTCTCTTCCTTGAAATATCCCCGCCGTAACATTTTGCAATAACGTTCTTTCTCATTGCAGATATTGTTTCTCTTGCTACAATCTTCGCGCCGATTGCTGCCTGAATTGCAACTTCATACATCTGTCTTGGAATAAGTTTTCTCAGCTTGCTGCACAATCTCTTACCCCAGTCGTGCGCTTTGGAGCGGTGGACTACTGTGGATAATGCATCAACAGGGTCGCCGTTCAATAAAATATCAAGCTTAACTAAATCTGATTTTCTGTAATCTTTTAATTCATAATCGAACGAGGCATATCCGCGTGAATATGATTTTAATTTATCATAAAAATCGTACACGATTTCACTTAAAGGCAGGTCAAAGTGCAAATCAACTCTTTTGGCATCTACATAATGGCTGTTTATAAATACACCACGTCTTTCATTTGCAAGCTTCATTAAGTTGCCCATGTATTCAGTCGGCGTAATAATATTTGCCGATATATATGGCTCCTCTATATAATCAATTAACTGTGGCTCCGGCATTGAGGACGGATTATCAACAATCATCACATCGCCGTTTGTTCTGTAAATTTTATATTCTACGTTAGGAACTGTCGTAACGATGTTCAGGTTATATTCGCGTTCAAGACGTTCCTGAACAATCTCCATGTGGAGCATTCCGAGAAATCCACATCTGAAACCAAAGCCGAGTGCCAACGAACTTTCGGGGACGAAGGATAATGCAGCGTCATTTAGTTTCAGTTTTGATAGCGAATCTCTCAATAATTCAAAATCTTCTGCTTGTGATGGATATATACCACTGAATACCATAGGCAGTACTTCCTTATATCCGGGAAGCGGTTCTGTAATCGGGTCTTCAGCATTGAATACAGTATCGCCGACTTTGGAATCGTTTACATCTTTAATTCCGCAAATCATGTAGCCTACTTGTCCTGATGGCAGTTCTTTAGTTCTCACTCTGTCCATCTTTAAAGTGCCCACTTCTTCTGCAACAAACTCTTTATTATTAAAATAAAATCTTACTTTCTGTCCTTCTTTTAAAACTCCATCAAATACTCTAAGGTAAATAATAACGCCTCTGTAAATATCAAACTTTGAATCAAAAATTAATGCTCTCAGCGGTTTATCATCATTTATTGGAGCGGCAGGAATTCTTGCAACGATTGCTTCAAGAATATCTTCTGTTCCTATATCTGCCTTAGCAGATGCTAAAATTATATCTTCCTTTTTGCATCCGATTAAATCTATAATCTGGTCAGCTACAACATCGGGCATTGCATTGGGTAAATCTATTTTGTTTATGACAGGAATTATCTCAAGTCCGTTATCGATTGCCAGATAAAGGTTGCTGATTGTCTGTGCTTCGATTCCTTGCGTTGAGTCAACAACAAGTAATGCACCTTCGCAAGCTGCAAGGGAACGCGAGACTTCATATGAAAAATCTACGTGGCCGGGTGTATCAATTAAATTAAAAATAAAATCTTCGCCTGATTTGGATTTATACTTCATCTGAATTGCATGAAGTTTAATTGTAATTCCGCGTTCCTGTTCAAGCTCCATATCGTCAAGAATTTGCTTGACCATATCGCGCTCTGCTACAGTTTTTGTTTTTTCTAAAAGGCGGTCAGCTAAGGTAGATTTGCCGTGGTCAATGTGGGCAATGATGCAAAAATTTCTTATTCGTGATGTGCTCAATTATGGCAATAGTTAAATTTTATGAATATATGTTCATATCCCTATATTTTAAAATAAAAGGGTTATAAAAAAAAAGTGGATTCTAAATTAAGGCCCTACATATTGTAACTGCAATAACCCTTATTTAGATTCCACTCCGGAAGTAAAGAACAGAAAAGATTTACCCTTCTGTTTTTCTTGTTGCTCTCGTATCCTGGATTTCTTTGCGGATTTCGGAAGCGACTTTCTTTAATTCATTTAAACTCTTTCTCAATCTGGTTCCTGCTGCATTCTGACCTTTAGAATAGAATTTTTCTATGTCGGTCTTCATGTCATCAAGTTTTTTTTGCAGATCACTGAATTTTTCCATGTGGAGTTTTCCTTGTTTTTTGGTTTTTGGTTAATTTATTAACAAAAATTATAAATTTGAGTTAAAAAGTCAATTGTAAATTAATGAGCAGTTGTTGTATGAATATAAGGGATAGAAAATATAATATTAACACCCCATGCAACAAAGGCAATACCGAATATCAATAAAAAAGCTATTATTGTATAATTTTGCCATGTTTTCAATTTATAATCGCGGAAGATACCCCATACACCATTTAATCCGTGGTACATACCTAAAATTAAAAAACTAATATCTATAATTCTGTACCATGAGTAAGACATTCTGTTTAATACAGCGCCATATGTATGACCGGAATCAGGATTATAGTGCATCAATATATAGTGACCGATCATTAAAATTACAAGCGCAACGCCTGTAACCCTTTGAATTACCCAGCTTTTTGAACCTGAAGATTTTGTACTTTGATACTTAAACATTAAAAGAAAATTTTATTTTATCTGGTTAACAACCCGATTTCATAAGAAAACATTACAAAGCCCATCATAACAAATAATACTACACCAACAATCCATGACCATACATATAATGATTTTTGGTACTTTGCGCCGTCAGCCCAATCTACTAATACTATTCTTATTCCGTTTAATGAGTGAAACAATACAAATGCAAATAAAAGCCATTCAATAAACATAAAGAATGGAGTAGTGAAATTTTTCATCTTATCTGTAAATGCAGCTTCTCCCTGAGTTAATGGGCTTAGAGAATATATGTGTAGAAACAAATATCCGATTAGTGCTATTCCTGTAATTCTGTGAAGAATCCAAGCCCAACTTCCGGGATCTTTTTTGTAAGATAAATTTTCCTTTACCCATCCTCTCTGATCAAAAGTTTTGATTTTCGAGTAATTATTCTGAGACATTAAATGAAGGTAGGTTTTAAATAATGATTAAAACTAACAATTTTGAACATTATATACAATTTAGTTTATGAGTATAAAAATTATTAATATTGAGTATGTTTATCCTGTATTTGGTGTTTATTCTAAGCTGACTTTTCTGCAAATTGTATTTTTTACGCACAAATGAAAGAAATCAAAGCCATATTAATAATAAAAGCCCTCACTCCTGACGAATTTAAAAATTTCGGAAAGTTTATAGAGTCTCCGTACCATAATTCTTCTAAAAATGTTATAAAGCTTTATAACATTTTAAAAAAATATTACCCTGACTTTGATAATAGGGCTTTGGAGATAACCAAAGTTTTTAAAAAAATGTATCCCGGTGATAAATATCATGAAGGAAATATAAGAAATTTAATTTCTGAAATGGGACAACTTGCAGAAAGTTTTTTATCTTTTGAATTTTATAAAACTCAGGACCATATTGTAAAAACGCATGAGCTTATCATGCTGCGGCATAAAAATATTCCTGTTCTAAAAGATAAACTTCTGAATACTCTATTAGCAAAATATGGCAAGGCAAAAACTTTCATCGAACCTTACAGCCAGGAGGGAATATTACTGAATAATTTCAAAGCTTTTGACCAGGATAGCTCTGAAAAAGGCCGTAGGGATTCCTCAGCGTATAGCCGAAGATCTGAGTTTGCCGCTCTTTTTGCAATTGAGTTTATGACTGTATCAAGATTAAATGTTTATGTTAATGAATATAATCATAACGATAAATATCCTGACCTGATGGCAAAGATGTATGATGCTTTTAATTTTGAAGAATTTCTTGAATATGCCAAATTAAATTCTCCTCAGCTTTATAAAGTAATTGCCATACAGTATTATCTTGTCGAAATAAGTCTGGGGCGCAATGTTGATGAAAATAGTTTTAAATTCGAAAAGCTTTTTTATGAAAACTGCAGATATTTTTCGAAAGAATATCTGTATTCTTTATTCAATACCTTATCCGTTTCTTATCAGGTTATTGTAAACGGCGAGCAGGATAGAGTAGTTTTGTATGCAAAAAAACTTTTGAAGCTTTATAGTATTTTTTTGAAAAGAAAATTATATAAAATTCATGGACCGTTTATAGGTCCTCAGCTATTTATCACTATGGTAAAGGCAGCTTCTCTTGCAGATGACTATGAATGGATACGGAAATTTATTTCGGGCTATAAAGATGAGTTAAGGCCTGAAGATAAAAATGATATTTTAAACTGCTCTATAGCAGATTACAATGTCGGAATTAAAAATTATGCGGAAGCGCTAAATTATTATTCTAAAGTTGAGAAGCCCTCTTTAATTTTATCTTTTACAATTAAGTTGGGCATGATGAGATGCCATTACTTTCTTGAGAATTACGAAACAGCCTGGTCGGTATCTGATGCTTACATTCGCAGCTTTGAAAGACATTTCAAAGGAAATAAATCACGCACAGCAGAGCTTCATTATGTGAAATTATTTCAAAAACTTTTGAAGGTTGTAACATCTGCAAATTTGAAAGGTCTTGGCATGCTTGAGTTTGAAGTTAAGAAAGCTCTGCCCAGAATAAGGATTCCGCTTTTAAAAATGATTAACAGTCTTAAGCAAAATAAATAATTGTGAAGGAAAGTAAAATTAAACTATATATTACAATGGGTCAAAAAATACGAAAAGGAACAGTCGGAGCGTTGCTTGACGAGTACGCTCTCGTGCTTAAAGATTTTAAGAAGACGATTAGAAAAATTTCCGATGAAGATTTAACAAAAATTGTTGACCCTAATACCCGTGATACTAATTGCAGAACGATGCAGGGAATTCTCTCCCACGTAGTTATATGCGGATATTATTATGTAATAAGAATTATGAAGAATAAATATTCGGCTAAAGAAAAAGAGTTTGTTATCCCTAAGATGGTTCTGCTGAATAAAATTTCAGAGTACAATAAGGCCCTTGATGAAATGTATGCTTTTACGGAAGATAAAATTATAAATCTGAAGGAAAGTGAAATGAGAACTGTTAATCCCAATAAAATGATTAAGACGGGTTGGGGATGGTATGACTACGAGCAAATACTTGAGCACGGCATAGTTCATATATCTCGACACAGAAGACAGATACAAAGACTTTTAATTAAGCTTAAGTAATTTTTAATAAATTTCATTTTTTATTTTTTCGAGTATAGGAGCGGAAAGGGGCTTTGAAATAAAATTTCTTACAAGCTTATTGGCATCCGCCTGGGATTTATCCTGTTCGCTTATCGAAGATGAGAGTATATAAATATTAAACTCAGGGTCATTCTTGTAAATTTTTTCAAGTTCTTTTAAGAAATCCCATCCGTTCATAACAGGCATGTTTATATCCAGGAATAAAATTACTTTGCTGTAACTTTTTTCACTTAGTAAAGTAGTTACGAATTGTAAACCCTCTTCCGGATTTGTAAAGCTCTGGAAATTACCTTCAAGTCCGACCTTTGTAATAATAAATTTACAGAAGGTATTATTAATAGGGTCGTCGTCAATAATAAGATTTAAATTGTTCATAACACATTATTAAATTTAAAGAAAAATTTAGTCCCTTCATTTACTTTACTGCTTACCGCAATTTCACCGTTAATGTTATTCATAATTGTTTTTATAAGAAAAACTCCGGTGCCTTTTCCTTTTATATGAGGATGAAAAGTGTGGTATAAATTATAAAATTTGGAGCCGTGTTTCTCAAGGTCAACACCTATGCCATTATCTTTATACTCAAAATATATATACTTGTTGTCCTTCCAAGTTGTCAATTTTATTAAAGGATTCTCACCACGTTTGAATTTAATTCCGTTTGAAATTAGATTTAATAAAATTATGTGCAGATAGTTTGGAACAATTTTTATATTAGGGGCTTTTTTAAAATCAGTAATGAATTCTATATTCTCATTTTCAATTTGCTCTTTCATTTTTGAGTATACTTTCCCGAACTCTTCCTGAAAATCGATATTGTCTTTTTTAAAATTAACTTCTTTATTTGTATTCAGGATAATCTTTAAATCTTTTAAAACACTATCAAGCTTTGTTGCGGAATCGCCAAGCTGATATGTCATCAAATTTTTTGTATCCGTATCTAGCGTGGCATCTGTAATTGCCTCGGATAATCCAAGTAAATTTGCAACTGGAGCCCTTAAATTATGCGATACTATATAAGTGAACTGTTCCAATGTTTCGTTTCTTCTTGTTAAATTATCCATCAGCTTCTGCCTTTCAAGCGCAACTAATTGTATATCGGTAATATCTTTCATTGCGCCTACCATTCTTATAGCTCTGCCGTATTTATTATGTATAACATATCCTCTGTCATTAATATACGCGATGGAGCCATCAGGTTTAACAAGCCTGTAGTTTTCTTCCCATCTTGTCTCTGAGTCGTTTAGAATTGCGCTTTGAATAGATTCCGATACTCTTTCTATATCTTCGGGATGAATGCATTTCTCCCAGAAATGGAGGTTTAATTTATCTTCAGTTAGTTTGCATCCTAATACAACTTCAAATCCTTCGCTCCAGAATAATTTATCACTGATTAAGTCCCAATCCCATATTACATCGTTAGTTGCCTTAGTTGCATACTCATATCTTTTATTTGAATCAAAATATTTCTCCTGTAATTCTTCAATGTCGGAAACATCCATCAGAATACCATCCCAGAGTATGCTGCCGTCGCTTTGCAGTTCGGGATTTGATGTTCCCTTTATCCAGATTGTTTTTCCTGTATCAGGATTTTCAAGTCTGAACTTATAATCCCACTGCGAAGCGGTTTCTGATACAATTCTTATACTTTCCAGAAGTCCGGGCAGGTCATCCTGATTGAATCTTTGAAAGAGCAGTGTATAATCTTGCAGTATTAATTCTTTGGAAATGCCAGTAAGTTTTTCAAAGCCTGCGCTTGCATAAATAAATGAATAGTTTTTATCTTTATCAATTTTAAATTGATAAATTGCGCCGGGAGAAGAATCGCTGATATGTTTTAGAAGATAAGCAGCATCCTGATTTTGCTTAACTGCTTTCAGGGGTTTTAAGCTCTCCATAATCTCGGTGAATAGAAGTTGTATAAAATATAGATAAAACTTAATTAAGTGCAAAGGTTAAAAGGCTTATCTGGTAAGTGTTTTAAGCGGAAATATTATCAAGTAACTTCATGCCAAAAATTTCAATACAATTATAAAGTCCCTTTAAATCAAAACACTAAATAATAAAAAAGTAATTTTATTCTCATGTGGGGTATGATTTTGTTTGGGAATACTTGGGGAAATTACTTAAATTTGAATACAAAATGTATATACAAAGTCTTAGGAAACAATATTATTGAATGTTTCTATTTTGGATTTAAAATTATTTTTGATTTGCACAAATTCACCCTTTAAATATTACCTGTGAATAAAAACAAAACCATTCAGATATTAAAATCTTTCACATCAGAAGAGTTTAAAAAATTTGAAAAGTTTGTTCAGTCTCCTTATTTTACTACTTCCAAGGATTCCTTTAAGCTTTTAAAAATTCTCAAAAAATTCTATCCTTCGTTTGAAAATAAATCTTTTAAAATTGAGAAAATTGCAAAAGCATTTAACCCTGACGAAGTCCCCGACAAAATGGAAGGGAGGATAAGAAATACTCTGACTGATCTGAATCATCTTGCAAGAAATTTTTTATCTATAGAATATTATGCGGCATCTGAATCTCTCATGAAATCGGCTGAAGTTTCCAAGCTTTATGAGAAACAGCTTATTAATCTCTGGAAAAAGGAAAGTGATTATTATTTTTCAAAATTCGGTGAGGTTACTAATTTAAACGAAGCTTATATCAATGAAAATATTTCACTTTATGGTTTAATGGCGAATCATTTATTAAATTTTGGGAAGCCACAGAAAGATAAGAACGCTCTTGTTAAACATTCCGAGCTTACCGGTATCCGCTCCATACAAAATATTCTGGGAAGCAAAAGATTAGAGTTTGCAGTTGAAGGTATTTTTAATGTAAAGTATGAGAATTTAAACGGTAAAATGTTTGAATTGTTTGATTTTAAAAAATTGATGGAATATATAGAGGACAAATTTCCTGAAGCTCATAAAATAATTTCTCCCGAGTATTA
>JBBRQV010000036.1:0-23324 GCA_038225955.1 Ignavibacteria bacterium | reverse complement strand
TATTCATTTTGCTGAACATTCCAATTATTCCCGCCGTTTGTTGTATGCAATACAAAGCCCGAATCCTGAGTATTGTTTAGCGCAATAGCCCAGCCTTTCAAACTGTCAACAAAATTTATACCTCTGATTGCTATATTTGTCCTTGGCAAAACCTGTACATACCAACCTTGCGGAGGATTGCCTGTGAATGCAAATGCAAGAAATAAAATAGAAATAGGAAGTAAAATATATTTTCTAATCGGAATGCACATTTATTGGCAAAATTTTAGTCTTAATTTAAAAATAACTGAGAGTTATAGCTTTTACAATACTATTGTTTTTAATTTTGCTTTTAAGCCAATAGTTGAAAAAAAGTCGGATTTTGTCAATTGATAATTGTTAATTACTAATTGTAAATGGTCGGAAAAAGGTCGGATTTTAAAATTCTGAATTTTGAATTCTAAATTCTGAGTTATCTTATCCAATTTAACTATTTTAAATCATTTTTTCCACAAAAACTGCCCTATTAGTACTAATAGGTAGATATTTTCAAAAAGTGCTTGACAGCAGGTCAATAACCACTCCCTTTCATTTGATTTCCAGAATTGTTATATTTGTTGATTACAGTGAAATAAGCTTTCCGTAGTACGTGAATAACAAGGCAGACCATGTCTGGATTTGTTGTTTGGAAAGTGAGATTATCAGGATGTCCGACCGGACCGCTCCATATATAATTGCTCAAAATAAGTGCATTCTTTAGTTTATTGACTATAGTCTCTAATCTGTGTATCTTAGAGTTTTCCCAATTTTTGAAAATTTTGTAAGAAAGGTTTTTAGCATAAAGTGCCTACAATTAATCAATTAATACGTAAAGGAAGAAACAAAATCACCGTTAAGTCAAAAGCTCCGGCGATGGATTCCTGCCCTCAAAAAAGAGGTGTGTGTACAAGAGTTTATACTTCTACACCAAAGAAACCAAACTCCGCACTTAGAAAAGTAGCGAGAGTAAGACTTACAAACGGAATTGAAGTAACAGCATACATTCCGGGTGAAGGTCATAATCTGCAAGAGCACTCGATAGTACTTATCAGAGGCGGCAGAGTAAAAGATTTACCGGGAGTAAGATATCATATCATCAGAGGCGCATTGGATACTGCAGGTGTTGCCAATAGAAAGCAAGGCCGTTCTAAATACGGTGCTAAGAAGGCTAAAGAAGGCGCGAAATAATTTTCGCTGCATTAAGTAGCTTCATTAAGATGGCTTAATAATAAATCTAAAATTTTTAATAGACTCAATAAATAATGAGAAGAAAAAGAGCAGAAAAGAGAGTTAGACTTCCTGATTTAAGATACAATGATATCTTAATCGGAAGATTCATCAACGCATTGATGGAAGACGGCAAGAAACAAATTGCTCAGAAAATTATGTATAAAGCTTTTGATATCATTGCTGAAAAAACAAAAGGCGAGCCTGTTGACGTTTTCAGAAAAGCTATCAATAATACACAACCTTCTGTTGAAGTTCGTTCAAGAAGAGTCGGCGGCGCTAACTACCAGGTTCCTACAGAAGTAAGACCTGACAGAAGAGTTGCGTTGGCTATTAAATGGCTTTTGAACTACACAAGAGGCAGGAATGAAAAATCAATGCCGCTTAAACTGGCAAATGAATTGATGGCTGCATCGGTTGGTGAAGGAAGTTCTGTAAAGAAAAAGGAAGATGTTCATAAAATGGCAGAAGCTAATAAAGCTTTCGCCCACTTCAAGTGGTAATAGATTTTATCCTCTTGCAATAACCAATATCAGGATCTCACTTTTTACTTTTAGAAGATATAAGCGTTGTAATATTTGTTAAAACTTAAAAACAGTAACTGCTAAAATGCCAAGACAAGTCTCGTTAGAGAAGACAAGAAATATCGGAATCAGTGCTCACATTGATGCCGGTAAAACAACAACAACAGAAAGAATTTTATACTATACAGGTCGCTCACACAGAATCGGTGAAGTGCACGAAGGTGCAGCAACGATGGACTGGATGGAACAGGAAAAAGAGAGAGGTATTACAATTACTTCTGCTGCTACTACCTGCTCATGGAACAACCATAGAATTAATATTATAGATACACCCGGCCACGTGGATTTCACGGCTGAGGTAGAGCGTTCATTAAGGGTTCTTGATGGCGCAGTTGCTTTATTTTGTTCTGTCGGTGGCGTAGAGCCGCAGTCAGAAACCGTTTGGAGACAGATGGATAAATATAAAGTACCAAGAATTGCATTTGTAAATAAGATGGATAGAACCGGAGCTGATTTTCAGCACGCTATCGATATGATGAAGGATAGATTAAAAGCTAACGCTGTGCCTATCACTCTCCCTATGGGACAAGGTGATATGTTCAACGGTATTATCGATTTGATTACTATGAAAGCAAGAATATTTGATATGGAAAACATGGGTCTTACTTTTGAAGACGTTGAAATTCCTGATGCATTAAGAGCAGGAGCTGAAGAAGCAAGATTGCATTTGCTTGAAGCAGTTGCAGATGTTGATGACCATTTAATTGAAAAATATTTGAACAAAGAGCCTATCACAGAAGCTGAAATTTTAAAAGCTTTGAGAACAGCTACAATCGATATTAAAATTATTCCGGTTATTTGCGGTTCATCATTCAAGAATAAAGGTGTTCAGAATTTATTAGATAAAGTTGTTGAGCTACTTCCGTCACCATTAGATGTCGGTGATATCGAAGGTCATCACTTATATACAGACGACCATGTTACAAGAAAAGTAAGCGATGATGAAAAGTTCTCTGCATTGGCTTTCAAAATTATGACTGACCCTTATGTAGGTAAGTTAACCTTCTTCAGAGTTTACTCAGGTAAAGCAGAAGCAGGAAGCTACTTATTTAATTCTAACGCAGGGAAGAAAGAAAGACTTTCAAGAATTCTTCAGATGCATGCAAATAGCAGAGAAGATATAAAAGAAGTTTTCGCAGGAGATATTGCTGCAGCCGTAGGTTTGAAATATACAAAGACAGGTGATACATTATCAGATGAATCAGATCCAATCGTACTTGAGAAAATCACATTCCCTGAGCCTGTTATTTCTATCGCTATCG
Organism: Ignavibacteria bacterium; assembly: GCA_038225955.1. Taxonomy (GTDB): domain Bacteria; phylum Bacteroidota; class Ignavibacteria; order Tepidaquicellales; family Tepidaquicellaceae; genus JAFDZO01. The sequence goes on along the minus strand of JBBRQV010000036.1, from coordinate 20,233 downwards.
AACCGAAAACAAAAGCTGACCAAGATAAACTTGGCGAATCGCTTGCAAAACTTTCTGATGAGGATCCTACTTTCAGAGTATCTTCCAATGAAGAAACAGGTCAGACGATTATCGCAGGTATGGGTGAGTTACACTTAGAAATTATTGTTGACAGATTAAAAAGAGAATTCAAAGTTGAAGCTAATGTAGGTAAACCACAGGTTGCTTACAAAGAAACAATCAAGAAGAAAGTTACACAGGAAGGTAAATTCGTTAGACAATCAGGCGGTAAAGGTCAGTTCGGTCACGTATGGATTGATATCGAGCCAAATGAAAAAGGTAAAGGATATGTATTCGAAAACGCAGTTGTTGGCGGTACTATTCCTAAAGAATTTATCAAACCGGTTTCTGAAGGTATTATAGAAGCTATGAAAAACGGTGTGCTTGCAGGTTATCCTGTTGAGGACATTAAGATTCGATTATTTGACGGTTCATTCCATGATGTTGACTCATCTGAAATGGCGTTTAAGATTGCAGGTTCTATGGCTTTCAAAGAAGGCGCAAGAAGAGCACAGCCGATTATCCTTGAACCAATCATGGCAGTTGAAGTTGTAACTCCTGATGACTACATGGGTGATGTAATGGGTGACTTAAGCTCAAGAAGAGGTAAGATTGAAGGAATGGCTCAAAGAAATGATGCACAGGTTATTAAATCAACTGTTCCGCTTTCTGAAATGTTTGGTTATGCAACAACATTAAGAAGTATGACACAGGGACGCGCAATATATTCTATGCAGTTCGCTCATTATGATGAAGCTCCGAGATCAATCTCAGAACAGATAATTGAAAAAGTAAAAGGCAAAGAAGCAGTATCTTAAAAATTTAAAATGTAGAATTTAGAATGGAAACATTTTGAATTCTGAATTCTGAATTTTGAATTCAAAATAGTTCTTTAAAATAGTTTTTCGTAGGGTCAGTTCTGAGTAAAATCAGAATTCAACTCGTCAAGTAGACACGATAACACGCTCTATAAAATTTCAAATCCAAACAAGTTTTTCCGGATTTGATACCCGGTCTGGGTCAGTAGCTCAGATGGTTAGAGCGCGTGCCTTATAAGCACGAGGTGGGAGGTTCAATTCCTCCCTGACCCACATTTTTATACCGTATAGAGCGTAGCTCAGAAGGTCTTACTACAACAGAAAATTAAAATTTATTAATAAAACAAAAAAATCTCACTAAAGGAGAAATTATAAAATGGCTAAAGAGAAATTTGATATAAGCAAGCCGCACGTCAATATAGGTACCATCGGTCACGTTGATCACGGTAAGACTACTTTGACCGCTGCAATTACAATGACACTGTCCAAAAAATTCGGTGGCAAGATTAAGAAATTTGATGAAATCGACAAAGCTCCGGAAGAAAAGGCAAGAGGAATTACGATCGCTACTGCTCACGTTGAATACCAAACAGAAAAAAGACACTATGCACACGTAGATTGTCCGGGTCACGCGGATTACATTAAAAACATGATTACAGGTGCTGCACAGATGGATGGAGCAATTCTAGTAGTTGCTGCAACTGACGGTGCTATGCCGCAAACAAGAGAGCATATCCTTCTTGCACGTCAAGTAGGTGTACCTGCGCTTGTTGTATTCTTAAATAAAGTTGATATAATCAGAGAACAAGAAAAGACAGAAGATGATGCTGAATTATTACTTGAAGTTGTTGAATCAGAATTAAGAGACATCATGACAGCTAACGGTTATCCTGGTGACGATGTTCCAATCATCAGAGGTTCTGCGTTAAAAGCCATGGAAGCCGGTGTAGCCGACGCTCCATTAGATGACGAAAGATACAAACCAATTTTCGACTTAATGGATGCAGTTGATAACTACATTCCGGAACCAGTAAGAGATATCGATAAAGATTTCTTGATGCCGGTTGAAGACGTATTCTCTATCACAGGTAGAGGTACAGTTGCAACAGGTAGAATTGAAAGAGGTAAAGTAAAAGTTGGTGAAGAAGTTGAATTGATCGGTCTTGGCGCAAAGAAAAAAACAGTTGTAACAGGTGCTGAAATGTTCAATAAAGAATTGGATCTTGCAACAGCAGGTTTCAATTGCGGACTTTTATTAAGAGGTGTTGATAAAAATGAAATCGAAAGAGGTATGGTGCTTGCTAAAACAGGTTCTATTACTCCTCATAAAAAATTCGAAGCTCAGGTTTACGTATTGTCGAAAGAAGAAGGTGGAAGACACACTCCTTTCTCAACAAACTACAGACCTCAGTTCTATTTCAGAACAACTGACGTAACAGGTGTAGTTCATTTACCTGAAGATGTACAGATGGTTATGCCCGGCGATAACATGGATAAATTAATCATTGAATTAATTTCACCAATCGCTATGGAAGACGGATTAAAATTTGCTATCAGAGAAGGTGGACGTACAGTAGGTGCAGGTGTTGTAACAAAGATCCTCGAATAAAATAAAATCAGTAAAAGATAAAATCAGCCGCAGACTTCATGTCTGCGGTTTTATTTTGTAAAATTTAAATCAATTAAATTGGCAGCTCAAAAAATCAGAATAAAGTTAAGATCGTACGACCATAACTTATTAGATAAATGGACAGAAAGAATAATCAAAACGATTAAATCAACAGGCGCAGTTGTTAGCGGACCCATTCCACTTCCAACTAAGAAAAACACTTATACTGTCAACCGTTCACCACACGTGGATAAAAAATCAAGAGAGCAATTTGAAACACGCTCGCATAAGAGACTCATTGATATTTTGAATTCTTCAAATAAAACAATTGATGCTCTTACTAAACTTGATCCTCCCGGCGGTGTAGATATCGAGATCAAGGTATAAGCTTTTTTATTTAATCAAAAAAGCGCTCTGCCAATTATTTTCAAATTAAGGATACTACCAAGTATTAAATATAATACCAATGATAGGAATTTTAGGAAAAAAAATCGGAATGACTACTTATTACCAGGAAAATGGTAATGCTGTTCCGGTTACAGTTATAGAAGCTGGTCCTTGTTACGTTACACAAATAAAGACTACAGAAATAGACGGCTACGAATCAGTTCAGTTGGGTTTTGGAGAAAGAAGAGAAAAGACTGTTAACAAACCAATGCAGGGAAAATTTAAAAAAGTAAATTCACCTGCTTTAAGATTTACAAAAGAAATTCGCGACTTCGGTCTTACTGATATAAAAGCAGGAGAGCAAGTTAAAGTAAATATCTTCAACGAAGGTGATACTGTGAAGGTAACCGGTACCTCAAAAGGTAAAGGTTTCCAGGGTGTTATGAAAAGACACGGTTTCAGCGGCGGACAAAGAACTCACGGTCAGTCAGACAGACAAAGAGCCCCCGGTTCTATCGGTGCTTCATCTTATCCTTCAAGAGTTTTTAAAGGACAAAGAATGGCAGGAAGAACAGGCGGTGACAGAATCACTGTAAGAAATTTAAAAGTTATTAAAATTTTTGCAGATTCTAATCTTATCCTTGTTAAAGGCGCTGTACCCGGTACTAAATCCGGATTTGTTGAAATCTACAAATAATTTTATCACGCAATAGTAATCATTTATAAAAATTATGGAACTTAACGTTTATAAACTCGACGGTTCTCAATCAACTGAGAAAGTAACTTTACCTTCTGATATTTTTGAGGTCGAGCCTAACCAGCATTTGATATATATGGCTGTGAGAACTTATCTTTCTAACCAAAGACAAGGAACCAGCAAAACAAAACAAAGAGCAGAAGTACGCGGTGGTGGTAAAAAACCATTCAGACAAAAAGGTACAGGCGGCGCAAGAAGAGGAACTAACCGTTCACCTTTAATGCCGGGTGGTGGTAACATCCACGGACCTAAGCCACACACTTACAAACTTGGTCTTCCAAAGAAGGCAGCAAGACTTGCAAGAAAAAGCGCGCTTAGCATGAAAGCAAAAGAAAACCAGATAATGATTGTTGAGGATTTTTCTTTTGACGCACCAAAAACACAACAACTGAACAATATTTTAAAAGCTCTGAAGCTTGATGCTACTAAAACTTTAATTCTTCTCGGTGCAAAAAACGACAACGTTTATAAATCAGGAAGAAATATGGCAAAGTGCAATATAGTTGTTTCAGAACTTGCAGCTACATACGAATTGCTTGATAATAAAATGATTCTTCTGCAAAGATCTGCAGTAGATTCATTGTGCAAAAGTTTGTTATAAAAATTTAGGAACTCCATTTAAGATATGAAAACAATTTTAATAAAGCCGTTAATCACAGAAAAAAATACTTCACTTTCTGAGAATCTTAATAAGTACACCTTTGAAGTTGCGAAAGATTCTAATAAAATCGAAATCGCGCAGGCTGTTGAAAAAAGATTTAAAGTAAGAGTTTTAAATGTTGCCACAGTAGTTGCAAAAGGCAAAGCTAAATCTCAGTTTACTAAAAAAGGAAGATTTGAAGGATTCCGTTCTGATAAGAAAAAAGCATTTGTAACTTTGCATAAAGAAGATAAAATAGACTTCTTTGGCACTGAAGCTTAATAAATTCAGAGCAAAGTTAAATAGCAAAGGCACGCTTTCTTATAATAAGAAAGAACTTGCCGGGTGTTTTGATGAGATATGTACAGATAAGAATACACAAGGAAAGCCCGATGAACAGGAAATAGATTTAATTGTTCTTTCTGCAAGGCACGTTAATAGAAAACAAAATAAATCTCAAAGCAAAACCAAAATTGCGGCAAATAAGATTTCACAAGTAGAATTTTTATCAAAGAAATTAAATCTGGATGAAAATTCTACTTTTTTATTATTAAGTTCTTTTGGTTCTTTAAAGAGTATAACAAAGAAGTAATGAGTGTATGAAGTCTGATTACGAAGTTTTTCTTGATACCGATATTTATTTAAAACATCTTTACGGCGATAAGGATTCTGTTCTTTTAAAATGTCTTAGTTTATTTGAGTGCTTCACATCAGTGATAAATGCTTCAGAAGTCTTTGCGCAGTGCAATTCAAAGCTGGAGGAAGAAAATGCAAAGCAATCGTTCTTCGGCACCGGAGTTTTGGGAATACCTTATAAGTACTCTCACACTATCGGAAAGTTATTGAAGGAAAAAATGAATACCCGCGAAGCATATATGATGGCAATGGTTATCGAAACTAAAATTCCAATTGTGTCGTTTAAATATAAAGACACTCAGGAAGAATACTCAAAGAAATTCGGAATAAAATTTATACAACCGCAGACAATACAGAAATACAATACACCACAATTAATTTTTCGTAATAGCAAAATTTAAAAAAGCCAATTTAATTTAATGAAATTAGGCAAACAATATACCAGCAGAGAAAATCAATCTACTGATATTTACTTAAAAGAAATCAGCAAAACTACACCGCTTACCGTAGATCAGGAAATTGATTGCGCTAAAAGAATAAAAAAAGGTGATAAGAAAGCGCTCGATCTTCTTGTTAAAGCAAATCTCAGGTTCGTTGTATCTGTTGCCAAACAATATCAGAATCAGGGCTTATCATTGAATGACTTAATCAATGAAGGTAACCTCGGACTTATTAAAGCAGCAAAGAAATTCGATGAAACAAGAGGATTTAAATTTATCTCCTATGCAGTATGGTGGATAAGGCAGTCAATTTTACAGGCATTGGCAGAACAGTCAAGAGTTGTAAGATTGCCGCTTAACATCGTTCAGCAAAAGAGCAAGATTGCAAAAACTATCAGCGAGCTAGAACAGCAAAATGAAAGAGCGCCAAACGTTCTTGAAATTGCCGAGCAGCTTGATATGTCAGTTTACGAAGTACAGGAAACTCTGAAGAATTCAGGCGGACACGTTTCGATGGATGCGCCTTCTATTCACGGTGAAGATACTAAGCTTATCGACATTATGCCTGATAAGAAAGAAAAGCAGCCGGATACAGAATTGTTGAAAGACTCGCTTAGGATTGAAATCGAAAGAGCGCTTGATACACTTTCTCAGAGAGAAAAAGAAGTTGTGAAATTATACTACGGACTCGAAAAAGAAAATCCGCTTACACTTGAAGAAATTGGTGATAAATACAAGCTCACCAGAGAAAGAGTAAGACAGATAAAAGAAAAAGCAATAAGAAGATTAAGACAGGCTTCAAGAAGCAAAGGTCTTAAAGCTTACTTAGGCCAGTAAGAAATCTATATATTCTCGTTCCGATGCTTCGGCGTCGGAACGTAAAGTTTAAAACCCGAAATTGCGAAAGCGATTTTGGGTTTTTTGTTTTTTGGCTGTAACTTGAACAAATTCAGTACTTTAAAAAAACTGAATTTCTCTGAAAAAATCTTTGCTGGAAATAAAAATTTTGTTTAAGTTGTAGATATGAAAAAAATAATTTTTATACTGCTAATTTTTATCTCCTCTTGCTCAACGGATTCTCCCTTATCAATAATAATTACTCCTGATACTTCTCCAATGTGGAGACAGTTCAGCTATGATGCAAGACATACGGGAAATCCGAATTCTCCACGAGTTCCACTAACTCCTGTTATCAATGGAGTTGTTGAATGGGTTGATACTGTAACGACTGGATTTCCAAATGACGGAACAGATTGCTCAATAGATTCTAAAGGGAACATATATTTTTTATCCACAGCAGTACCTAATGCGCATGTTATTAAATATAATATAGAAGGTAAAATAATATGGGAAAAAGATACATTAGGAATTGACGGTTTTTTTGGCATAGCGATATCAACGGATGAATCAAGGATTTATTATTCTGATTTTGGACATATAACTTGCAGGGATTCAGCAGGTAACTTAATATGGAGACTAAATGAAAGAGGCGCTGGTAATCCAATTATTGATAACGAAAACAATTTACTTATCAATAACAATGGTTTTCTCACAAAAATTTCTTCTATAGGTGTTAAACTCTGGACGTTGCCGGATGTAAATGGGTATATATATTCACCTGTATTTGATAAAGATTACAACATTTATTTCCCGGGAATTAAGAATGACCATAATGTTTTAGTAAAAGTAAATAAGAACGGCGTAATTCTATGGATTTATGATTTTAATAATTACATACCAAACACTTCCCGAAGTGTTGTAATTGACGGCTATAATAATATTTATTATTCTCACGATAAGTTATACGCCATGAGCAAAGACGGGGTTTTGAAATGGCAAAAATCTTTTGGCGGAGAAACTACTCCTGCAATTACAAAAGATAATAGACTTATAGTAAATTCATGGGAAGGTTTTACAATGCTTGATACTTCAGGAACAACTGTTTGGTCTCAAAATACAGGTGCAAACTCCAATCAATCATACTTGGTTTTAGATGATGAAGATAATATTTATTTTAATTATTCAGTGGCAGGTTTGTCTGTAATATCTTTAGATAAATTTGGAAATACTAGGTGGAACTTACAAAATATTACAGGCGGTTCTGTAATACCGGGGCCGGTATTATCTCCATTGGCAAGATTAATTACTTATCCAAAACGACCGGCGAGAGTTTATTCTATTAAATAAAAATAATCTATAAAATAAAAAGGGGAGCGTTTGCTACCTTTTTTGTTTTATAATACAAAGGTAATTTCTCAAATCGAAACTTTGTTTACACCCTAAACAAAGAAGCTATAACTAAAGTCATGAAAAAGAAGATAAAAGTCGGAATAATTTTTGGAGGGAAGTCGGCTGAACATGAAGTTTCATTGCAATCAGCAAGAAATGTTATTGATGCAATTGATAGAGATAAGTATCTGCCTGTACTTATTGGAGTGGATAAAAAAGGAAAATGGTTTCTAAATAATGAGTCAGAGTATTTACTTGATAGTCACAATCCGAAATTAATAAAACTTAGTAATGAAGCAGGTAGAAGTGTTGCTTTAGTTCCCCAGAGCGATGGAAAAATAACAAATCTTGATAGCATTAATATAGATGAATCTATAGATGTTGTTTTCCCTATATTGCATGGTCCGTTTGGTGAGGATGGAACAATTCAAGGTTTACTAAAACTTGCTAATATTCCATTTGTTGGCGCAGGAGTTCTAGGTTCAGCTGTTGGTATGGATAAAGATGTAATGAAACGGTTACTCCGTGATGCAGGAATACCCATTGGAAATTTTTTGGCTGCAAAAGAAAAGACTATTTTGCCGTTTAAGGAAATTGTGAAAATTCTAGGGTTGCCATTTTTTGTGAAACCTTCAAATCTTGGTTCTTCTGTAGGAGTAAACAAAGTTAAAGATGAGAAAGAATTTAAAGAAGCAATTCATGAAGCGTTTAAATATGATACAAAAATTCTTTTCGAAGAATATATAGTTGGGCGTGAAATTGAGTGCTCCGTTCTGGGAAATGATGAGCCAATTGCTTCTATTCCCGGAGAAGTTATTTCTAGTCATGATTTCTATTCTTATGAGGCAAAATATATAGATGAGCATGGTGCAGTTTTAGAAATACCTGCGAAATTTCCGGATAAAATAATAAAAAAAATTCAAAGTTTAGCAGTTAAAACTTTCCAAACATTAGCTTGTGAAGGATTAGGCCGAGTTGATTTCTTTATTAAAGAAAACAATGAAATTATTGTGAATGAAATTAATACTATTCCGGGTTTTACTAAAATAAGCATGTATCCTAAACTTTGGGAAGTAAGCGGAATTTCATATACAGAGCTTATAGATAGATTAATTCAACTGGCTTTAGAGAGATTTAAGAAAGAACAAAAATTACAAACCTCACGTTCTTAAAAAATTATTCATTTCTGTTTTTAAATCAAAAAAGGGAGCGTTTGCTCCCTTTTTTGATTTATACTTTATGTTAATTCTTTTTTAAAATCCCATTACCAATCTTAAATCTCCATAAAATCCCTGACCGAATCTTCCGTTATCTGTACGCTTGAATGAAGCAACAATAGAAGAAGATTGCCCGATAGTGAATCCCCAGTCAAACCCGATTCTTGAGATACCGTATACAGTCTGATTAAATGCAGCTTGTCTTTCGTTCACTCCATCAGTTGTGTAACTTCTGTAGAATTCGGTACCAAGCACTATATTTGGAAGTAAAAACATTTTCTTTTTTGCAAAATCAAATCTCAAACCGAATGTACCGTTCACATTTGCAGTATATACATTCACACCTTCAACATTTGTAACAAGGTTATCTTTATTATAAGAACCTTCAGCGCCGATTGAAAATAAAACTTTTATTTTTGAGAGATTGCATTTTACAAGATACCAGTTTACAAATGCTCCGTATCTGTTCTCAGAAGTAAAAGCTGTTGTGCCCGGATTTTGTTCAGGGAAATATTGTTTATATGCAAACCTTCCGCCTATATCAAATGCACCGTTTATGCTTAATACAATTTCACCTGTAGGGCCATAGTTGCTGCTGTTATTCAAAGTATATCCTCCGACACTAATTGCTAAAGTAGTAGTTTTATCGGCAAAAGTATAAAGTCCTTGTGAGTTTGCATTAGTAATGAAAACTAAGAGAAGAAATAGGGCTATTATAAATTTTTTCATAAACTTTATTGATTGCTGAAATATAAGAAAATTAAATAAAAATAAAAATATAATATCAATCAACAATAATTGCAGATAAGCGCAACATTTAAAGACGATTTTTTTAGAGAGAGGCTAAGTACCAATTATTAAAAACCACTACGGATATGCACTATTTCGCAGAAAAATCAGGAGAAAATTCCCCATAAACTATACAATGAGACGACATTTCTTCTTCGGAAATCTTTCTTGCAAAATAAAGAATTTAATTTCGGGTTTTTTATTTAAAAAAGTTTTTATACTTTAGATGCAAATCCGTTTAATGAAAGAATAAAAGGATTCCCCCTGAATTTCATTGTACGTGCAACACTTCTACACCACAATCTTGTTAATGAAATAAGTTCTTCGTTAAACTTCTAAGAAAAACAAATTTTCCCCCCTAAAGAAAATTCTAGTTGTTTATTTTTTAAATAAATTAGTCAATCAAGAAATTAGTTCTCTCCCTGAAGAAAAAATAGTTCTAATACTATTACACTAACTAAAGTACCAACTGTTTTTTATAAAAAATTATTAATTATCCCATGAATCTTTTCAAGAAAAAAATGATTCTAAATCCTCTTCATAAAGAAGAATCAGAGGAGAATAGAAGAAATTTTATCCGGAAATCTATCGCGGCTTTATTCGGAGCAACAATTCTCACCAGTGCTTCAGATATATTTTCAATGGAATCAAAGACAGGTTACATTTATGTAAAGCAGAACGGCGAAGTAATAAATCATTACAATCCCGCCGGAGAAGCTCAACCTTTTTTAGGAGAAATAGTTTCATTCGGCTGCAACTTTGCACCGTTCCATTGGGCATTCTGCAACGGGCAACTTTTGCCAATTACCGGAAATACGGCTTTGTTTTCATTACTTGGAACTTACTATGGCGGAAATGGAACAACAAATTTTGCATTGCCGGATTTGCGTGGAAGAGTTCCGATTGGTTTCGGTCAGGGAACCGGTCTATCTGATTACTCTTTGGGTCAGTCCGGAGGTTCTGAAGGCACTTCATTACTTACAACAGAAATACCGTCACATAGCCATTCAGTCGCATCCAGTTCTGCAATAGGCATTACTCCGAACCCTTCAGGCGCTTTCCTTGCACAAAATGCTGAAGGAATAGGTTCGTATACAGTTTCAGGTAATGCAGTTTTGAATAATTCAGCTATAGGAGTAACAGGTTCGGGATCGCCCCATAGTAACATTCAGCCGATTCTTGGATTGAATTTTTGTATAGCACTTCAGGGAATATTTCCTGCGCAGCCCTAATTTTTTGTTTCGAATTTTAGAAATTTAAAAAAATAATATGACTCTTTTTAATAAAAAATATTTGCTTGATCCTCTTCACGATAAAGCAAAACACGATAGAAGAAATTTCATGACGAAGTCAATTGCTGCGCTATTTGGAGTTACAATTCTTGGCGGTGCTACCGACCTCTTAGCAATGAAATCGAGAACGGGTTATATATACGTAAAGCAAAACGGAGAGGTGATTAATCATTTTAAGCCTTCTGCAGGTGGTCTTCCATTCATGAGTGAAATAGCTCTTTTCAGTTATGGCTTTGCACCCCATGGATGGGCATTATGCAACGGGCAACTTTTATCTATTAATCAAAACCAGGCAATGTTTTCTTTGCTCGGCACAACATTCGGAGGAAATGGAGTACAGAACTTTGCTCTTCCCGATTTGCGCGGCAGAGCGCCGCTTCATTACGGTCAAGGTTCCGGGCTCTCACAATATGTTCTCGGTGAAGTTACTGGTACGGAAAGTGTAACCGTCCTGCAATCGAATCTTCCGCCACATTCACATGGTTTTGTTGCAAACTCAGGGATAGGAACTACATCAGACCCGGCCGGCAATTATATTGCGCAATATGGCGAAGGAGTGAAATCATTCTCAGGTACTCAGAATACAGTAATGAATCCAGGTTCTATATCAAATGCAGGAGGAACTCAACCACATAGCAATTTACAGCCTTATCTTACTTTGAATTATTGCATTGCTCTGCAAGGCGTATTTCCATCACAAAGTTAAATTAGGATTATATAAATTTTAATAATAGAATATGAATTTTTTAAAAAAGAAATATAAAGCTGATAAACCCGAAGAAATTTCAAATGGCATTCAAAATGGACGAAGAAATTTCATGAGAAGATCTCTCGGCACCATTTTCAGCCTTGGATTAGTTGCCGGCGCAGGAAACGCCTTTGCAGGAATCAAATCAAAAACAGGTTACATATACGTTAAACAGAACGGAGAAATTATAAATGATTACGAACCTCAGGATAGTAGTTCGCCCTTTATTGGTAGCATTATGATGGCAGGCTTTAATTATGCTCCGCAAGGGTGGTTGTTTTGTAACGGTCAATTAATATTGATATCAGAATATGATACTCTGTTTACGCTAATCGGAACTACATTCGGAGGCGATGGACAAAATACTTTTGGCTTACCCGATTTAAGAGGCCGCATTCCCATTCATCAGGGACAAGGACCCGGGCTAAGTAATTATTTTATCGGACAGTCTGCCGGAGTTGAAAATGTTACGTTAACAGTCAATCAAATTCCTGCGCATAATCATTCTATCCTTGCCAGCACTTCATCAGGTTCATTAGGAAGCCCTGCAGGAGATTATATTGCTGTGAACGCAGACGGAATTGCATCTTATGCAAGTTCATCGGACGGAAATTTAAACATTGGCAGTATACAGGCTCAAGGTGGAAATCAGCCGCATAATAATATCCAGCCATGCCTTGCTATAAATTTCAGTATCGCTATGTTTGGGATTTATCCATCACAATGATAAGTTGTTCTTGAAATATTTTTAAATTAATTTTTTTTAAACAGGACTTTTATTAACGAACAATTTTGAGTTATGAAAAAATATTTTATTATATTTTTAATATTAGTTTTCTCCGAATCCTACTCACAAAAAATTTACTGGACGGATGGTTCATCTGGAAAACTTCAGGAGCATGCAATTGACGGCTCAGGTACAACATCTGATATTTTAACAGGCATTGCTTCAACTTATGCTCTCGGAATAAATCTAAATGCAAATGAATTATACTGGACGGATTTTTCTGCATCAACAATTAATAAAATAAATATAGGAACACTTACCGTTACTCCTATTCTTTCAAGTACTGACGGACTTGCTGGTCCACGCGGTATTGCTCTGGATGTTGGAAATAACAGAATGTACTGGGCAGATAACACAAGCAAGAAAATTCAGCGCTCTGCTTTGAACGGCGGAACCATTACAACTATTATTTCAACAGGACTTGTATCACCGGGATACGTTACATTTGATTCTGCAAGCGGAAAAGTTTACTTTGCCGATAACGGAGTCGGTATGAAAAAAATTATGAGATGTAATTTTGACGGAACAGGATTACAAGATGTTGCTACAGGACTCTCACAAGTCTGGGGTATTGCATTCGATGCAGTAGATAATAATATATATTGGATTGATTCCGGTATCGATAAAATCCAAAAGGGAAATGTTAGCTCGCTGCCTGTATCCAAAAATGATGTGGTAACAGGCGTAACAGGAAATCCGCGCGGACTGGTAATAGACGCTGCGCGCAATTTTGTTTACTGGACGGATAATTTAACACAGGATATTAAACGCGCAACAACGGCAGGAGCATCCATAACACAATTGTTTACAGGGATTCCTTATCCGCAAGGTGTTGCGATAAACTGGAACTCTGCAATGCCTGTTGAACTTTCAAGCTTCACCTCTTCCGTCAACAGAAATTCAGTAAAGCTATCATGGAGCACTGTAATGGAAGATAATAACAGAGGATTCTCAATTGAAAGAAAATCTTCGGGTGAGTTTAAGGAAATTGCATTCGTAAATGGAAACGGAAATACAAACATTCCGATCAGTTATTCCTATGATGATAGGAGTTTACAGGTGGGCACTTTCAGTTATAGATTAAAGCAAATTGATTTCAACGGAAATTATAAGTATTACGAATTGGGAAATGAAGTCAGCATAGGCATCCCACAGAAATTCAGTCTATCGCAGAATTATCCAAATCCGTTTAATCCTGTAACAAACATTGAGTTTCAGCTTCCTGTAAATTCATTTGTTGAACTGAAAGTTTTCGATATTGTCGGAAGAGAAGTGTCGGCAATCGTAAATCAAAATCTTAGTGCAGGATATTACAAATATTCTTTCGATGCTTCAGGCTTTTCAACGGGAACTTACTTCTACAGAGTTAAAACAGATAAGTTTAGCGATATGAAGAAAATGATAGTAGTGAAGTAATTTTAAGTTTACAATTCAAGTCCGAAGACCGAAAGCGGGAACAAACGGCTTCGGACGGAATTGTTACTACAGTACTGCATAACAACAAAAACTTACCCTTCTTTTTCTAAAATTTTTTAGTCAATCAAAATTATTCTTGCCGATGTCAATTTTCTGACTTCGTCCAATCTGTATTGCCATACATCTCTGCTTAGGTAAATTTCTTTAAGAAATTTTAAGCGTGAGATTTCAGAAGGCAGTTCATAAATTTTATTTCCGTTCAGTTTCAATACCTGAAGGTTTTTTAAATTTTTAATTTCAAAAGGCAGTCCGCTCAGTTTATTATTGCTTAGGTCCAGTTGCTTTAATGAACTCATAGAAAATAATTCAGCAGGCAATGTGTTTATTGCTTTATTGCTGAAGTCCATCTCCTGAGCGTCAGTGGTTTCCGTTAGTATCTTTACATAGTTTGATTTTACAATATAAGCCGCGAACAGGTTTTGAGCCTGTGCAAGATTCGAAAAAGTAAAAAAGAAAGCAAGGAGCAGTGACAGTATAATTTTTTTCATATCAATTTTATTTATATTATGAAACTGAACAAAACTACTTCAGTTATCGAAGAAATACAAAAACATTTTTAAACGATTTTCATTGAAAAATACTTGTAAAAAAACCACTTTACAGAGGTAAGCAATTAAAAATCAGCAATTTATCTGTGCATTTTTGTAGTAAAAATTCCCCGAAAAATGATACAATTAAAAGCCTTTCAGATATTTTCCACATTCAATAAAGATGAGTTCACATCATTCGGAAAATTTATTATCTCTCCTTATTTCAATAACTCAAAGGAATTAATTAAGCTTTATAAATTAATAAAGCCTTATCACCCTGAATTTAACGATGCAAAACTGGCATTTGAAAAAATTTACAAAAAACTTTATCCGGATAAAAAGTTTAACGAGGGTACAGTGAGGAATTTATTCTCAGGTTTAGGCAGTATGGCAGAAAAATTTCTTGCATATATTAACTATGAAAATAGTTTTGACTATGGTTATAATATAATTGCAGAAAGCAGTGCAAGATATCTGGATAAGGAGTTTCAAAAGAATTACAAAAAATATTTTGAAATAAATAAGGAACAGGCAGATCCGTTTTTGGTTAAAAACCTGAATCAGTATTTTCTGGAATCTGTGATGTGTAATTATACTCAGAATCGTAATGGAAATTTCAACAGAGATGCCCGCAACTCAATCTATGATGCTCTTTTTGCTTTTTTTCTTACCCAGTTCCTTTCGGAGCAATCTTGCCAATTAAATGTAACCGACTGGTATGAATCGAAGGAAAGTTATAATATTGTTGGAAGCTTTTTTAAGTTTACTGATGTTAAAGCACTGATTGAAATAATGGAGAAGAATAATAGTCCCTATTATGAGGATGTAAAGTTGTTTTATTATATTAGTGTTACCGCCCAAAATAAAAGCGGAAGCTTCAATGAAAATTTTGAAAAGGCCTATGAGCTTTTTAAAGTGAAGGTAGGAAAGATGACAAAAAATGCTCAACTGAGAATGTATGTTTTGATGATAAATATTATCAATATGAATATCAAAGCAGGAGATATAAATTTAAGCAAAATAAAATTTACTCTTGGAAAGGAAATGATAGATAAAGGAATAGTTCTGGATGATCAGGGTAAGATGGCGGCAGAAATGTTTTCTAGCATAATTCATAATGCAATTGTTGCCGGTGAAATTAACTGGGCAAAAGAATTTCTTGAAAATAAAATTGATTTCTTAGATGACGAAACTGCAGCTAAGGCAAATATGGGAAATTATTATAAAGCAAAATTACTTTCATGTGATAAAAAATATCTTGAATCGAATGAAGTGCTTTTAAACATCAGCAAAGATCATAACACATTTAAAGCCGATTCTAAAATTTTAAGGTTGATAAATTATTATGAGCTGGGGTATATCGAAGCCGGATTTTCACATGCAGAGGCATTTAAACAGCTTCTTATTAGAAATGATGAAGCAAATATAGGCAGAAAGGAATTAAGCTCAAACTTTTTAAAATTTTATTTATCACTTTTAAGGATGAAAGCAGGTGCCGACTCAGATATTTCTTTTGTAAAAAAAGAGCTAGAAGAATGCAAGTTTGTGAAGAGTAAAACCTGGTTAATAGAGAAGTTTGCTGAATGGACTAATTTAAGAAATTAATTGAAATTAGAAATGAATAAAATAAAAGCGTTTCAAATACTTTCTACTCTAACTAAAGACGAATTTGCTGCATTTGGAAAATTTATTATCTCTCCGTATTTTAATAGTTCTAAGGAGTTAAGTAAGTTTTTCTCTGTGGTTAAAAAATACCATCCTTTATTTGATAACCCTAATTTAGATTATCAAAAAATTTACAAAAAACTTTATCCCGGGAAAAAATTCAGCGAAGGAACTATACGAAATTTATTTTCCGGTTTAACAGCTCTTGCTGAAAAATATCTTGGCTATGTTATCTATGAAGACAGCTCAAGTTTCAATTATAATGTTCTACTGGAAATGAATCACAGAGACCTCCGTAAACCTTTTCTGAAACATTATGTTAAGAGCAAAAATTACGAAAACAGTATTCCCGATGATATCGGACTTAAAAGTCTTTATAGCCATCTTCTCGATTCCGAGCTATCGGATTTTAATGTCAGGAGAAGTAATGTAAATGAACCGGAAATGAAAAGCGCAGAGAGCTTATTAATTTACTTGTTAAAATTTTTCTTTTTAGAAAAATCGAATTTCAAATGCGGGAAGGATAATTTCAATGAATCTCTGGAGTATAATATTGTTGGTGAATTTTTTGAACGAACTGATGTTGAGGGATTAATAAATATAATACAAGAGAATAACCTTAATGTTGGAATAAAACTGAGACTCGAATATTTTATGGACTTGGCTCATGAAAATAAAAACAACAACTTTTTAGAGCATTTGCATAAAGCTTTAGAAATTTTCCGTTCCGGAGAATTTGAAATGTGCGACAGAGAGAAATTTATGGTTTATGCAAGTATACATAATATTCTTAATAGTAATGTTAAGTCTTCTGACATGGAGCTTAAGAGGTTTTTATTTGAGTTTAAAAAAGAAATGATTGAGAAAGGAATAACGAGTGAAATGTTTGGGAAAATGACAGCCATTGATTTTATAACAGCCATAGATGCTGCATTAAATGTAAGAGAAATTGAATGGGCAAGAAATTTTATTGAAAGTAAGAAAGACTCAGTTGAAGATGAGATGAAATCAGATTTATACAATTTCAATATGGCAAGAGTACTTTTCCTCGAAAAAAAATATGAAGCTTCTAATGAGTGTCTTGCAAAAGTACGTCAGGAAAGTATTTTTTTTAAAATGGATATTAAAGTTCATCGCATGAAAAATTTTTATGAACTGAATTATCTGGAAGCAGCTTTCGCGCAAACAGATGCTTTTAAGCAATTTTTATTAAGAAGCGATATAGTCTCAGAAAAAAGACATAAAAGTTATTCAAATTTTCTGAAATTTTATTTGCTGCTGCTGAAAAAGAAATCAGGAATGGAAATTGATTATCCTGCGATTAAAAAAGAAATAATAGAGTGCGTTTCCATAAGACAAAAAGGATGGCTTGCAAGCAAAGCCGATGAACTAAAATAAATCTTTTTGTAAAATGTCCCAGATAAAAGCATTTCAAATACTATCCAAGTTAACAGGCGATGAATTCTCTGACTTCTCGCAATTTATTGCGTCACCTTTTTTCAATCGCTCAAAAGATTTGAATAAGTTTTTTTCAGCAATAAAAAAATATTATCCACTATTCGATAGTCCCAATCTTGAGTACGAGAAGTTGTATAAAAAACTTTATCCAGGAAGAAAATTTAATGAGGGAACTATAAGTAATTTGCTTTCGGACTTGGGAAGTCTTGCAGAAAGATACCTTGGCTACGTGCATTATGAAGAAGGTTTTTTTTACAAATATAATGTATTGATGGAATTGAATGACAGGGCTTTTGATAAACTATTTGTTAAATCTCATAAAAAATTCACTGAAGAAAATGATAATGATATGGATACCACTGACCAGAAGAGTCTTTACAGCTATCTTCTTGATAACGAGATGACAATTCATAAAATACGTACCAATATAGATTTAGATGTTTCAACGAGAGACCTTGGAGCAGAATCATTGTTAGTTTATTTCCTTGTAAGTTTTTTTGATAAAGATTACGACTGGCATTCAAAGTACTACAATGCAAATCTTTTACAAGACTATAATATTGTAAAAGACTTTTTTGATAAAACTGATTTCGCCGGAATTATATCCGGCATGAGGAAAAATAATGTAGCTGAATCAGATAAGGTTGAAATTCATTTTGTTTTACATTTAGCTTTGAATAGCGGCGGTGATGACTGCTATAATAATGCAGTTCATGCCTTGTCGCTTATTCGTTCTCTTCCCGAAGGAACCAATGTGGAGCAGATTTGTAATTTTTATGTTGCCGTATTGAATGTTATAAATTATCACATGAAATCAGATGATAGAGATTTGAAGCAGCTCTCGTTTGAAATAAAAAAGGAAATGGTAGATAAAGGAATGACTTCCGAACGGCTTGGAAAATTAAAAGAGATTGAATTTATTACCATTCTTGATGCAGCTATAAATGTGCAGGAGCTTGAGTGGGCTAAAAATTTTCTCGAAAATAAAATTAAAGCTGTAGAAAAGAGTTTGCAATTCGACCTCTATAATTTTTATAAAGCGAGAATTCTTTTTGATGAAAAAAATTATATAGAGTGTAATGAATTTTTATCGAAGGTAAATAATGAAGGCTTCATTTTAAAAATGGATGTGAAGACTTTGAAGATGAGAAATTTTTATGAGCTGGATTTCATTGAAGCGGGCTTTTCAGCTGCCGATGCTTTAAAGCAGTTCATTCTCAGGACTGATATTCTATCACCGAACCGCAAAGAAGGATTTACAAATTTCGTAAAATTTTATAAAATCCTTCTGAAGAAAAAAACTGATATGGATAAAGATGTTTCGATTCTGTAAATTGAAATTGCTGAATGTAAAGTAGTAAGGAATAAGATGTGGCTGCTGGAAAAAGTGAATGAAATGGAAAATAAATTTAATTAACTAAGAATATCAAAACCATGAATGATTTAACAATTGAAAATCCTTACTCAGTAGGGAATATTGAAGGATTTACCCCCTGCATAAGCCATCTTATGACAATGATGAATTATGTAAGAATGACAACAATTCAAAGTGTAGAGGGTTTATCTGTTGAGCAACTTGATTTTCAGTTCAGCGAAACATCAAATTCAATTGGCGCGCTGCTTGCCCACATTGCTGCTACTGAAAAATGGTTTCAGGTTTATACTTTTGAAGACAGAAAGATGAGTGATGAAGAGAAAGTTGACTTAATTCCTGCATTGGATTTAGGAATGCCCGGCAGAGAGAAAATTAAAGGAAATCCTTTAGAGTATTACATTGACGAACTGGATAAAAATAGAAATTATATATTTTCTGAGTTTAAGAAAAGAAATGACGAATGGCTTTTAACTGATAAAGAATTTCCCGAAGGTTTGAAAAGTAATAATTACTTCAATTGGTTTCATGCTTTTGAAGATGAGATAAATCATCGCGGCCAGATGAGATTGATAAGAAAAATGCAGAAGAAGATATAAAGGAGGGTATTCCGGCATCTCTCTATTGGAGGAAAAAGACACCGGAATGTTGGAGGAGAAAAAGGAGATTGTTAGTAAATTGGCAAAAGAGAGGAATAAAAATATAGTTAACTTTTTAGAAAATGAGCTTTCTTCCTTTCCGGACCTTTCAGAGGCGAGTACCGTTTTCATTCCGGAAAGGATTTAAAAGCATCTCCCAAACTTTCATGTTTAATCTTTTAAGTATATCTTTGCATTTGTAATTTTTCGTACTTCATTTAGTCTGCAATACCACGTATTATAATCAAGATAAATTTCTTTTAAAAATTTCAGCCGCGTAATCTCTTCAGGCAGTTCATATATATCATTTCCGTTCAGCTTCAGTATCCTCAGATTTTGTAAATGCTTTATTTCCTTCGGCAGTTCACTCAATTCATTGTAGCTTAAGTCAAGTATCTGAAGGTTTGTCATTTCAAAAATTTCCGGCGGTAATATTTTAATATCTTTACTGCTTAATTCAAGCTCTGTAACTGAGCTTAAATTTTGTGTATCGAAAAAATATCCTGAGCTTTTAGCTGAGGTTTTTTCCTGCGTAAAAACCTGTTCAGTGAAAAGTAGTATTATCATTGGAGTAAGGATAAATAAAATATTTTTTTTCATAATCCGGGGATTGATTAATTACTTATTCAAAATTACTCTGAAAGTATCCGCATAACAAATAACACAAACATAAATTGTTAGAGCTTAAATTTAAAAAATCTTTTGG
>JBBRQV010000035.1:0-25104 GCA_038225955.1 Ignavibacteria bacterium | reverse complement strand
GGACTCGAACCCGCGACCCCAACCTTGGCAAGGTTGTGCTCTACCAACTGAGCTATTCCCGCATATCATACAAATATATCCTATCTGAATTTTTTATTCAAGGGCAAATAACAGTAAATTTATAAAAAATAACTGATGTTTCCGTATTTTTACGTTTGAATTTTGCTTATTAATTGCTAATTTTCATTTAAAGTTTTTAAACCTCAACATTCATATAATGAACGAAGTAAAAACATCTTCACACACAATTTTTCCGCCGGCTGGCTCATGGGATAATTCAAGCGAGAAATCGCATTCAATTTTTCCACCGGCAGGTTCATGGGACGCTGCAAGCGAAAAATCACATTCGATTTTTCCACCGGCAGGTTCATGGGATAATGCAAGCGAAAAATCACATTCGATTTTTCCTCCTGCAGGCTCCTGGGAATAATATTTCCTGAATTTACGATTTTTACTTAAGTCTTGAATCTGTTTGCAGGTTCAAGACTTTTTTATTTAACTTTCTCACAAGTTTTCCCAATGGATAGAAAAGAATTAATAAAGCTAAAATGCGATTTGCTCATTAACGGCATTCGCCTTAATGATTTAAGAAAAGATTTAATGGAAACCCAGGGATGGGATGCCGCGCGGGCGCAAAATTTCCTTCCGGCAGAATTAAAAATGCCGATGGAAGTCTTCGTACAGATCCGCGAAAACCACGAAGCTAATTTCAGACTCAGAATTTTTGAAGATAAATTATTCATACAGGATAGAGCTAATAATAAAATTGCTCCCGCTGATTTCGTTGGTCTTCCACCGTTCTCAAAAAAATTCACAAACGATTTAACTCCTTTTGAAAAAATTGTTGTATATAACGGAACGTGTAACTTAAACTTTACATGGAACTACTACTGCGATTATTTCCGCACGAAGCAGGAATGTAAATTTTGCAATCTTACTCCGGCACAGGATTTTTATCCTGAAGAAAATATTTCCAACGCAAGAAAAAATGCAGCGCAGGTTGCCGATGTTATCGCAGCAGCAAAGCAATATCATCCCGATCCGAAATCAATTTTAACTCGCGGAACTCCAGCCGATAAGCAGGGACTTGGCGGAACGATTCAGATACTTGAGGAGCTTGCAACACGCTTCCCTTATTCTAATCAAAGAGAGCGTACAAAAGTTTTAATGACAATTTCTCCTACGCAGGATATTAACGATGTAAAAACGATTTACGATTTAGGTCTTCATAGCATTTCATATAATTTCGAAGTATTCGATAAAGGTTATTGGAAGGCAATTGTTCCCGGAAAAGATTCTTTCATAGGAAGAGATTTATGGGAAGAGTCGCTGATAAAAGCTGTTGAGTACTACGGACAGGGCAGAGTTTTTTCTGCAATGATTGCAGGACTTGAGCCGAGAAAATCTTTACTCGAAGGTGTTGAGTGGTGCGCCGATAGGGGAATCGTTCCGATTGTTGTTCCTTTCTCCCCTGAAACAGGCAGCGCGTTTGAAGGCTTCCGTCCTCCGACTTACAAATGGATGATGGATACACATCTTATGGCAGCAGATATTATTTTGAAGAAGCTTCCTTTTATGGGAACTGAAGAGTACTGGAAAGAAGACGCTCCGATTTGCGCCGAGTGCTTCACAGGCGGATTTATTTACGACGTTGTAAAAGAAAATGCAGGACTGAAAGATTATCATTCGTGCAATGAGTTGAGCAAAGAAAAGTTAGTTTCAGAGTCAATAGAAATTACAAAATAATTTTAAGAAATATTTTAACAGACCTGACAGGTTTTCAATCCTGTCAGGTCAAGCCTTTTCAATGAAAATCATTAACGAAAATTTTCATATAGATATTTACGGCTTTTCAGGTATAGCTGCGAATAAGGATTATGTCGGAACAGCTTTTAAGTTAATGGATAAAATGTGGCAGGTAGTTAAGTCACATAACTTAAAAAATAAAGGCCTGAATATTTTTGTTTATGAAGAAGGTGAAAAAGTTTTTGCAGGTATAGAACTTAACGATATTCCTGAAGATAATGCAGGACTCGAACGAAAGAGTATTACGCTTACAAAATATGCCTATCATAAACATATTGGTTCTTACGGTTTAATAAAAAATGCAGGACAAAATATGAGAGATGAGATAAAGAATAAAGGTTTGGAGACTTGCCTTCCTTATATTGAAATCTACGGACATTGGTCGAATGACGAATCTAAATTAGAAACAGAACTCTTGATGTGTTTAAAATAATTTGACATACATTGAGATAAATTGAATTGACGTTCTTATGAAAATCGCTGTATCCGGCGCTCACAGAGTTGGAAAAACTACATTAGTTGAAAACTTACATGAAGCACTTCCGGATTACGAATGCAAAGCAGAAGCTTACTATGAACTACAGGAAACCGGATTTGATTTTCCCGAAATACCCGAGGTTGAAGATTACGTAATGATGCTCGAGCATTCAATTAAGCAGATTACAGAAAGTGATGGCAATATAGTTTTTGATAAATGCCCCGTTGATATGCTAGCATATATATAGGCTGTTATTGAATCTGATATTGAGAATGAAAATTTTGATATTCAAACTTTGTATCAAAGAGCTCAGGATGCGATGAGTGAAATTGATCTGCTGGTATTTGTACCGATTGAAGAACCGGATTTAATAGATTGCGCTGAAACAGATTTACCCGAGCTAAGACGCAAAGTAAATGAGGTATTAAATGATTGGGTATGGGATTTTAATTCAAACACGATAGAAGTTACAGGCAAACCTTTTGCAAGAGTAGAGCAGATTATAAAACGCGTATCAAAACAAAATTAAGCTTTAAAATTTTTAATATTATGTACGACCTTCCATATCACAAAGAAAAGGATGAGAATGCAGTTAAAGAATTTATTGCCAGATATCCATTTGCTTTTTTATCAGGAGTTGATTCAGAAAACAATCCCGTGGCTACACAGGTACCGGTTTTCATTGAGGAAAAAGACGGCAAAAAAATATTGAGAGGGCATATTATGAAAAATACTGACCATCATAAAGCATTCTTGCACAATGAAAATGTGCTTGCGGTTTTTACAGGCCATAGTACCTATGTAAGCGGTACTTGGTATAGCAATCCTCATACGCCTTCTACATGGAATTTTATGAGTGTACATGCAAAAGGTGTTATAAAATTTCTGGATGATGAGGCATTAATTGATGCGCTTAAAATGGTATCTCTTCATTTTGAAAATTATAATAAAGAGTCTGCAACTATTTATGATAATCTTCCTTCGGAGTACACACAAAGATTAATGAAGGCAATTGTTGCTTTTGAAATTGAAATTAAAGAGCTTGATACAGTTTTCAAATTAAGTCAGGATAGGGATATTAAAAGTTATAAGAATATAATAGAGAAGCTAAAAGTTCAGGATGAGTCCGGAAAGGTAATTGCATCTGAAATGGAAAAAAGAACTAATGATGTATTCCCTGAGGAATCAATATCAAAATAAAATTAACAGCTTAAATTTTTTAAAATACACATGACATTAGACGAAGCGATAAGACTTAAAACAGAATTACTAATAGAAGGACTGACTTTAACAGAGGAAGCGATGACTACAGTGGGTCAGGGCGGAATGGAAAAAGTTTTCTGGGTATTTGAAATGACTCAGTCCACACATAAAGGCACCGGTGACGGCTCGCGTCCTTTGCCCAATGATATGCTTCTGCCGCATGATTTATATGTCGATGTGCGTTACAGTCCTAAGTCTCCGTTCAGAGTTCATAAGAGCGGTGATGCAGTAATTTTAATGAAGAACAATGTTGAGATTTGCGAAGTAAGATGGCCGAAAAGACCTGCCTACTATGATAAAAAAACACGCAGCGGAGAGTGGATGAAAAAGGTTGCTTCTATGCGCGGCGATTGCGGACTACGCGTTTGCTTCGATAATGCATGCACATACTTCGGAAAAAAAGAGCAGTGCAAATTTTGTAATATCGTCCCTGCAAGGCAGAGAAATAAAGACCACGTTGTAACAATAAAAGAAGCTGAAGATATTTATGATGTAGTGAAGGAAGCGATTATTGATAATCCGATTTGTTCCCACCTTGCAATGACGGCAGGCGCCGCTAAAGATGACGGACTAGGAAACTTACCTGAGATATTAGAAAAATTAAAACCGTTACTAGCTCAAAAATATTTCCCCATTGTAACGGCAATAACTGCAACAAGAAATATTGAAGAGACGCAATATTTATGCTCGACGGGAATAAGCTCAGTTGCATTCAATCTTGAGATATGGGATGAAAAAATATTCAGCGAGATTTGCCCCGGTAAAACAAGAAGAGTCGGAAGAGAGAGATGGATACAATCATTAAAAGAAGCGAGAGATTTATTAAAACCTGCGAGAGCATTAAGTTCGTTCGTTGTCGGACTTGAGCCGATGGAATCAGTGCTAGCAGGAATAAATTATTTATCGACTGAAGGAATCTTTCCTATAATGAGTCCTTTCATCCCAATGGTTGGAACAGAGTACGAAGGAAAAGAACCGCCGAAAATTGACTGGGTATGGGACGTACACGAGAGAGCAACGGAAATAATTTATAAAAATCTTCCTGATGCATTCTGCGATGAAATCTGGGACGGCGATATCGGCATCTGCCCATCATGCACAACTACGAAATTATTTTTTGATTTCATGAGAAGAATAGTTCCGAGAGATAATCCGAGAAGAATAATGTCACCTGAGAGTGTACATGCAATAGCGTAAATAGAATTTGTCATTCCCGCGAAGGCGGGGGGGTACCCTTTGGGTCATCCAATCATATTAACCTGACAGGATTAAAAACCTATCATGTCTGAAAACCTATCACAAACCATTCCAAACAAAATTCTTCATCACTACTAATAGGTAAAAACCATTTTGTAAATTTCTTTCTTATATGTATTTTTACATTGGGAAAATTGTGTGCGGCTGCAATTCTTATTTTGCAGTCCCGCCAAGTCGGGATGAAAACAAAATCCGTCAAAAACCCGTCAAAAAAAGTAGAGATGAAAATCGGAGATTGTTTCTACAGTGCTGCGTAAGATATCCCACTAAAGACGGGACTGAGATTCGTTTGGAAATGCGACAATAATGCGACAATAATGCGACATTCTTCAATTCAGAATTTAGAATTCAGAATTCAAAATTATTAGTTTTGTGATATTTTGTGTTCTAGGGCTTTTGTGGCAAAAAATAAAATGCGACTATTATGCGACTATTTAGAATTCAAAATTCAGGATTATTAGTTTTGTGATATTTTGTGTTCTAGGGCTTTTGTGGCAAAAAATAAAATGCGACTATTATGCGACTATTTAGAATTCAAAATTCAGGATTATTAATTTTATGAGATTTTGTGTTTTAGAGATTTTGTGGCAAAAAATAAAATGCGACTATTATGCGACTATTTAGAATTCAAAATTCAGGATTATTAATTTTATGAGATTTTGTGTTTTAGAGATTTTGTGGCAAAAGTAAAAATGCGACAATAATGCGACTTTATTAGGATTTAATCAGTTGAATGAATTGAAACTTTTTAATAGATTTTACTATATAATAAAATTATGAGACTATTTTTCAAAGCAAGAGGCGATGCCTCGTTCGGTTTACTTTTAATTCGTTTAGCACTCGGCGGAGTTTTCCTCGTTGCCGGTGCATCAAAAATATTGCACCTTCAGGATTTTATAAAAAACGTTCAGGCAATGGGAATCCTTCCTGAGAATGTTGCATTCATTTTCGGCTTCGTGCTTCCGTTTATTGAAATAATTTTCGGTGCATTATATATAATCGGCTTCTTCACTCCGGTTGCTTCGTTTGTACTTTCGCTTCTTCTTATGAGTTTTTTAATCACACTGAAGAACGACGCAGAAATTCCTTTTACATATAACTGGGTATTTCTTGCGTGTACTATTTGCACAATGTTTTCAGGGGCGGGATTGATTTCTTTCGATGCCTTGTTGGATAAAAAGAAGAAAACTATTTCATTGCCGACACCTATTGCCCCGGTTTATGTAGAGGAGAAAAAAATACAGGTAATAGAGCCGATTGAAATTAAAGAGGAAAGAGTAGATATACATTAATTTAGAAAATAAAAAAACCTGATAAACTTTCGTTCATCAGGTTTTAAAATTCTACCTATATATAGGTAACTATTTTATTATTAAGCTTTCTCTCTCAGGTCCCACTGAAATGTATTTTATACTGTAACCAATCAGCTCTTCAATTTTATTAATATAATTTTGCGCATTAGCGGGCAGCTCATCAAACTTTCTGCATTTTGTAATATCTTCACCCCAGCCGGGCAGTTCAATATATTCCGGTACAACTTTATTCAGCAGGGGATTTAATGGAAATGTTTTCGTACTCTTCCCATCAATATTATAGGCGTTACATATTTTCAATGTTTTTGAGCCGGATAAACTATCAAGCTTTGTAATTACAATTTCATCTGCGCCCTGTACGTCTGCTCCGTACTTTGAAGCAATTGCATCGAAGTGACCGATTGTTCTTGCGCGTCCTGTAGAAGCGCCGTACTCGAAAGCAATTTCGCGAAGGTTGTGCGCATCTTCATCGTTCATTCTTGTTACAAACGGTCCTGCGCCAACGCAGGTTGAAAAAGATTTCATTACACCAATAACCTTATCAATTTTTTTAGTAAGCAGTCCTCCTCCTATGGGAGCGAAAGACGCAAGTGTGCACGATGAAGTTGTGAATGGATATATTCCGTAGTTAATATCTCTAAGAGAGCCAAGCTGCGCCTCGAACATAATCTTCTTTCCGTTCTTTGCAGCGTCTCCGAGAAGTTCTGTTACGTTGCAGATATATTTCTTAATTTTTTCGCCGTACTTATTAAGCCAGTCCATCGTTTCTTCAACTGTGATTGTCTTCTCGCTATTGTATAGTCCTTTAATCAATAAGTTTTTCCACTCAACTAATTGCGTTACTCGTTCTTTTAATACATCGGGATAAAGAAGCTCACCGATTTGAATACTCTTCTTCTGATATCGTTCGCCGTAGGCGTATGCAATTCCTTTCTTTGTTGAGCCGTATGCATCAGCGCCAAGACGCTCTTCCTCAAGTTCGTCTTCTAATCTATGGAAAGGAAAAGTTATAGTTGCCCTCTCGGAAATTTTCATATTAGAGCAATCGATGCCGGATTTTTCAAGCTCTTCAACTTCATTACAGAAGGCTTCGATTTCTATTACAGTACCGGTGCCGAGAATATTCGTAACCTTCGGATTGAAAATTCCCGATGGAATAAGATGAAGCTTGAACGTACCGAACTCATTTACAACGGTATGTCCGGCGTTATTGCCGCCCTGAAATCGCACTACATAGTCTACATCCTGGGCAAAGTAATCTACCATGCGGCCTTTGCCTTCGTCGCCCCATTGTAAGCCGACGAGAACTGTAACTTGGTCATTCATTGTTTTGAAAATTAACTTTTGGACAAAAAAAAATCTTCAACTTTTCAGCTGAAGATTTTATATTCTAAAAAATTTGAACAAAATTCAAATTAGTATTTTTGAAGTTTATTTATAAACCGAATACTGTATCTAACTTAGTAATCTTGAAAACATTTAACAGCTTGTCGTTAAGATTTACTAATTTTAACGTCTTATTCATTGATGTAACTTTTTTATAGCATGCAATCAATATTCCGAGTCCCGAACTGTTAATTGAATTAACATTACAGAAATCAATTTCAATTGCTTTGCAATCGTCATTTAATTCTGTGTTCACAATGTTATTCAGATCCTGAAGATCAGTCAAACCGATTGAGTTTTCTTTAATCAGAATACTGAGGGAACCGTTATTATATTTTTTTTCGAATGTTTCCAAAAATAAAGAAAGTTAAAATTATCTTGCAAGTTTTGGTTTAGATGCAAGCTTATCCATTATTCTGTGTTTGTAATCAACAACAATGGCGCTCGCTACGAAAACCGATGAATATGTACCTGTAATAATACCTACTCCGAACACAAAAGAAAATGCTCTATTTACTTCACCACCGAAGAGAAATAATACAAGAATGGTTAAGAACACCGTACCGCTGGTAATAATTGTTCTGCTTAAAGTTGCATTGACTGAGTGGTTCATAATTGCTTCGATATCTTCATTCTTGTGAATCTTAATGTTTTCTCTGATTCTGTCAAAAATAATAACCGTATCATTAACAGAGAAACCGACGAGCGTAAGGAATGCCGCCAACATCTGCTGGTTAAATTCAAGACGTATACTCGGAATAAGGAAATCAATTATAGCGACTACTGCAAGAGTGATTAACACGTCATGGATAAGTGCGATAATAGCGCCGAAAGCATAAACAAACTGGAATCTGAAAGCGAGATAAACAAAGATACCAATGAGGGAAAGCACAACTGCATACATTGCATTCTTTCTTAACTCGGCACCGATTTTCGGTCCAACTTTATCTATTCTCTGAACAGTAAAGTTATTTCCGGCAAATTTAGCTTTAACTGAGGTCTGAATTTTATCGGACACTGATGTTCCTTCTTCCTGCATAGGAGTTCTTAAAAGAATGTCTTTATCCGAACCCATGGTTTTGATTTCCATTCCCGGGAAGCCTGAGTCATCCATTGTATGTCTTAAGTCACCAACGTTAATATCATTGGCGAATTTCAATTGGATTTCAGTTCCACCCTGGAAATCGATTCCAAGTGGAATACCTTTGGTAAACAATATAGCCAATCCTATTACTATAATTGCTATCGATAGAACATAGAACTTTTTTCTCTTTCCAAGGAAGTCTATGTTTGTGTGCTGAAATAATCTCATTTACTTGTATTAAAAATTGTATTAAAAAATTTTAAAAGTTATTTAAAGTATATTATCCGAAACTTGGATCTTTGCCTTTTTCAATCATTATATCAAATATAAAGTGTGTAATCACGATAGCTGTGAACAAGTTTGCAATTAAACCGAACAACAATGTTAACGCAAAACCCTGAATAGGACCTGTTCCGAATTGATACAATATTAACCCTGTAATTATACTTGTAACGTGCGAGTCAAAGATAGCAGAGAAAGCTTTCTTGTATCCGACTTCCAAAGCTGTTTTTAACGGCTTGCCTGTCAGTAGCTCTTCTCTTATTCTTTCGAAGATAAGAACGTTCGTATCGACGGCCATACCAAGCGTTAAAATCAAACCTGCAATACCCGGCACTGTTAAAGTTGCCTTTAACGAAGCCATGATTCCAAGAATAAAAAGAACGTTAATTAAAAGAGCTAAGTCGGCAACTGTTCCGCCTACTCTATAATATATAACCATGAACAATGCTACAAGAATCAATGCAGCAAGCGATGAAAATATGCCCGCTTTAATTGAGTCTTCACCGAGCGATGGCCCGATAGAACGCTCTTCGATAATTTTTACAGGTGCAGGTAATGCTCCGGCTTTAAGCACGATTTCAAGAAGCTTAGCTTCCTGAATATTTCCCATACCTTCAATCTGTGAGTTACCGCCTGAAATTTTTCCTCTTACAACAGGGGCGGAGAATACAGCGTTATCTAAAACGATTGCAATTCTTTTCCCGATATTTGAACCTGTAATTCTTGACCAGTCGGCTGCGCCCTCTGAATTCATTTCCATGTTTACAACCGGTGTGTTGTTAGTCGGGTCGATGTTAGCTCTTGCATTTGTAATAACTTTACCTGTTAACTCTGCATCTTTTTTGATAGCATATAATGTATAAATCTTTCCTTCGGGAGAATCAATTGTTTTGTTTCCCCATGCAAAAGTCATATCAGATGGAATAATTGATTTGACATCTTCTCTTGCAAGAATTCTGTCAACTTTATCTTTATCTGCTTCTCTTACATATCCGTCAGCAGTACCTGATTGCTGATTAAGATTTACTAAAGTAAAGAAAGGAAACTTTGCTTTTCTTTCTTCATCGCTTAACTCTTTAGTACTATCTATAGGAGTTGTATTAGTATCGACTTTTGTTAGCGCGCTGTCTTTTTTAGTTTTAGTAGTATCTTTCTTTGTCTTCGTTGAGTCTTTTGAATCCTTCTTTTTATCTGTAACTTTTTTATCAGCTACTTTAGTAGAATCCTTTTTATTCTTTCCGGCAGTTTCATTTTTAGACTTAGTAGAATCTGCAGAAGTTATTGAAGTTTTATTCTTTGTTGAATCGATTTTATTTAATGTGGAAATCTTTAAGGAATCTTTTACATTAGTGGTATCTTTATTTCCGACAAGAATGTTGTTAATTGCTTCCATTACTTTGAAAGCACTTTGTGGGTCTTTAACAAGTTTGAACTGAAGTAAAGCCGTACCTTGTAAAAGTTTTCTCACTTCTTCCTGATTGCTTACGCCGGGAAGCTCTACGATAATTCTGCTTCCGCCGATTTTTTGAATCTGGGGCTCAGCAACACCGTATTGGTCAATTCTGTTTCTTACGATTTCAACTGCTCTATCTAAAGCGCCGTCGATTTCATCTCTTAGCTTTTTATCTACATCTTTCTCATCGTCACGAATCTCTCCGTAATATGATTTTAAGCTGAGACCTTTATCCTGAAGCTTCTTTTTGAAAGTTTCAAAAATTAAGTCATCGTTGTTTTTAGTAGCTTCTTTTGTAGCATTGAGAACATCTGTAAGAGCCGCATCTTTCTTTTTAGAAAGATCTTCCAGTAATTTTACAATGTCAACATCAAGTACAACGTACATCCCGCCCTTAAGGTCAAGACCGAGTTTTATTCTTTTATCTCTGACGTTCTTTAGCTTTTCTCCGTTTTTATCGACGAAGTCAATGCTGTCCTGTCCTGTTTTGCCTTTCAACTCTTTATTGAGCTGATAGTCTGCGTAGGTAGGGTAAAGAAAGTAAAGCGACAAAATAATAAGAAAAACGGTGAGAACGATTCTCGTAAGATTCTTCTTCAAATTATATCTCCGGTATTAATGGTTAAATTTTATATGGGTTCAAAAACACACAAAACTCAAATTTACCTGTAATAGTGAAAAATGTCAATGTAATTAAGGTGGTTTAAAGGGTAATTAATCTCTGTAAAAGTTTTATTTAGGCGGATTTCTGTTTGAGATTGCGGTATTTACAAAACACCTAAAAAAGCACTAATTTTCAAATTGAAAAAGCCCTGCAAAATTGGTATCTTATTAATTACAGACTTAAATTTTATGGATAGAATATCGTTAGTAAAAAGTAATTTCAAATCACTTGGCATAGATGCCCTGTTCGTTAAAAATCTATCAAATATCAGATATTTATCTGGATTTTCAGGCAGCGCCGGAGCATTACTTTTAACAAAAGATAAAGACTATTTTATATCGGATTTCAGATACAAAACTCAGTCTAAAATGGAAGTTTATGATAATTTTGAGATATTAATATATAAACAGAATTCCTACGGATATGTTGGCGATTATGTAAAAAAGCTTGGTTTGAAGAAAATCGGGTACGAATCCAATTTCTTAACCGTTAATGATGCCGAAGGTTTAAAAAAAGAATTTCCGTCAGTAAAATTTGTTGCAGTTAACTCCTTAATAGAGAAGTACACTTCACAAAAGAACGAACGAGAGATTGACCTTACTAAAAAAGCTGTTGAAATCACAGATAGAGTGTTTGCGAAAATCCTTACTATAATAAAACCGGGCTTAACTGAGAACGATATCTCTGCGGAAATTTCTTACTATCATAAAAAATACGGCGCATCGGGCGATTCGTTCGACCCAATCGTTGCATCAGGTGTAAGAAGCGCATTTCCGCATGCAAGACCTACTAATAAAAAAATTGCGAATAACGAATTAGTTACATTAGATTTTGGATGCGTTGTTGAAGGAATGAAATCGGATATGACTCGTACCATTGCATTTGGTAAAATTCCTGCTGAGTGTAAAAAGATATATAATATAGTACTTGAAGCCCAGGTGCGAGCAGTGAATGCCGTTAAAGCTGGTATCACTGTGAAAAAAATTGACTCATTCGCCAGAGGATACATTAAGGCAAAGGGATACGGAAATAATTTTGGACATGGACTTGGTCACGGACTTGGATATGATATTCACGAAGGACCTTCTATAAATCCCAGAACAGATTACAAACTGCTTGTAAATAATATTGTAACAATCGAACCCGGAATTTATGTTGAAGGTTTAGGCGGCGTAAGAATTGAAGACGACGTTGTTGTAAAAGAAAACGGCTGTGAAATTTTAAACATCAGCCCTAAAGAATTAATTACTCTCTAATTTTTTGATTTTATTTGAATAAAGTTTTAATAATATCGTACTACTTTCCTCCTATGGGAATGGGCGGCGTGCAGCGCACATTAAAGTTTGCAAAGTATCTGAAGGAATTTAACTGGCAGCCAATTGTGCTTACAGATTCTCCTAAAAAATATTTTGCCGTCGATAACTCACTCTTGCAGGAAGCGCTTGATGATGGTATTATTATAGAGAGAACCGGCGCAAAAGATTTTGACCCTTCTAAAATAATTGTTAAGGCACCGAAAGAAAGTATGCGCAAGCTGAGAAGCTCGGTTTCGCAGACGTTTTTTATTCCTGATTCAAAAATCGGGTGGAAGAAAAAAGCTCTGAAAAAAATTGACGAGATATGGGCTAAGCATGGCGGATTTGATTTAGTATTTGCAACTGCGCCTCCTTACACTGATTTTCTAATCGGGCAGGAAGTAAAGCGTAAGTATAAAATTCCATTGGTAATTGATTACAGAGATGCATGGGTTGATAGCCCTGTTTTAAATTCATATCCTACTCCTTATCATAAGCTGAAAAATATGCGTCTTGAGAAAGGTGTGCTTCACAATGCGAATAAAGTTATCACAACAAACCGCAGAGTGAAGGAATATATAATTTCGCGTTACGGCAATATAGAATATAACGATATAAAAATTATTTCACACGGATTCGATAGCGAAGATTTTGAAAAAGCGAAGCAATCTGAATTGCCAACGACTGATAAATTCAGAGTATCATACTCGGGGAGTTTTTATACAAGAAATCCGAAGTTTTATTTCGAGGCTATAAAGACTTTCATAGATAAATATCCTGAACTGAAAAATAAAGTTGAGTTCTGTTTTATCGGCACGTTCTCAAAAGAAAATTTACAGATTGTAAAAAATCTTGGTCTTGAACCTTATATTAATATCACAGGATACTTAGAGCACATTGACTGTGTAAAGTATATAGTTGCATCGGATGTTTTATTCCTAATGATTTCCAGAGGTGATAACGAAGATGCTGCAATGCCGGGAAAAGTCGGCGAGTATATCGGCAGCAGAAAAAATATTGTAGCATGCATTCCCGAAGGTGTTACAAAAAAAATGCTTGAGAAATATAATGCGATAAAGTTTATCAACGAGGAAAATCCTTCAGAGATTGCCAACGCAATAAAGTCATATTATGATTTGAATCAGCAGGATGCAATGCCCGTAGCAAACGAAGAAATGCTCCCCGAATACGAAAGAAAAAATCTTACTTACGAGCTTGCAAAAGAATTTAATCTTTTAAAAGAT
The DNA here is from genome assembly GCA_038225955.1 of Ignavibacteria bacterium. Classification (GTDB taxonomy): domain Bacteria; phylum Bacteroidota; class Ignavibacteria; order Tepidaquicellales; family Tepidaquicellaceae; genus JAFDZO01. Next base: position 11,579 of record JBBRQV010000035.1, on the reverse strand, counting down.
ATAGATTAATTGTTTCAATAGAATTCACAAATGAAAATCTTACTCATCGGTAACGGCGCAAGAGAAAATGCCTTAGCTTGGAAGATTTCAAACTCCCCTTCATTCCAAAATTCCAATTCAGTTTTATACGCAGCGCCCGGAAATCCCGGAATAAATAAATTTGCAACTGCAGTTAATATTCACTCCACCGATATAAAATCATTAAAAAAATTTGCGTTAAAAGAAAATATAGATTTCACTGTAGTGGGACCTGAAATTCCCCTATCGCTTGGTATCGTTGATGAGTTTGAAAAAGAAGGATTGAAAATTTTCGGACCGAAAAAGCCTGCTGCTGAAATTGAAACGAGTAAGATTTTTTCAAAGGATCTAATGGCAAAGTATAATATTCCAACGGCTCAGTATAAAGTTTTCAATGAAAGTAATCTCGATGAATTAGAAAAGTTTATAGAATAAATAAATTATCCAATAGTAATAAAAGCCGATGGACTCGCTGCAGGAAAAGGCGTGATAATCTGTAATGATAATAATGAAACAGAAGAGTGCATAAAAGATTTAACCGAGAATAAAATTTTCGGTGAGGCAGGACTTAGCTTTGTAGTTGAGAAGTTCCTTACGGGTAATGAAGTATCTTTGTTTGTAATTTGTGACGGCGAGAATTATGTAATTCTTCCTCCTGTGCAGGATTATAAAAGAGTTTTTGAAGAGGATAAGGGGAAGAATACCGGCGGTATGGGTTCGTACACACCCGCTGTTAAATTTTGCGATGAAGAAGTGTTATCCAGGGTGGAAGAAAAAATTGTTAAGCCCGTCCTTTCTGCAATGAAGAAAGAAGGCAGAGAATATAAAGGATGTTTATTCTGCGGACTAATGATAACGGAGAATAAAAAGCCATATGTAATTGAGTTTAACTGCCGATTCGGCGACCCTGAAACGCAGGCAGTACTTACTTTAATAGAGTCGGATTTTCTTGAATTGCTAATTGCTTCATCAGAAGGAAAAATAAAAGATTACGATTTAAAAATAAAAAATGCTTATGCAGGATGCGTAGTACTTGCATCGCTCGGCTATCCTGACGAATATAAAACAGGAATGCTAATAGAGGGATCGAATGAAGTTTCAAACTATACTTTAGTATTCCACGCAGGAACAGTTGAACGTGATGGTAAAATTTATACTCATGGCGGAAGGGTATTATCAGTAGTTTCCACCTCGGAAAAATCTTTTAATTCTGCTTTTGAAAATATATATTTAGCGATACAAAAAATTGAATTTGATAATAAGTACTTCAGAAGTGATATAGGTAAAATAGTTTTATAAAATAATTTAGAATGAAAATTTTAGTAACAGGCGGCGCAGGATACATCGGCGCGCATACAGTTGTTGAGCTTCAGAATGCAGGATATGATGTTGTCATAATAGATAATTTATGCAACTCCGATGCATCTGTACTGGAAAGTATAGAAAAAATCACTGACAAAGCTCCCGTATTTTACAATATAGATTTATGCGATAAAGAAGACCTGAACGAATGCCTTAAAAAAGAAAAACATGCCGATGCGATAATTCACTTTGCTGCTTATAAGGCAGTGGGAGAATCCGAAAGATTACCTATGAAATATTACCATAATAATGTTGTTGGTATGGTAAACCTTCTTGATTGCGTAATTAAAAACGGCTTTAACAATTTTGTTTTTTCTTCTTCGTGCACAGTGTACGGCGATGCAGATATATCTGAACTTCCTGTAACAGAAAACTCCGTTATGAAGCGCGCGGAGTCGGCTTACGGATTTACAAAGCAAATCGGTGAGAGAATGCTTTCCGATGTTTCACGCGCAGATAATCTCCGAGTAATTTCGCTAAGATATTTCAATCCAATCGGAGCGCATGATACTGCAATTATAGGTGAGCTTCCCATAGGCGTTCCAAATAATCTTGTGCCTTTTATTACTCAAACAGCAATCGGATTACGAGAGCAGTTGACTGTTTTCGGCGGTGATTACGAAACTCCTGACGGTACGAATATTCGCGATTACATTGATGTTGTTGATTTAGCAAAAGCACACGTAAAAGCTGTTGCAAGATTAATCGAAAAGAAGAGTAACGACAATCTTGAAATTTTTAATCTCGGTACGGGAGTAGGAAAATCAGTGCTTGAAGTAATAAATACTTTTGAGAAAATTTCAGGTGTAAAATTAAATTATAAAATTGGGCCAAGAAGAGCGGGGGACGTTGTATCAATCTATGCAGATACTAATAAGGCAGGTGAGATTTTAGGATGGAGAACGGAAAGAGATTTAGCAGATGCACTTGCAACTGCATGGAAGTGGGAGCTTGCACTAAAAGAAAAAAGCAACAAATGAAAATAGACGATATTTTTTTAGATAAAATTTACAGTGGTGATAAGCGGGCAATTGCCAAGGCAATTTCCATTGTAGAAGATGAGACTGAAGGCAGGGAAGAAATTTTAAGAAAAATTTATCCCCGTACAGGTCGCGCCTATAAAATTGGAATCACAGGTCCGCCAGGAGCGGGGAAATCTACGCTTACAAATTTACTCGTGAAGCTTTTAATTTCCAAAGGGTATAAAGTCGGCGTTATTGCAATTGACCCTACAAGTCCTTTCACGGGCGGAGCATTGCTCGGTGATAGAATCCGTATGACTGATGTCGGAATGCTAGATGGGGTTTACATTCGCTCAATGGCTACGCGCGGCTCGCTTGGCGGACTGAGTATGAACGTTGTTGAAGCGTGCGATGTGCTTGATGCCTCGGGTAAAGATTTTATTGTAATAGAAACTGTAGGCGTGGGACAATCGGAATTAGACATTGCTAAAACAGCCGATACCACTCTTGTTGTGCTTGTGCCTGAATCGGGTGATGCAGTTCAGGCAATGAAGGCAGGGCTTATGGAAATTGCGGATATTTTTGTTTTGAATAAATCGGATAGGGAAGGCGCAGACGGAGTTGCTGCAACACTGAAAAATATTATTCACTTAAAACCTGCAACGGAAGATAACTGGATTATAAATGTATTGAAAACTGTTGGCAGCCAAAATAAAGGATTAGAAGAATTATTAGCGGAGATTGAAAAGCATAAAAAGCACTTAGAGGAATCTGATTGGCTTAAGAAAAAAAGAATTGCAAATCTTACGAAGAAAATTTACGAGCTTGTGCATAATAAATTAGACCACTCTTTCTGGAACGATAAAAAAAGAAAGGCATTGGAAAGCAATCTGGAAGAATTATACGAGAAAAAGCAGGACCCATATACGTATGTTGATACATTAATGAAGTGATGACAATTGGAAAAATTATTTCACATAAGTGAAGAGCCGGATATAAAAATTTTTCATCCGAGACCTTCACCTCAGTTTTATGAGTCAATAAAAGGTGATGTGGTTTTTGCAATATCCGATAAACTTCTTCATAACTACTTGCTGCCAAGGGACTGCCCGCGCGTTACTTATTATACAAGTACTGACACAACTGAAGAAGATAGGACTAAATTTTTTGGAAACAGCAAAGCTGATTATATAATAAATGTAGAGCCGGGGTGGAAGGAAAAAATTGAAAAAGTTAAGCTTTATAAATACGAGTTTTCATCAGAAAACTTTGTTTTATTGGATAAAATTGCAGGATATTATATCTCTTCACAATCGGAAACTCCGATATCAGTCACAGAAATTACGAATGTTCTAAATGAATTCTCTCTTAGAAATGTTGAGTTAAGGTTCTTACCCGGGCTTCAAAATCTTTCAGCGGAAGTCTCTAAATCAAGCCTGAAATTTTCAATAATCAGGATGAAAAATCTCCTTCAAAAATCTACAGATATTCAGATTAATTGAATTGATTTTCCCTCCCGAAAGTTTTAACTTTAAGGTTTATTACGCAAATTTTCAAATATTTATACATAATAAGGAGTTCATTATAACTAATGGCAGATAGAAAAGAACCAAAGCACTACAACACCGGAGTTATGAACAAGTTACGGGATAAAATGCCTGTGATTATCATAATAGTTATCGTTGCATTTTTAGCGACAATTTGTTTCGAATGGGGAATGAACCTACTAGGCTTAAGAGAAGATAAACAGCTTTTTGCCAAAGTAAACGGAGAAGAAATAACTTACCAGCAATTCGAGCAGTCTTATGAGCAGCAAGCTGCACAAATGCGCCAACAGTCAAATGGTAAGGATATTGACGATGCGCAGATACAGCAGATAAGAGACCAGGTTTGGAATGGCTTGATAACACAGTCCATTACCAAAGAGGCGATGAAAAAATATAATATCACTGTTAGTGATAAAGAAGTCCTTGACTGGATTTACAACAGACCTCAAGACCTTCCCGAGCCGATAAAGAAAAATTTCATGGACTCAACCGGTGTATTCAATACAGCAGGTTATCAGCAGGCACTTGGTATGAAGAGTAAGGAAGCGATGCAATTCTGGGTATCGGTTGAACAGTATCTTCGTGAAGTTCTTCAATCAGAAAAATTACAGGCAGTTCTTACAGCCGGCGTGCGTGTCACGGAAGCCGATGTATTGCAAAAATATAAAGATGATAAGCTTAGCGCAAACATTTCATACACATCTTTGGATATGAGCGCAGTTACCGACACCAATCTTAACAATCCTTCAAACGATGAGTTAAAAAAATATTATGATGAGCACAGAGAAGATTTCAAAGTCGATGAAAGCGTAAAATTCAAGTACGTTGTATTTTCTGATGCTGCCACAGCAGAAGATTCGATTGCTACAAGCAGACTACTTGAAGTATTAATAAAGGACTTAAAAACATCAACGGTTGAAGATTCAAGCTTAATAAAATTAGTAAACGATAATTCAGCTTCGCAATACAGCGATGCATTCCAAAAGCCAAATGTTTTGGGAAGCGATGCTACTAAGTTTTTATTCTCTGCAAAACCGGGAGATGTATCAAATGTAATTATAGGTAATGACGGATATAAAGTTATAAGACTTGTAGATACAAAAGAAGGCGATGATACCTATGTGAACGCCTCACATATCCTTGTTAACTTCGGAACGGATACAGTTGCAGCAAAAAAGAAAGCAGAAGATATACTGAAAAGAGTAAAAGCAGGTGAGGATTTCGGAACGCTCGCTTCACAGCTTACAGATGATCCTTCAGGAAAAAATAATAAAGGCGATTTAGGATGGTTCACAAAAGGCGCGATGGTAAAAGAATTTGAAGATGCTGCGTTCAATGCAAAAGACGGTGAAATTGTAGGACCTGTAAAAACTCAATTTGGTTTTCATATTATTCAGGTAAAAGGAAAATCAAAGAAAGAATTTAAAGTTGCTGAAATTAAAAAAGCAGTAACAGCAGGCGCAAGAACAAAAGACATTGCAAAGAAAACTGCAGAGAACTTCTATCTTGATGTAGATAAAGGCGCAAACATTGATACATTGGCTAAGCATGATAACCTGACTTGCACAACAACACCTGACGTATTAAAAGACGGATTTATTCCGGGCGCAGGACAGAATAAAAAACTGATGAAGTTAGCGCTTGATAACAAAGTTGGAAAAGTATTCGAGCCTACTAAAATTCAAGGCGGTTTTGGTGTCTACAAATTAATAGATAAAACTCCTTCGGGATATAGAAATTTTGATTCGATAAAAACTACAATGATAAAACCAAAAGTAGTTGAAAAGAAAAAATTTGCAGTGCTTAAACAAATGATGACTGACTTACGCGGAAAGATTCAGAGCAATGATATAAAAACATTGGCAGCATTAACTCCTCCTTCAACTGTTGAAACTGCAGACAGCGTTTCAGTATCTAAACCTGCTCCGAAAATCGGTCAGGATTATGCTGTAACAGATGCAATCTTCTCTATGAAGCAGGGAGAAATTTCTCAGCCGGTACGAGGCACAAAGGGTTACTATTTAATCCAGTTGAATAGTATAACGCCTTTCAACAACGATGATTATCTGAAAGCATATAATGATATAAGAAATGGTCTTCTCCAGCAGAAGAAGCAGGCAGTCGTTCAGGATTGGCTGCAAAAGATGCAGAACGAAGCTGACATAATTGATAACCGCGACAGGTTCTTCAACTAAAATACATTCAAATAAAGTATATATAAAGGCAGGACTCTGAAAAGTATCCTGCCTTTTTTATTTTAGTATAGTTCTGACTGATTCACTCATTCATTGATATTATGCTATAATTTTAATAATATGAGAAATGTTCAGATTCATATTTTTAACTCTCGTGCTTTTATTTCCCTCGATAATTTTTTCACAAAATCCCGTTCCTCATATCCCTTTATTCGGTGAAGTAATAGTTTCAGGTTCGTTAAACTATGTTTCATCGGCAACGATTCAGCTTGCGCCATATTCATCTGATTTAGTTGAAAGAAATTCCTCATTGGATATTGCAGGAGGATATGGTTATAGTTTTTCGTTAAGAACTAAAATTCTTCGCAATGATTTATTTTTAGGTATAACGGCAGAGTATATAAAAATTAAAGATGATAATGCGATACTCGTTCTTGAGGGCGATACAAGCATTGCCAGAATAAAATTATCTGAGACCATCACCGCTTATCCAATAGAGCTTACCGCATATTTCAATGTGCCTTCATTTCAGGACAATCTTAATATTTATCTTGGAGGCGGAATAGGGCTTTATTCCGGTGACAGAGTGAGGAAAATTCAGAATTTTGAGAGTGAAACTATTTCAAAAACTTTTGGTTTAAGTTTAGTGGTTATCAGCGGAATTGAGTATTATTTTGAAAAAAATTTTATGAGCTTTATGGAAATGAGGTTCAGGGACGGCGAGTATGATGTTAAGTCAAAGTTCCCGCTGAGTTCTATAAATATTAACGGAGCTTCTTATCCACTTGGTAAGGAAATAAATTCAAAAATTTTTCTTGATGGCTTAAAAATAAGTTTTGGTTTAGGCTATAGATTTTAAATCAACCTGATGAAATTATTCTACACTGCAATATTTGTAATAAGCTTACAGATGTTACTTGTTAAAGTAACTAATTCCGAAGAGAATGAAAGGCTTCATTACAAAACTGAAAAAGTTATCGTAAAGACTAAGAAAGAACTCAGAGTATCTGAGGCAACCGGAAAAATTTCCCTTCGAACAGGAATTGCTTCCCTTGATAAAAATATTGAATCATATACTGTAAACAAAATCGAACCGGTATTCAAGCAAAACAACGGAGATGCACAGCTCTTTGAAAGACTCGGCATGGGGAGAATTTATGTTTTCTATTTCGATACTTACAATTCAAAGACAGTTGAAAACGCAGTAAAAGATTTTTCATCCGATAATAACAATGTAGAATTTTCCGAACCTGCTTTCGTGGGTGAGTCAGCGGGAAGAAGAGAGTTAAATTTATCTTTTAATCAGTCCTTTATACCCAACGATGAAATGTTTTCGAAGCAGTGGTACTTAAACAACGAAGGGCAGATTGCTCCCACAGGTAGGGGTAATGCAAAGATTGGGGCTGATATAAATATGGTGAACGCCTGGGATATTGAAAAAGGAAGTGATAAAATTATTGTTGCGATTTTAGACTCGGGTATAAAAGATGACCATCCTGATTTAAAAAGTAGAATGTGGGTAAACACAGAAGAGATTCCTGATAACGGAATTGACGACGACGGCAACGGATACATTGATGACTACAAAGGATGGGATTTTGCCTATGAAGATAACACTCCGACTGACGGCTTCGGCCACGGCACAAACATTGCTTCGGTAATCGGATGCGCGACAAATAATGTAATTGGTTTTGCAGGAATAAATCAGAAGTGTAAACTAATGAACTGCAAAAATTTAAGCTCGAACAATAACGGTGAATATATCTGGTGGGCGCAGTCAATTAAGTATGCAGTTGATAACGGCGCAAAGATAATAAACATGAGCGAAGGCGGTTCCGATTTTTCTAAAACTTTAAAAACTGCAGTTGATTACGCAGTGGAAAAAGATGTTCTTCTCTGCGCAGCTATGATGAACAAAGGCGACGACCAGGATTACTATCCTGCAAGTTTCAAAGGAGTTTTTGCAGTAGGCGCAACGGATACTGATGATAACAGATGCTTAAGATTTACGTGGGGCGGCGGTTCATGCTGGGGGAAACATATCGCAGTTGTCGCTCCGGGAAATAAAATTTACGGATTGGATTATGAAAATCCTTACAGCTATGAATCAATGTGGAGCGGTACTTCGCAATCTACTGCTATAGTAAGCGGCATAGCTTCATTGTTATTATCACAAAAAAGTTCACGTACTTCAGAAGATTTAAAAACTATTATAACATCAACTGCTAAAGACCAGGTCGGAGACCCAAGGGAAGATAAAGCAGGCTGGGATAAGTATTACGGCTATGGAAGAGTTGACTGCTATGCTGCATTAACGTACGGCTACATGCCAGTGCAAACAAAGAAAAAAGATGATGGTGTAAAAGTAACGGACGATGACCAGAACTCAACTAACGGCAAAAAGATTAAGACTGATGATGAGCAGCACGCTAAGAAAGTTCAGAAAAAAGATGACGATGATAGTAAAGAAAGCAATGCCGATACTCCTGAACCATCTAAGAGAAAATAATAAAATAATTTACCTTACAAAGAAGTACTTGGCTTCAGGGTGATGAACTACGATTGCATTAGTAGTTTGCTCAGGAACCATCTGGAATTCTTCGGTTAACTCAACACCTAATCTTTCAGGTTTGAGCAATTCAAACATCTGCTTATTATCTTCTAAGTTCGGACACGCAGGGTAGCCAAATGAATAACGTGAACCCTGATAACCTTGCGAGAATAATTTTTTAATATCGGGCGAATCCTTACCTGCGATACCTAATTCCATTCTGATAATTTTATGCCAGTACTCTGCAAGCGCTTCGGTAGTTTCAACTGCAAATCCATGGAAGTATAAATAATCCTGATAGCGGTTTGCTGCATAAAGTTTTTGCGCATGTTCAGTTGCTGTTTCGCCGGCAGTGACAATCTGGAATGCAGCTATATCAAGCTTGCCTGAACTTTTCGATTTAAAGAAATCACTTATGCAAAGATGTCTGTCTTTATTTTGTCTCGGGAAATTAAAATGCTGCCACTCTTCAACATCATCAGGAGTTAATTTTGTAAAATCATAATTTTTCCATTCAGTCTGTAATTCTTCTGCACTGATGCCTTTGGGTTTATACACAATTAATTCATCATCGTACGATTGACATGGGAAATATCCGTAAATAACTTTCGGAGTCAGTAATTGTTCTCTCTTGCACTGAAGTTTTAGCTCATTGAATACAGGTCTTATCTGTTCATCAATTAACTTTTTGTATTCTTCTTCAGTTGATTTACCTTTATAAACGTTCCAACTTCCTCTGAACAATGCAACTTCGTTAATATAATCGTAAAGTTTATCTAATCTTATATCGTCTACAAGTTTGCTCCCAAGAAATGGGACTGCCGGTATAGGAGCATCCTGACTTATATTCGATTTTCTTACAAAAGCTTTTCTATCTTTATCGTATTCAATTTCTTTTTTGAAATCTGCATCGTGCTCCTGTCTTTTAATTAGATTCATAGATGTATCCATCGCTGCTCCGACATCGGATTTTTCTTTTTCCAAAAGCATATCGGGCGGTAACTGTGTTCTTCCCCGCGGGTCGATGTAAATTGGAAGCTCAGGTCTTACACCTTTGCGTTTGTGTTCAACAATCGAAGCAATAAATTTTAATCCGTCAAAAGCATCGTTAGCATAATAAACATCACCTTTATACAGAGCGCGTAAATCTCCCTCTACAAATCTTTTTGTTAAAGCTGCGCCGCCTAAGATAACAGGAATTTCCAAACCTCTTTGGTTCATCAGTTCAAGATTCTCTTTCATAATAGCAGTAGATTTCACAAGCAAGCCGCTCATGCCGATTGCATCCGCTTTATTCTCCACGTATGCAGTAAGCATTGTTTCAACCGGGCATTTTATCCCGAGATTTATTACCCTATATCCGTTATTTGTTAAAATTATATCTACAAGATTTTTTCCGATATCATGCACATCGCCCTTTACAGTCGCAAGAATAATTACACCTTTTGAATTATCGCCTTCAACTTTATCCATGAATGGTTCAAGGAATGCAACGGCAGTTTTCATACACTCCGCGGATTGCAATACGAACGGAAGCTGCATCTGCCCGGAACCGAACAGCACACCAACAGTTTTCATTCCGTCAAGTAGTATATCGTTGATGATTTCAAGCGCAGAATATTGTTTCAGCGCAGTCGTTAATTCCGAATCTATTCCTATTTTATCGCCATCGATAATTCTGTTTGTAAGCTTTTCTTCGATTGGGAGATTGACATCATTTGATGTATCCCTTTTTTCTGTTTTTTTATCCGCATAGTACTCCATTAACAGCTGTAATGGATCATAAACGCATTTTATATTCTTTGTTTCTGACATAGTTTATTTTTAGATCTGTAATTTAATCATTCTAAAGCAGTAAAAAAATGCACTTATTAACCTTTCTTACTTACTTTTATCAAAAAGAAATTCTTCCTTCACTGTATCGTCGCTTTTTCTGATAATCCGCGCGTGAAGTTTATCCCCTTCAAATTTGTAGCTGACTTTATTTTTATCTTCTTTGCCAACATACAATAATTCGTCTCCTTCTGCCTTCACAACTTCAAGTTTTATTTTTCGTTCTTTTATCAAAGCATTGAAATAAAATTTTCCGTCATCTTCCTTTGTAAGGTTCATTATTTCTTCGAATACAACTTTGCCGTCTTTTATCATCTGGCTTAGTCCCTTGTATTGTGTGTCGCTTACTTTTTCCCACGTCTCGTACATCATTGAATCGCCGTAATTGATTTCCCATTTACCAACGAGTCTATCCATTAAGGATGTGTTTATAGATTGGCTCATAACTGTTGTATTTAAAATTAAAAAAATAATGAGAGAGATGATTGGGAGATAGAACGTTTTAAATCTCATTTCAATATTGCATTTCAATATTAATTGATACTTTTTAAATTAAGTACTACAAATATCGGAATGAAAACTCTTTTTTTAAACTCAAAAATTTGGCTCAAGAAAAATTACTTTGCCGATGCACTTGGAGTGGATTCTGCGACAGGCAAGATTATTTTTATAGGAAACAATCAAAATGCTTCCGATGAAAAATCGAATTATGATGAAGTAATTGATTTGAAAGGAAAAGTTATGCTTCCTGCTTTCAACGATAATCATCTGCATCTGGTTAAAGGAGCAATGGTTAGCTCCGAACTTAATCTACGAAAAGCTGCAACTTCACAGGAATTCAAAAATGAAATTTTAAAATATCTTTCAACATTAAAGCCCGGCAAATGGATTCAGGGGGGATACTTCTCTGATTCAAATTTTACTGAGAAATTTACAATTGATAAAAATTATTTAGACAGCATTTGCAGTGATATGCCTATGTTTATTTCAAGATTTGATATTCATTCCTGCTTTGTAAACACAAAGGCATTGGAATTTATAAATAATTTTGAAAACCACTCTTTTAACAATGATGAGTTAATAAGAGATGCTAACGGAAATTTAACAGGCG
>JBBRQV010000034.1:0-25230 GCA_038225955.1 Ignavibacteria bacterium | reverse complement strand
TTATCATATAAAAGGCCTATACCAAAGCACCCTGCACCCTGTGAAAATGCATCGCCTTCGTAGATGTCATCACCCGCTTCATCATACAGCAAACCAATTCCACCAATGGCAGCGCCGAGTGAACCATTCTTTGATTTATAAACATCATTTCCCTCTTTATCAAAAATCATTGAGGTTGAGAACACTGCTCCTGCTAAACCAAAGTCATCGTACGTATTATAGAAATCATTTCCGGCGAAATCCATTATGCATTGAAAATTATTTCCTGTAAGAATTTCATTGGACATATTGTAAACATCGTCACCGCCTATATCTATAATTAAATCAAAGTGTCCGTTATAAATATTTTTCCCTTCCGCTCCGATTGCAATGCGAACGTCTCCATCATCTAAGTAATAATAGAAATCACCTTGCACGAATTGGTTGGAGATGTGTTCTTTGTTAAGTTTTTTAATTTCGCTTAGACGATTTTCAAAGTGGTGATATAAACCAATAAAATGATATAGCACTCCAACAGAGCTTGCATTTCTTTCTTCAATTTGAATTTTCGATAATAAATCTAAAGTCCTTTTTGAAATTTTCCACGAAGAATCGCGCGAAGCATTAAATTTAAAAATGTCAGTATTGTTATCACTACCATCTCCCTCTGTGTCTTCGATTATAGAAAATAAATTCTTTTTTAGAAAACTTAATTCTTCATTTGTAAAATTTTGACTTAAAAATAATTTGTCATTTTTTTTAGAGGTTTTAATCATGTCAACAAAAAGCTTAATAGTTCTATCAGTACTTCTTAGAGTGGAAAAAATATCACTATCAAAAGGTTGGCTATTATAACTTAATAATTGGAGCAATTCCGACATGTGTAAGTTAATATCATCCTTCCCTAACTTCTTCATCTCTTCCATAAACTCAAACGACTTCAGCGGCGAGTCCATCAGCTCTTTCACTTTTGGTAAAAGAAGCTTCGATTGATTCGTTGGGGATTTATCTTTATCGGATGTAATCGGAATTGTAATATCCTTCTCACTCAATCCTCTGAATGAAAGAGTTTTTTCGAGCTTGGAACGAATGTTGTCTTGTGGAAAAACAACTGAACAAACGAGTATAAGTATAGCTATAAGTGATAATTTCATAATGTGGTTAATCTGTTAAATTACATTGAATAACGTAAGTATAAAAGGTATTTTTACTGAATGAATTTAAAAGACTTGAACTCCATTTTTTCACAGGCAAACGGCAAGAAAATTGTCGTTATCGGCGATATAATGCTCGATAGATATTTGCTTGGAAACGTAACACGCATTTCACCCGAAGCGCCCGTGCAGGTATTCGATATCGGCACATCAGAAAACAAACTCGGCGGCGCAGCTAACGTTGCATACAATATAAAAACTCTGGGAGCAGAGCCGCTTCTTATCGGCGTATGCGGAAAAGATGATGAAGGGAAAATTTTGAAAGAAGTTTTTGCATCGCTTGGGATTAGCACTGAAGGAATCATTGAAGAGGAAAACAGAAACACGACTTGTAAGACTAGAGTAATTGCAGACTCACATCACCTCGTCAGATTAGACAGCGAAAGCAGAATGAAAATTTCTGAGAGCTCAAATAAAAATATTTTAAAAATTCTTGAAAATAAAAAAAATGAGTACGAAATTATTATTCTTGAAGATTACAACAAAGGTGTCCTTACAAAAGAGCTTATACATTCAGTTATTGATTTTGCAAAAAAGAATAAGAAAAAAATTCTTGTTGACCCGAAGTTTGAAAATTTTTTTGAATACAAAAATATTTTTCTTTTTAAGCCTAACAGAAAAGAACTTGAAGATGCAAACCTTAAAAGAACGAATGATATTGAAGAGCTGATTGAAAATGCAATGGAGTTTATAAAAAAAATAAATTGTGAAAATTTAGTTCTCACACTTGGTGAACATGGAATGCTATTAATTGAAAACGATAAAGGACAAATTGAAATTCATAGAGTTCCTACGCAAGCACGGAAAGTTTCCGATGTATCCGGCGCAGGCGATACAGTCATTTCAACGATTGCAGTTTGCCTTGCAGGCGGCGCTTCAGTAAAAGACAGCGTAATATTATCGAACTTTGCTGCAGGACTTGTAGTTGAAGAAGTAGGTATAGTTCCAATCCACAAAGATAAATTAATTCAATATATCTCAGAGCAAGAAAATTGATGGATGCGATAATTCAAAAGATAGGTCATTTAAAAAAAGATGGGAAGAAAATTGTTTTTACAAATGGCGTCTTCGATATAATCCATCGCGGACACGTTGCATATCTAAACGAAGCAAAAGCGCTTGGTGATTTCTTAATAGTCGGGCTTAATGCGGATGCATCTGTTAAAAGACTTAAAGGTGACTCACGTCCCGTGAACAAAGAGAATGACAGAAAATTTGTAATGGAAAACTTAAAGGCTGTTGATGGCGTGATAATTTTTACTGAAGATACTCCGCTCAATTTAATTTCAAAAATCATTCCTGATATACTTGTAAAAGGCGGCGACTGGAAAGAAGACCAGATAGTGGGTAGTGACATTGTAAAACAAAACGGCGGCAAAGTCTTCAGTCTTAAATTTGTAAATGAATACTCTACTACAGGAGTAATTGAAAAAATTCTTAAGCTGTAAATTTGTGAATGGCAGATAACGATATAGAAAATATTACGAACAGAGAGGAACCAAAGGAACCCGTTACTGAACCTATTGAAACGATTCAACCTCCAGTAAAGCCTAAAAAGAAACGAGGCTTCTTTAATATACTTTTCAGATTTTTCCTTTTCTCATTTCTTGGACTTCTATTGTTTCTTGTTGGACTATTCTTCCTGCTTCAAACTTCATTTGCAAAAAACTGGATACTGCATTACGCTATTGATAAAGTAAATGAATCGCTTGTAAAAAAAGAAAGCACAATTTATGCAGAGTCAATCGAAGGAAGTATCATCAGCGGCCTCAGATTAAACAAAGCAAATATTATTGTTAAGAAAGATACTCTGCTGAAAGTTGACTACATCGATTTAGGCTATGACCTGTGGGGCATCCCAAATAAAAATGTTTATGTAAGCAAAGTTGTTCTGGTTAACCCAACTATTAATCTCACCAAAGTCAGTTACAACAAAGATACTTTGATGTGGAACATTCGCTATCTCCTCAAAGTGGATTATGCAGGACCCGAAGATACGACTCTTATACCGTTTGATTGGAAGATTACTGCCGATAAAATTGAAATCATTGATGGGAATTTCCTTATCCTTGAATACAAAAATTCAGAGCTTCCGATAGGGCAAATTCCTGTGACTAATACTCAGCGGTTCGATATGGAGAATCTTTATTTAAGAAACTTCAATCTTGAGCTTGCTGCAAAAGTTTATCCTGAAACTAAATCTGTTGACGTAAAGAAAATCAATTTTAATACCAACTCCGATTTCAGTGTCAAGAACTTAAGCTTTCAGGCTAAGATATTGAGGAAGAAACTTTCTCAGGTTAACAACTTGAATCTTGTTACGAGCAGAACTAAAGTCGATATAAAAACTGTATCGCTTGAAGACCTTGATCCATTTGAGCAAAAAATTGAATATGATAAGTTCGATGATAAGATGATGACTATAGACCTTCTTACAGATAAATTTGATTTTGCTGATCTGAAATATTTTCTTCCGGCATTAGATTTTCTTGACGGACGTGTTTACCTTAACCTTAAAGCCAAAGGCAAATACAATAATTTTGCATTGGATAAACTTCTCTTAAAAACAGACAATTCAGTTTATGATCTTGCAGGTACAATAAAAAATCTTGACGAGCCTTCAAAGCTTTTTCTTGATATCACATCTAATCAATCTGAGATTGACCCGATTGATACAAAGTTAATTATCCCCGGGCTCCCTGTTCCTGACTATAGTCACCTTGGAAAAATCAGGGCGGACTTTCATTTCGTAGGCGAGCCGATAGACTTCGATGCTGACATAGATATAAATTCATCAGCAGGAAATATTTCCGGAAAAGGTTCATTAAATTTAAAACCTAATGAAGCCGTTTATAAAGGAATTTTTAAAACAAATAATTTTAATTTAGGAAAAGTACTGAAAGAAAAAAGTTTGGAAGGAAATATTACGGGAGAAATAAATGCAGATGGTGTAGGTTTCGATTATAAAACGATGCGTACAAAACTTGTTTACAATATTCATGATACGCGTTTCTTAGAGCAGAACATCAGCAAATCATCAGGACAAATTATTTTAAACAACGGGACAGCAGATTTAGATGTAGATTACAATACAAACTATGTTAACAGCAAAGTTATCGGTAAGGTTGTGTTCAGAGATTTTAGTAATCTCCAGTATGATGTAAAAGGTAATATTCAAAATCTCAACATAGAAGGAATTACAAAAAATAGTTCGCATAACAGCAGCCTTAATTTCACTTACGATGTACATGGCAGCGGTTCTTCACTTGCAAATATTACAGGAGATTTTAAATTAGATTTTACAAAATCTTTTTATAGTAAGTACCAGCTGCCTGCTTCTCCTATGGTTGGCTACATTCATAAAAGTGGAGACTCAACCGATATTTCATTAAAATCTAACTTCCTTGAATTGAAGGCTGCAGGGCTTTATACACTTGCTACTCTGCCGCATGTATTATCATCCAATATTCAAAAAGTCTCAGCCAACTTCAGTCAGATATTCGGAGAAGATTCTACTTCAGAAAAATTAACATTGCTATCAGACAGTGGTGCTAAAATTTTTAATACTCAATTAGCTTCCATACCGGATAGCTTTAGATTTGTTTATGAAATAAAAATACTTGATTTCAAACCCATAGCAACTTTAATTGATTACAATGACCTCGATATAGTTGTTGATATGAAGGGAAGAATTGCAAATACAAATAACAGGTTCGTACTTTCTATTGATACAGGAAAAGTTTCTAAGCTCGTCTTTCAGGATTCAATATTCAGAGTTTCGAAAGCAAACCTTTCTTTCAGGTTGTCCAGTGATAACAAACAGGATATTAACGGCGTACGGGCTCGTATAGATTTTAAATCTGATTCAGTTATGGTTTCAGGGACAAAATTTGATACCACATATTTGTTTGTTGACTACCGAGACAACAGTAACAAATTCATCACACGGATAGTGAAAGATTCCACAATTAAGTTTGCTTCCAATGGAAAGTTTATACTTAATCCTGTCAAATCTACTTTTATAGTTGATAGCTTAGCATTAAAGTTTGGAAAATATTTATTCAGAGATGTAGATTCTCTCTTATTCTATTTCGTTAACGATAACGGAGAGAGATATTTTGATGTTCAGCATTTTCTTCTTGAGCAGGGAAGGCAGAGAGCGAAAATTGAAGGGAAATACTCTTTAGATGATAGCAGTAACATAAAAGCAACACTTAATAATGTAAGCATTGCCGAAATTCAAAAATACATTAATCCGGATATTGAACCGGAAGGGCAGATACAAGGAAACTTCCGGCGTATTGAATTAATATACAAAGGAGATTTAAAAAATCCTTTATTCCATTTTGAAACCAACTCTGATATGCTAAGCATGGGCAATACAAGTATTGGTAGAATTGATGCCTTGGTGGATTATAAGGATTATAAACTCATACCTGATATAAGTTTTTATAATCAAAGCAATGTAGGTAATTTGAAAATTACCGGACAGTTCCCTATTTATCTCTCCTTTACCAATGCAGATACTGCTATAATAAAAGAGAAAATGATTACGGATAGAATAAACCTGAATTTAACATCAAATAATTATCAGATAAGACTCATTGAATCATTTCTCCCCCTTACTTCAAATCTTACAGGAACTCTAAATGGAAAGATAGATATAGGAGGTACTGCGTCAAAACCTCAGCTTACAGGAGGTATGAATGTAGTTGACGGTTCATTTAATGTTGACCTGACAAAAATGTATTACAGGTTTGAAGCTGATTTGGCAACTGAAGGTCAAAAACTTGTGCTGAGAAATTCCAAACTTTATACCCCTGATGAAGATACAAGATTTATTACAACTACAGGGTATATAGATTTCAGTAATCTGAAGTTAAGCGATATTGATTTAAATATGACGGGCGATGTAAAATTATTTGATAAAAATAACGGTAATACCGATCTCGGGATTCTCGGTGATTTATATGGAGGAAGTGGAATACCTGCGCTGCATCTCAAGGGAAATGATAAATCAATACTTCTCAACGGAAACCTTACACTTAAAAAAGGTAACATTACGATAAATCCTTTTCAGCAAGAAACTTTAGATTTGTATGCAGACGATTTTAATTATAAAATAATTTACGATTCCACTTCATTTAGTCCTGATAGTTTAATTATTTATACAGCAAAGTTGACGGATAGCATTAAAAATAAAAATAAAAAAGAATGGAATCCGTTTGAACGTTATTTAATTGCACAGGAAGATTCAAGTATAAATAAACCAATTCCTAGAAGTTCTTTTATTTATGATTTAATTGTAACAAATGAAACGCCTATCTTCTTAAGATTTATAACGAATCCGAAATACAAGCAGGAATTTTTTGGAGAGGTTAATATGAATTTATTTGTTGATAATAGAAATAGTGGCAATATGGAAGCGCGGGGCAATGTAGTCTTAGGAGATAATTCATATTATAAATTTTATAAGAACTTCAAAGCAAGCGGAACTATTAAATTTAACGGACCGATAAAAAATCCTGAATTAGATATTAATGCTGAGTATTCCGGTACTGCTCCATCCGAAGATAATTCCGGAGCCACTGACCAGATTGATTTGCAGCTTGCAGTATCAGGTGACGCAACAAATCCAAAACTTGACTGGAAGTATTACAAAAATGGCGGCCTCGATAACAGCGCAGACCCCTCACAAAAAGCTATAAGTTTTATTTTATTCGGGACACCGAATTTGAATGCATCGCAGCAGGTAACTCTCGCATCAACTGTCGGAGCAAATGTAGGCTCTGTAATTTTATCCAATTATTTTTCTTCATTTATTCAGGATATACTGCCGTTCATTGTGAATACTGATATAAATTATGTAAACTCACAGAACGGTTCTGTTGCTCAGAATACTGATATAAGAATCACAGCGGCATTCGGTGATGCGATTGTAAGAGTAGGCGGACAGGTTTTTGATAATCTTAACAATACAAACTTTGTCGTTCAATATCCACTCGGTAAACTTCTTAACATAAAAGGAATTTCAAGTAATTTATTCATCCAAGTTGAAAGAACAGTTGACCCGTTAACTTCACTCAGCTCAAATACAAGTGTGGAAGCTGCCGATATAAGAACCGGCGCAACTATTTATTATAGAATTAAATTCTAACGCATATCAAACTCAAAAATCAAATATTAAATTTTTTCAAAAAGAATCCTGAAAGTAAAGTTAAGCTTCATGCCCTTTTGAAAAATCTAAATCTCCCGAGATTCAAAATTGAAAACCTTAGAAATCTTTTGTACGATTTGATGGATGAAGGTCTTGTTGCCAAAGACGGAAAATTATATTTTCTAAATAATTCACCTGCTGAATCTAATATGGAAGGTGTTACAGATTTCGGCAGCGATGGCAGATTTGAAATAAAATATTTTAATAAGAACGGCGACGAAATAAGATATAAAATAATTGGCACCAGTAACAAGGCGCTTTCACTGGGAGATAAAGTTACCTTTCAATTAAAAGACATTGACGGAATTCCCTTTGCCGAGATTACAAATATATCACGAAAAGAATTTAAGTTTGTTACGGGAGATTTTGAAGATAACAAGAGTTACGGAACTGTTTTCCCTGACTCTAGAAATATAAAAAAGAATATTTACATTCAGAAACAATTTTTTAACGGTGTGAAGGATGGAGATAAAGTTTACTGCGAGATATTAAATCCCGATGATATAAGTAATGAGTTGACTGATTTAAAAGGCGTTATAAAAGAAGTACTGGGTAAATCCGGAAATGCAGAGGCAGAGTTAAACTCTATCGTTAAGAAATTTGCATTGGAGAAAGAATTTCCGAAAGCAGTAATTGATGAAGCGGAGGCTATTGAGTTTAAATCAGAAACTAAAGGAAGATTGGACTTAAGAGAAAGCACAATCTTTACAATTGACCCGCTTGATGCGCGTGATTTTGATGATGCTGTTTCGCTTGAGAAAACTGACGATGGATTTTTGCTCGGCGTGCACATTGCAGATGTATCTCACTATGTAAAAGAAGGAAGCGAATTAGATAAGGAAGCCTTAAAGAGAGGTACAAGTGTTTACCTTGTCGATGGTGTAGTTCCTATGCTTCCTGAAAATTTATCGAATGATATTTGCTCGCTAAAACCTAATGTTGACAGACTTACGTTTTCAATCTTCATCAATCTTACAAAAAAATATACGATTAAGAGTTTTGAGATAAAAAAGACAATCATTAACAGTAAAAGAAGATTTACATACGAAGAGGCACAAGATATTATTGAGAAGAAAAAAGGAGATTTTTCAAAAGAGCTTTTACTGATGTATAAAGTTTCTAAATGCCTGACAGAAAAAAGAATTAAAGCAGGCGGATTAGATTTTGATTCACGCGAGGTGAAATTTGTATTCGATAAAAAAGGGCGTGTTATGAAAATCATTCCTAAGGAACGATTGGAAACAATGAGATTGATTGAAGAGTTTATGCTCCTCGCAAATACTTGCGCAACGCTTTATGTAAAAAATCTACAGAAAGATTCGGAGATGCTTTACCCATTTATTTATAGAGTTCACGATAACCCGGACGTGGAGAAATTAAAAAATCTTTCTGAGTTTGTTCATCAGTTCGGTTACAAAGTTGATGTAAATAATAAAGATTCGCTCGGAAAACTTTTAGAAGAGGTAAAAGGAAAACCCGAAGAGTATATCATAAACGATTTGTTGATTCGCTCTATGGCAAAAGCAATTTATACTCACAAAAACATCGGACATTACGGACTTGGTTTTGACCACTATACACATTTCACATCCCCTATTAGAAGATATCCCGATTTAATCGTTCACAGAGTTTTATTTGATTACATGAATGCGAAGAAAAATATTGTTAAAACTGTTCAGCATTATAATCAGTTACTTCCTGATATTTGCAAAAGAAGCTCAGAACGCGAGCAGAATGCTGTTGCCGCGGAAAGAGAATCAATAAAGATTAAACAAATCGAATATCTGCAAAGCAGAATCGGCGAGGAATACGAAGGTATCATTTCCGGCATTATGCAATTCGGAGTGTACGTTCAGATAAATGATATTCTGATTGAAGGTATGGTAAGATTCAAAGATATTGAAGATGATTATTATGAGTATGATGATAAGAGGCATATCGCAATCGGGCGAAGAACTAAACGCATTCTCCGCGCCGGCGATAAAGTCAGGATTGCAGTATCACGAGTAAATATGTTTTCAAAGAAAATAGATTTTGCAATAGTATAATTTATTTTTTGCTCATAAGATTTTCAATTTCATCAATTTCTTTAACAGCATTCCTGGTTAAGTTCAGGCAGCTGCTTTTTCCTATAACAATATCGTCTTCAATTCTTACACCTATACCCCAATATTTTTTTGGGATTTCCTTCGAGCCTATCGGGAAATATAATCCCGGCTCTATTGTAATTACATCACCTACAAGAAGTTTATCTTCAACATCTTTATTAATTCTGTAAGGCACTGCATCGTGAGTATCCAGTCCGATATGATGGCCGACTCCGTGAATTGTATATTTTTTGTAATTCTTTTTATTTTTCAGAATTCCTTTTGCAGCCATTCCATCTGCAAGGACTTTATCGCAGAAGTTTTTTAAATCATCAAACTTAATACCTTCTCTTGATTTCTTTATACATTCCTTATTTGCATGTAATACGATTTCGTAAACCTCTTTCTGTTCTTTAGAAAATTTTCCGGAGATTGGATACGTTCTTGTAATATCGGCACAGTAGGAATCGTACTCAGCGCCTGAATCAATCAGAATCAACTCCCCTGCTTTTAAAGTGTCATCGTTTAATTCATAATGAAGAATGTTAGCATGATTTCCCGATGCGCATATAGGAGGATATGCATTATCAGGTGAGCCGTTCATTTTATAATTGTACTCAAGATTTGCCTGTACCTGATATTCTTTCATACCGGGCTCAATTTTTTTCAATGCTTCATTGAATGAGTTGGCAGAAATATCACCTGCTGTTTGCATTACCTTTAATTCGTATGTTGATTTTCTTCTGCGCATTTTACCGAGAAGAAAAGTAGAGTCCATTATCTGAATTGTCGGAGCAAGGCTTCTAAGCCCATTCACAAACTGAGTTGCAAATTCTTTTATATCTCCTGTAAGGCTAATTAAGTCGGCAAAATTTATATAAAGTTTTTTATAGCCCTTGAATAAATTATAATTTAGAAAATCAGGCAAGTCAAAATTTTCTTTTGAATCAGTTATTCCAAGTTCGCGTTTTACATTCTGCATCCCCAAACGCACGCCGGTCCATGTTTCCTTTGTCTCATCTTTTTCCTGTACAAATATTATTTCCTTTGAGACTGTTTCTTTGCGGGAATCGTAATCATAATATTTTATTCCATTGCCTGAAAGCATCACAACTGAGTCAGGTTCAAGAAAACCTGTCAGGTAATAAAAATTTTTATGCTGTTTAAAATTATAGTTTGCATCGTATGATTTATTGATATACGTATTTCCAAAAATTACTGCTATGGAATCCTCTCCCATAATTTTTGCAAACTCTTCCCTTTTTGATTTGTGAAATTCTAATTGCTCTTTATTCATTGTGTATTTTATAAATTTTTTTAATCGTCTAATTCGTTTTTAGAAATTGCATCCATTCCTTCTATTTGAATCGGGTAATTCCCGGTAAAGCAGGCAGTGCAAAATCCTGTTTCAGGTCTTGTCTTCGGAGCGCCTTCAAGTAATTTTTCCTCTGAGAGATACGATAAAGATGTAACTCCAAGGTAATCTCTTATCTCTTCGATGTTCTGATTTTTTTGATTTGCAATCAGTTCCCCCTTCGAGGGGAAATCCATTCCGTAATAACATGGTGAAATTATCGGCGGTGAAGTAATCTTCAAATGAATTTCTTTAGGCTTTG
The DNA here is from genome assembly GCA_038225955.1 of Ignavibacteria bacterium. Taxonomy (GTDB): domain Bacteria; phylum Bacteroidota; class Ignavibacteria; order Tepidaquicellales; family Tepidaquicellaceae; genus JAFDZO01. Next base: position 14,117 of record JBBRQV010000034.1, on the reverse strand, counting down.
CCTTCTTCAATAAATCGACAAGAAGCCTTGATGTTGTACCTCTTACTATCGAATCGTCTATCATCACAACTTTTCTATCGGCAAGAACGCCTTTTACAATATTAAACTTTGTTCTCACTTTCATTTCCCTTTTATCCTGCCCGGGCTGTATGAAAGTTCTTCCCACGTAATGGCTTCGTATCAAACCAATTTCATTCTTAATATCTTTATTATGTTTTATCGCTTCACTGAAATATCCAAGCGTCGCAGTATTAGATGAATCCGGAACATTTATAATTACGACTCTCTTAGCATCATCTTCCTTTTCAGGGGGTGGACTTTCAAGTGCGAGATTCTTCCCAATCCTTCTTCTTACCTTGTCAACTTTTTCTTCGAAGACTACACTATCAGGTCGTGAAAAATAAATGTACTCAAATATACAGTGCCTGTACTTATCAACTTTTGCAAACTGAATTGATTTCGGCTCCTGAGTTTCTACTACATCTTTATCTATAATAATCATTTCACCGGGCATAACATCACGGACATAATCAGCGTTAATTATATCCAGCGCAACAGTTTCCGATGCGAAGACAAAACTATCGCCAAGTTTACCCATGCAAAATGGCCTGACTCCATAGGGATCTCTTATTGCAAATAATTTATCATCTGTAAGGATACAAATTGAATATGCTCCTTTAATATATGAAACAGCTTCTAAAATTTTATCTTCGACAGTATCTTTTTTACTACGGGCAATAAGATGAAGAAGCAATTCGCTATCGGTAGAAGTCTGAAACAAAGTTCCTTCATTCTGTAAGTAAGTACGAAGCTCGCGTGTGTTTGTTAAATTTCCGTTATGAGATAAAGCAAGATTGCCGCCTTTATAAATTACTTTGAACGGCTGAATGTTAGTCCGTTTATCAGAGGCACCTGTTGTAGAGTATCTCGTATGCCCTATCGCTGAATTACCTTTCAAGACGTCAGTTAATATTTTTTCATCGCGGAAAACACTTGAAACAAGCCCATGGTCTTTATGAATATTGAATCTGTATCTTTTTTCTTCTTCAAAATATTCAGACGTAACTATTCCGGCTGCTTCCTGTCCTCTATGCTGAAGCGAGTGCAAACCGTAGTAAGTTAAAATCCCTGCTTCCGGATTATTATATATTCCGAACACTCCGCAATTAGAATTTATTGCGCTATCTTTTTTCTTGTACTCTTTTACTTTCTTTATCAATTTAATTTATCCCTGTAATTTGCCATACTTAAACTACTCTGATATGATTTGAAAAAATCCATCCTTTATCGTTCTTCCAGCATTCAATTCTATAGCAGCCTTTCTCATCTGAATCCCATATACACTCCATTGATTCAAATTCATCTATACATACTCCGTCTTTTATCAATCGTATTTTTGCTTTCTCCGGAACTAATGCTCTTAAAATTATTTTCTTATTAGGATTATCGTATATAATTTCATCTCCCGAGATATAATTTTTCCCATCGTACTCAGCTAAAAATCTGAACCCTTTTCCGCTTCCATGATAAGTATTTACTATAAACGAGCGGCCGTTTTTTAATGCATCAAGTATCTGCTGCTTATCATGATGAAATGTTTGCGGATTATTTTTCTTAATTTCTTTTTCCAGTAATACGTTCGTTCGTATTGATTTAAATAAAACTTTATAAGGGAAAATCTCTACTTCGTAAAATCCCATAATATTTTGCTTGTGAGCATGAGCATCTATGCCGCCAAGTCCCACAACTTTCCTTTTTTGATTTAGCTAGTCCCATCTTTTCAAAGTGCTGTCAGGCGGGGCGATTATAGAACGCAGCGGATGAAGAAATCTTTGCAGTTTATTTTTTTCATTCATACCCTCAATCCATTCACTCATGTGATTCCATATTTCAATTCCTGTAATATCCGAATCCCATGCTTTCCACGGATAAGACGGATGGTCGGGAAAATCTCTTTTCTCATCCGGGTGCGCAGTAAAGCCAAAACCTCCGTTATCGTTCACTTTTTTTACATATTCTTTAGCAGAAAGAATTGAGCCAAGCTCGCCGTCATCAAGCTTTTCATACGAACCGATTACTTTCTCAAGACCTAATGTTAGATAATGATTTTTATTCTGCAAATCGTTCATCTCATATCCGACTATAAGCATAGAATTATTATGCCATCGTTCAAAGCCCTCATCTTTTGCCTTCATATTGTTGTGGTCAGTAAGAATAGCAAAGTCTAAGTCAGTTTCATTGGCATATCGCATTATTTCAGGAATAGTTCCTGTGCCATCAGAAAAAGTAGAATGCATATGTATTGCGCCGGAATACTCAAACATACGAAATATATTTATAGTGTTGGTTGTTGTAAATTTTTTCTTTTGTGAATCTGATATGCGATGAAACTTCCAAGAATTCCGAACAGCGGGTAAAGCACAAGATTCATAATAAGTGTAATAATTGTAAGTGTCGGCGAGTAACCGTACTTTGTAAATTCCTGTGAAAGCTTTTCCATTATATCCATAGCTTCAGGAGGCATCTTTGTTCCAAGCTGGCTCATCATTTCCATCATCTCACCCATAGGATTTACTTTTGAAAACAAAGTGATTGCAACTGTTACTCCTGTGTTTACAATTGCCGCAATTATGCCCGATAGTAAACCAATTAAAATGGAATCCTTTTGTATCAGAGGTAAGTTATTTCCCTGCACCTGCTTTGCGTAATATGTTACTCCGATAAATCCCCCGAGAATTATCCCCATACAGCAGAAAGTATTTATCAAATTCAGGAAAGGTACAGAAGAAAGTAAAACCATTATAACAGAGCTTACTATAACAGGTGTCAGTTTATTTGGAGAGTTATTCATTTATATATTGGATTTTTTAGAAACAAAATTGAAAACATCGTTAAAAAGTTTTACGAATCCGGGTATGAGAAAAAACGGAAGCACAAATCCTGTAATGCCGCCTGTAACGCTTCGGGATAAAAATGAATTGGAATATAATCCGAAAACGTCAAGAAAAGCATCTGATGCAATCATAAAAACCGGAATGAGTAAGAACCAAATTGAGGGGAGTTCTATATTACTCAATTTAATCTTTATGGGATAAAAAATAACTGCGATTAAAAATCCCAAATATATACTTGTACACCTTGAACACACCGCAAACTTGTATCCGAAAATATGAAACGACCGCGCATCCTGCTGATGGCATACGGGCGAAAAAAAATAATAAATGAACACCGAAATTTTTGCAAAGACTCCGCCTATTTCCATAAATAAGGGCGCAAGTAAAATTGATGCAGTCCAGATAAAAGATGCAGTCAAAATTGTGAAATAAATGCGCTTTGAGTACTTAATATTATTGTTGTTACTTCTGATTATGTAAAATAGAAAATATATTTTTAAAGATTAATTTATAAATTTATTCTGAATGTTTTAATCGGTAATTTAGATGCTCAATCAAATTTCAAAGCAAATTTTCAATATATTTTTTAATGGACGGAATAATAGAATTTTTTAAGAATCTTTATAACTATGAAGCACTTATCAAAATGGTGGGCTTTTATGGCGTTATTGCAATTGTTTTTGCTGAAACAGGTTTACTTGTAGGGTTTTTTCTTCCGGGTGATTCGCTTTTACTTACGGCGGGACTTTTAACTTCAACAGGTTTTCTTGGTGTTGATATTACTACTCTGATAATTGCATTAATACTTGCTGCTGTAATCGGCGATAACTGCGGATACTGGTTTGGAAGATTAACAGGTGAAAAGATTTTTAACAGAAAAGATTCTAAATTGTTCAAACAAAAATATCTTACAAGCGCTCAGGAGTTTTACGTTAAGCATGGTGGCAAAGCTATTATCTATGCGCGTTTCGTTCCCTTCGCAAGAACATTTGCTCCCATTGTTGCAGGTGTTGCCAAAATGCCGTACTCAAGGTATTTAACGTTCAGTATTTCAGGTGGTATTCTTTGGATTTCGTCAATGGCGCTGGCAGGATATTTCTTCGGGCAGATTCCTGTTATAAAACAAAATTTTGAAAAAGTTGTTGTCCTTGTAATAGTACTATCCGTGCTTCCGATTGTTATTGGATATTTTAAGGAGAGAAAGAAAAAGAAATTAGGGCAGAATTAGTTTTGTAAATCTTTTACTTTGTAATTTTCTTTGAAGAAATAAATAGCTCCGATTATTATCTGCAATAGAAATCCCGTGAGATGGCTGATTGTTGCATACCCGAACGCATTATCTCTTCCAATAGCAAAAATATTTACAAGAGTTGCAGTGCATATTAAATGAAACGCTCCGGCGGAGTTTCCCGGCAGAGGCAGAAACATTGCAAAGGTAACCATTGTCAAAACCAAATTGGCATCCATAAAACCAAGATTATCTATTCCACAGGCAAAAAATGTTAAATATGTCGAGAGTATATAGCATACCCAAATTAAAATCGTATAAACAAATATCGCAAAGTATTGTTTTGGGTACCTTACAAATAAAACTCCATTTATAAGCGAAATCAATACATCGTGAATTTTAGACTTTATTTTTGCAGGGACAACTTTAGAAGTGATTTTTTCTATTATTTTTTCTGACTTCTCAAAATTAAAAATAATTACCAGTACGAAGGCAACCGCAAGTGCAGTTAAGAACGAAGACCATAAAGCAATCTTTTCGACACTATAATCAGGGAATGCAGAAGCAAGCTTTCCTTTGTAGATAAAAAGTGAAATTCCGAAAGCCGCTAACACGCTAAGAGCATCGAAAATTCTCTCCACTAAAATCGTTCCGAAAGCCGCTGCTTTAGATATATTTTCATTCTTAGCAAGAATCACAGGACGCGTTATTTCACCTCCGCGCGGAATAACTGAGTTAAACATATATCCAATCATTATCGGCGGAAATAAATTTTTCATCGGAATATCTTTTTTGATTGGATTCAAAAAATATCTCCAGCGCAGAGCTCTGAAATAATTACTCAAAAGAACTCCTATCAGCCCTGCGCCAACTGCAAGAAAATAATTTGTATCCTGTAATTCCTTAGCAAGGTTGCTGAAATCAACTCCCCTGAGAGAAAGATACAGGAATAACGCAAGCAGACTGGAAATTAATACAAACTTTAATATTTTTTTAAGAGTAGGATTCAGAGTCTTATATAAAAAAAAAGTTAAGCGCAGATTTACGCTTAACTTTTAGAATAAAAATTTAATGATTATAGTTCAAATTTATCTCATATCAATTACTTCAACATCAGATGGTGGAGAGAACGTAAACTTAGATGCTGCAACACCTGCATCAAGATTTACATCTTTCAATGTATATGTATTTGAGCCTTCTTTTGTGTTGACGTATATTTTCTTAATTATATAATCGTTCTTATCTATCCATATCTTCGCTGATTTTATGTTGCCTGATGTTCTTGGCGATAATTTCAATACATAACAATCTACAGTTCCCACTTTATCCTCACCGTCTAAATCTGAGTAAAAATTTTCGGGATATGAAAATAAAAATTTATTTGGTGAGAACGAACTTCCGTCATCTTTATAATTATCAATTACGACTTGTTTTTTCTTCGGAGAGTAAGTCCACGAAGTAGTGCCGTCTGTTATGATAATCTGTCCGCCGGTCTCAATTCTGTATTTATTTTTTTTCTTAATGTAAAGAGTACCTGAAGCAGATTGAGATTTTCCAGAAGAGCCTTTATAGCTCTGAGAAAAAGTTGCCTTGGCATCGGAAATACTTTCGTATTTATCCTGTGTTTGTTTGATTATTTCCTGCGCAGTCTGGGAGTATGTTTTATCGATTCCGATAAACAGTGTAAGTGCAATTAAAACGTATTTCAGTGTGCTTGTTTTCTTCATAATTACAAAAATAGCTATATTTTAGTTTGATTTCAATTTAGTTAAAAATGCGATGTACAACATAAAAACGAGAAGTGGTTTAGTGCTTGAATACTGGTGGTTTCCAATTTGTTTTTTTGTATGAAGCTAATTCCAAAGTTATGCTTCCGATAAGAACATTTAACTGCGCCTTAATCGGCACCCTGAATTCATCATCGGAAAACCACCCGGCAAACTCACCTGTTAATCCGGCAATACCGGTAAAATCTGCAACACCTGCTACCTTTATTACTGAAATATCATAATCAACACTGCTAACAGAAACAACATCTTTATTAATGTTGAACGAATACTTTACCGAGCTTTGACCTTCATTTATAAAAATAGGAACATTATAATTTTTGTTCGCAAAAGAATTCATACGTGCCGAATAAAATATGGACAATCCGTCTTGAAACTTTATACCCTTATTGAAGGAAATAGTTTCATTTCTATCGATTCTGGTATTGGTTTCTTTCAGAATTTTAACCTTTGTAGAATCGTAATTAAACCTGTAGTCAGTCTTCGCAATATCTTTACCCTTAAACTCAGTTGCAAAAAACTTTTTTGCAAAAAGCTGCTCTTTCACGTAATCCATTTCTGACTCAAATATATTATTCAACGAAACAAACGGAACTCCATCATAAGTCTTAATATATGCAATTGCATTACAGGTTTTCTTTCCCTCATCATTTTCAACTCGTGAAACCTTTAGTTTTACTTCACCGAGTTTTATAAATCCGAAATAAACTATATACTTCAGCTCTTCACCCTGGTCAAGCACTTTGGACTGGCTGTATGAATTACAAGCGAATACTGTTAAAAGCAATATTAATGCGAATCGTTTCAAGTTATGTAAACAGAAATGGTTTATCCGCATATTTCAGATATGTGAGATAAACCATTTCATATAAAATTATTTTATTTTCTTAAATTTCCTAAATCTTTTGCTTCACCAAATAAAGTAATTGCTTTCAGGAACTGCTCATCTGAAGTTACAAATATTGCGTAGCTTCCTTCATTGCCCCATATATCTCTTGCAATTTGTGACTTAATTGAAATTTCAATGAAGCTCTTATCTTTATCAAATTCACTTTGGTTTAAAGCAACGCCTTTACCATCTGCAAATTTCTTGAAATCGTCCATCATTGAAGATGAAAGTTCAAAACCATCTCTGAATGCATTATAAGATTTATATTTTCCTTCAACGTTTTTTCTATTGTTAGACATATACTGTTCTGTAAACAAATACATTACATTATTTCTTCTTAGTGAAACAGTGTAAGGAGTAAGTGTATCAAGCTTTACAATATAATCGGGTGTAATACCACCACCGCCGTAAATAATTCTTCCGCCCATTGTTTTGAATTCAGGATGTAAAGAATCAGATTTATCTTTTGTATGGTTTACGTTATCGCCTTCGCTTTCATCTCTTGCAAGGTCTGATTTATATTTTCCGTTTTCATAAGGCTTCTGAATCGAACGTCCTACCGGAGTATAATATCTTGCCGTTGTAACTCTGAACGCAGATTGGTCAGGCAAGTCAAACTGACGTTGAACAAGTCCTTTACCGAAAGATGTTTCACCGACGATAAGTCCTCTATCCCAATCCTGAATTGCGCCTGCAACGATTTCACTTGCAGAAGCTGAACCGGAATTTACAAGCACGATTAACGGAACGTCATTTAATTTTCCGCCTTCGGAATTATATACTTCGTTGAAATCTGAAATTCTGCTTTTTGTGTAAACAATTTTTCCGCCTTTAGGAATAAATTCACTTCCCATTTTAAACGCCTGGTCTAAATATCCACCCGGATTACCGCGTAAATCAAGAACTAATTTCTTCATTCCTTCGCCTTGCAGTTTCAAATATGCTTTTGAAAACTCATCGTAAGTAGTTGCTGCAAACTTTGATACTTTTATATATCCGATTTCATTGTTGTACATAAATGATGCATCAACACTATATAATGGAATTTTATCTCTGATGATTTCAAAATCCATCGTCTTGCTGCTGCCCGGTCTTGCAATCGTTACGACTACTTTAGTTCCTTTTTCTCCACGGAGTTTTTTCGGTACATCTTCACGGGTAAGTTTTATAGAAGACTGACCGTCAATCTTTACGATTTTATCACCTGCTAAAATTCCAAGTTTTTCAGATGGTCCGCCCGATATAGGAGAAACAATTGTAATCGTATCTGCTATGATATCGAACTCAACTCCGATACCTTCGAAGCTTCCCTGGAAATCTTCGTTAACTCTTTTTAACTGCTCTGCGCTGATATAAACTGAGTGAGGGTCAAGCTCTTCAAGCATTCCGCGTATCGCAGCTTCGGTAAGCTTTTGCGAATCGACGTCATCTACATAATATCTTGTTGTAATGTTCAATGCATCGCTGAACTTTTTCACCTGTGCTGAAGTCTTGTCATCGGATACTGCATTCTGTATTTTAGTACCTACAAAAAATGCTAATCCGACTATAACTACATAAACTACTATTAAAAGTTTTTTATTCATTTTATAATTATTTTACTGAAAATAACATATAACCTCTATATAAGAAATACTATTAAAAACGTTAAAAAGTTTCAATTTTTGTTGTTATTATCTCTTTTCTAATGTAGTAATAACGGAATTGTTCCCTGTCTCCAAAATCCTTGAAATCGGGCACATATTCGCAATATATTTTAGCCTTTCCAGCTCAGAATCGCTTAATTTACTTTTTACAAATATCTTCCTTTCAAAAACATTTTTGGAGATTTTGCCTTCAGTTGTACTCTTTATATCTATATCAACTTTTAGATCATCTACTTCCCACTTTTTTCTATCGAGATACATTTGAAGAGTTATTGCAGTGCAGCTTGCAAGCGAAGCGGATAGCAGCTCATAAGGATTCATTCCTTCATCGCTTCCGCCTTCTTCTACGGGTTCATCTGAAATAACTGTATGAACTTCCGTTTGTAAAACAACTCTATAGGAATTCTTTTCTAAAATTCCCCTAACTTTCTTTTTATCAGTCATACTTACATATTTATTTTTCCAAAAAAAAAGGTTTTACCAACTAAATGATAAAACCTTTTTAAAAAAAAATTATATTTTAAAAATTCTATTTAGTAGGTGGAGTAGTTGGAGTTACCGGTGTTTCTATAGGTTTCGGTTTAAACTTTTCGAAATTTTCTATAATCCTTTTTACTGATGTTTCTGTTTTGCTTAAGAATGTATTCGGATAAACGCCAATCCATACTATGAAAATCAATAACGGAATAACTGTCGCAAGTTCCATTTTAGAAATATCTTTCAGATCTTTATTCTTTTCATTAGTAATAGGCCCCAGCATAACTCTCTGGAACATCCACAATAAATATATCGCAGCAAAAATAACTGCTGTTGTCGAAAGTATAGAGTATACCGGAGTGCCTAAGTTAACTGACTTGTAAGCGCCGATTAAAACTAAAAACTCACCTATAAAGCCATTAAGTCCGGGCAAGCCGATTGATGAAAACATCACGACCATAAATATCACCGAGAACACAGGCATTACTTTCATAAGTCCGCCGTACTCTGCAATAAGTTTTGTGTGTCTTCTTTCATAAAGCATACCTACAATAAGGAAGAGCGCGCCTGTTGAAAGTCCATGGTTAATCATTTGTATTACACCGCCCTGCATAGATTCTTGCGTAAGAGCAAAAATACCAAGCACTATAAATGCCATGTGCGAAACCGAAGAGTAAGCAACAAGCTTTTTAATATCTTTCTGCACAATGGAAACTAACGCTCCGTATATGATACCGATTGTTGCAAGAACTGCAATGTAGGGAGTCATGCTCACAAATCCCGCAGGGAAAAGCGGCAGTGAAAATCTAAGTAAACCATAAGTACCCATCTTCAATAAAATCGCAGCAAGAATAACTGAACCTGATGTCGGCGCCTGAACGTGAGCATCGGGCAGCCATGTATGGAACGGAAAGAGGGGTACCTTTATTAAAAAACTTAATGTGAATAGTATAAATAAAAATGTTTGTTTATCCGCAGCAATGGTTGGGGAAACTAATGTCAGTCTTGCCATATCTGTTGTAAACTCCCCTATCATCGGTTGGCATAAGAAACCAAGCCAGATAATTCCGATAAGAAGAAGCAAGCTTCCGAACATTGTATATAAGAAAAATTTGACGGTAGCATAAATTCTTTCCTCGCCGCCCCAGATACCTATCATAAAATACATTGGAATAAGAATAAACTCCCAGAAGATGTAGAATAAAATCAAATCCTGCGCACAGAAAACACCAATGAGCGTTCCTTCCATAAGTAATACAAGGAAGTAATACTCTTTAATTCTTATCTTAATAGTATTCCATGAGGCAAGAATACAAAGAGGCATAATGAATGCTGAAAGTACTATCAGTAGCATCGAAATTCCATCTATACCCAATGAGTAGTAGGAATTAAGAGCGGTAACCCATTTAAATTTTTCAACGAACTGATACTCAGGGTTAGCCGGATTGTAAGTGAAGAAAAGAACCAGTGAAAGTACGAATGGTATCAATGAGACAATCATTGCATACCACTTTATCATAGTTTCATTTTCCTTTTTCATGAATAAAATCAGAAATGCTAAAACTATCGGAGCAAAAATTGTTAAAGAAAGAATATTAGGTATCAATTTTCTTTAATTTTATTTTTATATATCTAAAAATTTGTTTGTAATGTAAGTTGCTTAACCCTTATTTCTGATTCCGTGCTCTTCATTAATAAATATCCATCCGACTATCTTACCTATGTTCATCTCTTTAAAATTATCCCAGTAGTCATCGTTGAAAATATATCTTGAGCTGAAATTCTCATCGCTCATTGCCTTCGACTGTTTCATAATTGCTTTAAATCTTTCATTCCACAGCTTCCAGTTTTTCTCGCGAAGATCAAACCAGCCGCCTTCACACCATTTATCAATCTGTTTCTGGTTCACATCGAATATATCACCTTCTAAATGAGAAGGAATTTTTATTTCAGGACCTCTTAGCAGTTTTTTCCCGTCAGGCATTAAAATCGGAATGCCGATGGAAAGCATTTCATTTCTCAGCTTCGAATCTTTCTTAATTAAGTCAAAAATTTTCTTAGCTGCCTTTTTATAATCGGCTTTAATATACTCATTGAAATTTTTATAAATAAGTCTAATTAAGTTAACTTCAAAAAGAAGTTTTGAGAGTCTTGGAGGTCCGAGCATTTCAAAAGCTATCGAATTTGTCTTATTCTTCTTTTCAAGTGCTTTGATTTTATTCGTAGCATACTGCTGCATAAATCCTGCTCGGTATGATGGCTCCATTGAAGCTCCGTCTATCGCGTTTATAATATCGTGCCCAGTGTTATGTCCTTTTATCTCAAGCACTGCATTCTCTGCAATCTCTTCGGGAGTAACGAACTGCATCTGACCCACTGTAGAAATTGTTTCAAACTCAGCCGCAGAGAAAATTCCGTTCTCGCCGGTATCAATGAATACTGTTTTTAAATTCTCTTTTGATTTGTATGTCTTCTCATTTTTTCTTTTGAACTTCCCTGTTAACGATTCTGCATCTTCCATCTTCACATCGTATAATGCAATCGGTCTTCCGCCTTTTTTAATTTCGCCGTAAGCAATTTTTTTCCATGCGATTGAAGCAGTCGGTTTTAATTCTTTTACTGCCGGACCGTTTGGTGTACGAGCCATTAAGAATAGTAACAATGTATGCGCGCCTGCAACAGAAGATTTACTCAATAGCATTCTTGAAGGCTTCTCTTCACTGTGAGTGTAAGGAATGTTCAATCCCATACCGCCTGTACCGCTTGTACCGATTTTCAAATAAAACTTTGTCTTAAACTCCGTCATTGAATTATACATAATCTGTATGTGACGAATCAGCTGCGGTATATAAGAGACACACATGAATTTTTCTACTTCCGTCTTCAGCTTATCATAATCCTTCTCGCCGTTATCCATAAATCTCTGCATATCGTTGAACGATTTGAAAATATTCTGATATGCAATTGCCGTTGCTGTGTTTATGCAATCAATAACAACATCAGGCTTATACTGTTTCAGCATTTTATACATTGCCGAGTTGTGCAGTATCTCGTTATCTAGTTCATTGGTTATATCATGCATCAACTTTGCGCGTTGTGCAGGATTTCCCAGTATGTTTTCGCGTGGAGTATCTTTGAATTCATTCCTTACAAAAATATTTCCGTACCATGGCACAAAAAATCCTTTTGGCTTCTTATATTCTTTCGATAGCGAATTACAAATATCCTCAGCTTCATCTTTTTTCAGTGATGTAAGAATAATTTTCTTCGGTCCCTCTGCCATAAGATTACGCGCAATCGCCGAGCCAACAAGCCCCCAGCCGCCGAGAATTAAAACTGTTTTATTTTTTATATCCATTAAATGTTTTTCTTTCTACTTTTATTTTATTTTTTCAGCAAGCAAATCGTAATCACCTCCTGTGCCGTCTTCATTGTAAAAAGCCAGTGTAGCCTCTTTTAAGAGTCGCGCATTTTTTCGTAATCCGAACTTCCTTAAATTATTTACTGCTCTTGTATTTCCTTTTTTAACGTATGCAACTATGTAGCTGAACTTCTTTAACTCCTTTATATAATCTGCAAGAATTTTTGAGGATTCGTAACCTAATTTTAATCCTCTATATTCATCCAATATCGCTGTTGACATCTCGCAGCATACTTCATAATTATCTCTCCACTTAAAGCAAACGTATCCGATGTAATCTCTCTTATGCTTGATAACATACCATGCAGCATAAGGATTTTCCGCAGTTTCCTTCACCCATTTTTTTATAACGGATTTTGGTTTATTCAGCGGATAATCGGGATTTAAAAAATTCACTATCCCTTTATCATGGAATAATTTATAAATTAAATCTACAAGCTTCACATCTTTACTCTCAAACTTTACTAAAGAACAATTATCTCCTTTGATAATTTTTTTCATGGGAGAACTATCCTTTCGGAACAACTGTATTATACCAGAACTTCTTGCTTCTGTCTTTTATTTCATCAATGTGAATGTGTTTCGCTTCAGTGTATTCCTTCAATCCGTCAACACCGAACTCACGCCCAACACCGCTTTGCTTATATCCGCCGAACGGCGCTCTATCTGCAAGCAGATGATATTCGTTTATCCACACAGTACCTGTTCTTAATCTTCTTGCCAGTGCCAATGCTCGCTCATCGTTGCCCGACCAGATTCCTGCGGCAAGTCCGAATTCAGAATCATTAGAAATTTTCACAGCTTCATCATCGTCTTTGAATTTAATAATAACTACTACAGGTCCGAAAATTTCTTCCTGAGCAATTCTCATTTTATTATCAACGTCTGTAAAAATTGTCGGCTGAATGTAATATCCTTTGTCCCCGACTCTATTTCCGCCGGTTAAAATTTTCGCGCCTTCTTTTTTTCCTATCTCTATATAATTCATTACCGATTCAAACTGCTTCTTCGATACAACCGGACCGTTATCGCTTCCCTTATCCATCGGGTCGCCGATTTTCATCTTCTCAATTTTTTCTTTAAGCTTAGATGTAAACTCATCGTAAACACTTTCCTGCACAAGCAGTCTCGTACCGCCTTCGCAGCACTGCCCCTGATGATAAAATCCCGCATAGATTGCGCCATCAACTGCCATATTCATATCGGTATCATCTAAAATAATATTAGGTGATTTTCCCCCGCACTCAAGAGTTAATTTCTTCAGTGTCGGAGCGGCGTTTTTCATAATTGTACGTCCAACTTCAGTCGAGCCTGTGAACGCAACTTTATCAACTAATTTATTCGAAACCATTTCCGTTCCGATATCAGAGCCGCCCGTTACAATATTAATAACACCTTTTGGAATATCCGTTTCATCAATTAACTTTGCAAGCTCGGCAACTGAAAGCGAAGTTTCAGAGGAAGGTTTTAGCACAATCGTACATCCTGCAGCTAATGCCGGACCGAGTTTCCATATTGCCATTTTGAACGGAAAGTTCCACGGAATAATAGAAGCAACTACGCCTATTGGCTCTCGCACCAATAAATTTTTGCTGATACCTTCTTTTGAAAGTCCTTCGATGTTTTCTTCAAACACAGTTGAAGCCATCTTTGAATAATAATTCAAAGTCCTTGCGCCGAGCATAATATCTTCCGTTGCCTTTCTTATGGTTGAGCCGGAATCTTTTACTTCAAGCTCGATTAATCTGTCTTTATGCTCGTTAATTTTATCAACG
>JBBRQV010000033.1:0-25556 GCA_038225955.1 Ignavibacteria bacterium | reverse complement strand
TAAAGGAGTGATTATTGCCATATAAATTAGGGGGAAAAATGAGTATCTTTAAGATTACACGAAAATATAATAATTCACAAAATTGATTTCATTAGTTGATATATCAGTAGCATTTGGCTCCAGAGTTTTATTCGATGAAGTTTCACTCCGAGTTGGAGGAAACGAACGCGTATCATTGGTAGGTTCAAACGGACAGGGCAAGTCCACTTTGCTCAAAATAATAGCAGGCACACTAAAGCAGGATTCAGGCGAGGTTGCGCTATCGCGCCACACTACAATGGGTTATCTTCAGCAGGAAGGCATTAAATTCGTTGGCAATACTTTATACGATGAAGTTTACTCGGCAGCAGGTGATATAAATAAAATTCAGGAAGAGCTCACGGAAATTGAAAATGAAATGAGCAATCACCCTGACCCGGGGAACGAAGAGTTTATGGACTTGGTGAATGAATATGGCGAGCTACAGGAGAGATTTAATACTCTTGAAGGCTATACTTTAAAATCAAAGATAGAAAAAATATTAATCGGGCTTGGTTTCGGTGAAAAAGATTTTGATAGATTGACTGATGAGTTCAGCGGCGGATGGCAGATGAGAATTGCATTGGCAAAACTTCTTTTGCAAAACCCTTCTATTCTTTTACTTGATGAGCCGACGAACCATTTGGATATTGAGTCATTGATATGGGTTGAGAACTATCTGAAAAATTATCAGGGCGCAATTATACTTGTATCGCATGATAGGAACTTTCTCGATAATCTTACAACCCGTACTGTTGAAATTTCAATGGGCAATGTAACTCTTTATTCAGGTAACTATTCATATTATAAAAAAGAGAAGGCATTAAGAAAAGAACTTGCTGAAAATAAGTATAACAATCAGCAGAAATATTTAAAAGAGCAGGAAAAATTTATTGAGCGATTCAGATCAAAAGCGTCTAAGGCAAAAGCAGTACAGAGCAGAATAAAGCAGCTTGATAAAGTTGAGTGGATTGAGATTGAAGATGAAGAAGGTGCGGTGAATTTTACTTTCCCGCCAGCAACTCACTCGGGAAAAGTTTCCATTGAAATTGAAGGTCTTACAAAAAGTTATGATGGTGTTTATAATGTTCTCGAAAATCTTGATTTGATAATTGAACGCGGAGAGAAGATTGCTTTAGTGGGTGTTAATGGTGCAGGTAAATCTACTTTCACTAGAATCATAGCAGGTATAGATGATGAATTTAAAGGGCTTGTAAAAGATGGTCATTTAGTCGGGAAAAAATTCTATGCCCAAAATCAGGCAGATGAACTTTCAGGGGACATGACTGTGCTTGCGACAATGGAAGATGCTATCACGGGAGATATAAAGAAAAATTTAAGATCTATCCTTGGAAGCTTTTTATTTAAGGGAGATGATGTGTTTAAAAAAGTCGGAGTTCTTTCAGGGGGAGAAAAATCGCGTCTTGCGCTTGCGAAAATGTTAATTGAACCTTCAAATTTTTTAATACTCGATGAGCCTACAAACCATTTAGACATGCGCTCTAAAGAAGTTTTGATGAATGCATTGAGAAATTATGACGGTACAGTTTTGATTGTATCGCATGACAGAGAATTTATTGATGGAATTGTTGATAAAGTTATTGAGGTAAAGAATAAGAGAATAAAAGTATTCTACGGTAACTGTTCGTACTATATAGAAGAGAAGGATAAGGAGACGAAGGAAGTAAATAAAAAAGCTCCGGAGCCGAAGAAAGAAATTGTAAAGCAAGAGGTAAAAAACATTGCGCCTCAAACCGAAAATAAAAAAAGTAAACATGAGCAGCAAAAGCAGAAGACTGAATTAAAAAAAAAGATAAATTCGATCGAGAAAGAGCTGGAGCGGTATGAAAATAAAATAAAAGAACTTGAATTATTGATGGCGAATGAGGATTTTTATAAATCAAGCTTGAATATCCAGAAAGTTACAGACGATTACAACCAAGCCAAGCAAAAAGCAGAAGAGCTGACAAAAAATTGGGAACAATTGCAGCTTCAGACTGTTGAATAATAGAAACTAAATTATATAATCAAACAATAAAAATGAAAAATTTGAAATTAATTTTACTCTTTGCTTTACTTTCATTAACAGTTAATACTTATGCAGACTGGAAACCGGAATTTTTAAAAACAGGGTTATCTAAAAATGAAAAAACAAGAGTAGATAAAGACTATAAAATTGCTTACAAAGATTTTCAGGAAAAATCCGGAAAGATTTTGGATTTTTACGTTGACTTTAAAATTGGCGGCGCAAGTACAAGCGCAAATGTAACGCAAGCAAACGGATTAGGTGCATATAATACAGGTTCAAAAGTTGGTTTCAATATCGGGGCATTAGTTTATACAAAGTTGTTTGATTCATTTCAATTCTCTACAGGTTTGGATTTCGTTGGAAAGAATTTTGAAGTAACTCCCCCGGCAAATGTGAACACAGGCGGAACTCCCCCAGCCGGAGCAAGAATAGATAGTACTGCAAAAAGTATTTCAAATAATTATTTGAACATACCTTTGAATTTTAATTTCGGTGGAATGATAACAGATAAGTTCGGACTTACATTTAATGGTGGTCCATATTTCGGGTTATTGCTTTCAACAAATGATAATTCAGGCTTAGGGTACAAAAATTTTGATTTGGGATTGAACGGCTCATTAACTGCCAATTATAAAATTGCGCCGCTTACAAGTGTTCTTTTAGGTGCAAGGTTTGATTATGGTGGTTTAAATAATCTTGGAAGGACTCAATATGTTGACAAAGTTTCTACATCAACAATTGCTATTTTCACAGGTATCAGACTTGCAATAGATTAATAAAATTTTCCCGTATTTTAAAAATCCCAATCATATTGATTGGGATTTTTTTTTGTTTAGTTAAGGAAACCAATATGAAATATTTAATTCTTTCGATTTTATTTTTTATCACATCAGATATTTTACTGGCGCAGGATGCTGATGAACTATTTAAAAAAGCAAAGACTGAAATGAGCAACTCCAACTATGAAGACGGAGTAAAACTATTAACGCAGGCATTAGATATAAAGAAAGATGCTTCATATTATTTTGAGAGAGGCACTGCATATTATTTTATGAAGGAATATGATAAGAGCGGAAAAGATTTTTCAAGCGCTTTAGAATTAAAACCTGACTATGCTGAGGCATATAACAGAAGAGGAAAGATAAATATTGAACTGAATGACCACGAATCTGCAATGAAGGATTTTGATAAGGCAATTGAAATAAAAAAAGATTATTCAGACCCGCATTACAATCGCGGACTTCTGAACTACATGGATAAAAAATATGATGATGCCATTAAAGATTATACATTGGCAGTAACAATAAAGCCAAGCTTTGGAGAAGCATATTACAACAGAGGGTTGGTTTATTTTGCGATGGAAAAATATGAAGATGCAGTTAACGATTATTCAAAGTCAATTGAACTGAAACCCGAATTTGGAAAGGCATTCTTCAATAGAGGGAATGCGAATTTAAGATTAAAGAGTTATGATTCCGCTGTGAATGATTTCACACAGGCGATTCAATTAAATACAGAAGTGATACTTGCATACAGTAACAGAGGTCAGGCATATTATAATCAGGAAGATTATAAGGAAGCCATTGAGGATTGGAACGCTGCATTGAAGCTGACTAAGGACAAAGATATGAATACAAAATTAATGACGTTCATTAAGGATGCAGAAAATAAGATGAAAGATGCAAAAAGCACTAAGAAAGATGATAAGTAAAGTTTAAAAATTCATGGAAATAGAAAATGTAAATAAAAAAAGAGACGCTTATGGCGTCTCTTTTTGTTTATACTAATTCCAAATTCTATAAAAATTATTTTTACTTTACCAGCATCATTTTCTTCGTTGTAGAAAAAACTTCACTTTCCAATTTGTAATAATAAATTCCCGAAGATAAATCTTTTGCATCCAAGCCCGCTTCAAAACTTCCGGCAGGTATATACTGATTAACAATATCTTTTACTAACTTTCCTTGTGTATTGTAAACGCTCAGCTTAACTACACCCGATTTTTGAATATCGAATTTAATTTTTGTTGTTGGGTTAAATGGATTTGGAAAATTCTGGTAAAGATTAAATCCCTTCGGAACGTTACTGCTTATTTGCGAGATTGAAACTGTCTGCTGCAAATTGAAATTCTGATTTGGCAAGTTTGTACCAAAATTATAATCCATTACTAATCCGAATACATTATTATTATTGAACGCAATTCTGTTAGCTGTAAGTGAGTAATCACCTTCTCCAACATTATTTATTATATATGAGCCGTCTGATTTTGTAATTCCAAAACCCTTCAAAACTCCGAATGGTGTTTTAAGATAGACAATTGCGCCTGCTAAAGGCAGACCTTGATTGGAATATACCACGCTTCCCGATACTGTACCGACAAATGTAGAATTATACATCTTCCTCACTTTTATATTAAGATTACTTTGCGAGGTATTTGTAATTATAGTTGAAGAGCCAATGAGCCAGTTAGTTGTTCCGGGATAATAGACAGGTACATACTCTAAAGATGTTAATGGATAAGCGATAAGGTAAACTGTATCATTGGAAGGAACGCTTGATAAAATGTACGAGCCATCAACTCCAACATTAGCCGAATCAATTTTTGTCAGTGCAAAGGTTACGGGATTAAGTTTTACTGCTTTAACATAGCCTGATGAAACAGCAGTAAGCACGGTATCGTACAAAACTTTTCCCTGTAAAGTAACGGCACTGCTATCCTTAGGTTGGTTACCCAGTATTAAACAAATTATCGGTAGAATATAGATTAGAAACTTTTTCATTTTATTTTTTAGCTCTATTTTATTAAAGTCATTACTCTTGAAATGTTAAATTTGCCGGCTGATAATCTGTAATAATAAATTCCGCTTGATAAATTATTCGCATTAAAACTTACTTCGTATTTGCCTGCTTTTAAATTCTCATTTACTAAAGTTTGCACTTCTTTTCCAAGAGAATTATAAACGGTGAGGTTTACATCTGCGCTTGCAGGAATATCAAACGAAATTTTTGTCGTAGGGTTAAAAGGATTCGGATAATTCTGATGCAAAGAATAATTGCTTGGCACCTCTGTGCTAATAGGATTAATAGCCGATGGCTCAACAGTTAAAGTAAGTATCTCCCCCGGTATTGTAAATCTTGTTGGCTGACCTAAAGTTGTAAGGTCAACAGTTTGTGATGGAGTAAAACTTTTTACAACCCATAAATTTGAAGCTATCCATACAGTATCAGGAAGACTTACAATACTTATTGGGACAGGTGGAAGCGGTGGAATAGTAAGCAAGTAACTTACATTCGGAATAATCACAAATTTCTTTGCTGTATAATTTCCATTAATTGTAGATACAACTTCATCATTCAATCTTTTGCCATCAGCTTTAATTCTCAAAGGATATGCAGTTCCGTTATATGTAATTGTAGTATCCTTTGAAAAAAGATTGTAGGAAGAATTTACAGTCTGCGCAAATCTGTATGTCGAATACCACTGCTCAAGCGAATGTAAAAAATTTACAAGTCCAAGCTGACCGATTGCTGCAATGGTATCTAAATTGCCAAAGTTGAAAAAAACAAATCCGTTCGTTCCCTGAAAGTTATAGCGGCTCGTATCATTTATCGGACCTTGTAGATTTATATTTGTAAGTCCTCTTCTTGCGTAAACCATACTTGCTGAGAGTCCCTGGTATGTTCCGTTTACCGCAAAGCTATCTATTCTATATGTGGCTGCAGATTCAACCGGCATATTTAGAGAATCCAGCGGAGTAGATTTATAAAACCATTTATAACCCGGAGCAGAAGGGAAATAGGTGCTTGCATTCTGCGCGAAAGATATTGCTGAAGTAAGAATAAACAGCAAAGCTAAAAATCGTTTCATATTGTTAAATTAAAAATTAAAGTTAATATTGGTAACAGGAAAATAAGCTAATAAAATTCAATTTTGAATATAATTTTACCTGCATATTCCCTATAATTGTAGTTCCAATCAAAAAATTAATGAAAATAGGCGATTACAATCTGCATTCAATACAAACAGGCTTGTTCAAGCTTGATGGCGGAGCAATGTTCGGCGTTGTTCCGAAAACTTTGTGGACTAAAACGAACCCATCCGATGATATAAACAGAATAGATATGTGCACACGGGCACTGCTATTTGAGAACGGCAATAGAAAAATTTTAATTGATACAGGCATTGGTTATAAATTATCGGATAAGATAAATAAAATTTACGATGTGGATTTTTCACATTATACATTGGAAAAATCTCTGAAGGAAAAAGGATTTGCTAAGGAAGATATCACAGATGTAATTCTCACTCATCTACATTTTGACCATGCAGGCGGAAATACTTATTACGATGAAGATAATCAACTGCAGTTGGCTTTTCCGAATGCTACATATCACGTACAAAAAAAGCATTACGAATGGGCATTGAACCCGACTGAAAGAGATAAAGCAAGCTTCTTCCCTGAGAATTATAAAATTCTTGAAGATAAAAAAGTTTTAAAGTTTTATAACGGCGAGAGTAAGTTTGATGAGGTAATAACTCTTTGTCCTGTTGATGGGCATACAGCTCACATGCAGTTGATAAAAGCATCGGATGGCGAGCAGACATTGTTTTATCTTGCTGATTTAATTCCCACTGCAGGGCATGTACCGCTCGCTTACATAATGGGATATGATTTATTTCCTCTAACAACACTGGAAGAGAAAAGAAAATATCTAAAAAATATCTCTGAAGAAAACTGGACTGTATTCTTTGAGCACGATCCGCATAACGAAGCTGCGAAGCTTGGCTTAGGCGATAAAGGTTACTTTGTAAAAGAAAGATTTAATTTATAAAATTTCATATTCAACTGAATGAATTTTTCCGCTCTTGATTACGTAATTGTAATAGTTTATCTGATAGGCAGTATTGCCTTCGGCATATTCAAAGCCGGAAAAATAAAAAATACAAAAGATTACTTCCTCGGCGGAAAAAATATGTCGTGGTGGTCAGTCGGATTTTCCATTGTTGCCAGCGAAACAAGCACCCTTACATTCATCAGCATCCCCGGACTTGCATACAAAGGCAATATGATGTTTATGCAGCTCATCATAGGTTATTTCATAGGAAGAATTATTGTAACACTGGTTTTTATACCGGCATATTATAGCGGCAATCTTGAAACGGCGTACGATTTTTTAGGCAAACGTTTCGGAAGCTTACTCAGAAAAATTACTTCATCTACCTTTATTGTTACACGCGTTCTTGCATCTGGTGTGAGGCTTTTTGCAACGGCAATTCCCGTTCATATTATTACGGGACTTGATTACCCCACCAGTATTGCGATTATCGGTTTTGCAACCTTGATTTATACATACCTTGGCGGACTTAAAGCAGTTGTTGCAGTTGATGTAATCCAAATGTTCATTTACATAGGCGGCGCAGTTTTCTCGATGTATGTAATATTGCATAACCTGCCTAATGGCTTATCAGATGTAATCTCATTCGCAACAGCTAACGGGCAGAATAAATTTCAGATTTTTAATTTTGCATCGTTTAATTCATGGACGGAATTTTTTGCATCACCATATACTTTTGCAGGAGCAATTCTTGGAGGTACGTTTTTAACAATGGCTTCACACGGAACTGACCAGCTTCTTGTGCAAAGACTTCTTGGCTGCAAAGATAAACGCGATAGCCAGAAGGCATTAGTGCTTGATGCTTCAGTTATAGTAATTCAGTTTGCATTCTTTTTATTCTTAGGTTTGTGCCTGTATGCTTTTTATAAAGGCGCAGCGTTTACTACTCTTACTTTTGGCTCGAACGGTCAGGCGCTTACTTCATCCGATGAAATTTTTCCAAAGTTTATTATTGAGAATCTTCCTACGGGAATTATAGGGCTTGTTATCGCAGGAATACTTGCTTCAGCGATGGGTACGCTCTCATCGGCTATCAGCTCACTTGCTTCATCAACATATCTGGATTTATTCAGGAAGGCAAAAACTGACGGACACGGAGATATTAATAATAAGAAAGAAGTGATGTACTCGAAGTTATTCACATTGCTATGGGGATTGGTTTTAATCGGCGGGGCAATGTTATTTACCGATACAAAAAACCCTGTTGTTGAACTTGGCTTGAGTATTGCATCATTTACATACGGCGGCTTGCTAGGAACTTTTTTACTGGGAATTTTCTTTAAAAAGATAAACCAGATGGAAGCAATTGCCGGATTTGTGGCAGGCATACTTGTAATGGTTTACATAATAAAATTCACAACCATTGCTTATACATGGTATATTATAATCGGAGTTTCTGTAACAATTATAGTCGCAAATTTTTTCCATTTAATTTTTCCAACTAAGAAAAAAGTTTAACAGAAAGCATGTCAAAATTTGATAAGACGTACACAAACGGTGAAGTAACGGTATTCTGGAAACCGGATATTTGCATTCACTCGGCAAAGTGTTTTCACAGTCTGCCGGAAGTTTTTAACCCGACTAAAAGACCTTGGATAACGCCGGAAAATTCAACAACAGAAAAAATTATTGAAACAGTAAAAAATTGTCCATCAGGAGCTATATCTTTTAAGCATAATGTTGAACTTAATACACAAATAAAAGCTATGGAAGAAAAACCTTTATTAGAATCTCCCGTAAGAATTGAAGTGAGCCATAACGGACCATTGAGAGTTACAGGGACTTGCGTTATTATTGATAAAGACGGAAATGAAACTACTAAAGAAGGGAAGTTTGCTCTTTGCAGATGCGGACTCTCAAGTAAAAAACCTTTCTGCGATGGCGCTCATAAAACTTTAACTCACGATTTATAAAAATGGAAGACGGCAAAGTAGCAGACGGAAAACCATCTAAAGACCAGCTTGATTTCTATTTCAGAACAAGCAGGAAATATTTTGATGAACTTGCGAAAGAGTATCAAACGAAGGACCCTGAGTTTTACAAAGAGCACATTGCTTCGTATTATAATAATCCGTTTAAGAGTGCCTCCGGGAAAAAAGCAGCTCCGGTTGTGATATTAGGAATTGTGTTAGCAGTGGCAGGCGGCGGCGCAGCATTTTTTTTGACGAATACTCAATCGACCACAAAAAAATCCACACGAACAGAAGAAATGGCAAGGCATGAACAAAGTACTACAACAGAAAATACCTCTAAGGCAACTAAGGAAAAAGTAAGCATTACCGAGCCTTACGTTAACTATGATTCAATTGCCGTATCACTTTTGAAAACTGATTTTGAAAAAGGCGCTTATTACTATGGGAAAAAAGATTATGACGCAGCTGAAGAGTATCTGAATAAAATCGGAAAGAAAGATGAAGATTACTATGTGGCAAGAGATGTTTTAAAAAAGATTGAGAAAGAAAGAAATAACCGCACCGCAAAGAAGAAACCTATGGAAAAAATTAATTAAAAATTTTTATGGAGACAGGCAAACCATCAAAAGAGCAGTTAGATTCTTACTACAAAACAAGCAGGAAATATTTTGATGAGCTTGCAAAGCAGTATTATACAAATGATAGGGAATTTTACGATAATTTTTTTGCACCTTATTACAGTAACTCTTTAACCCGCGCACGAGGCAAGGGTGGTATGAAAATTTTTATCTATGTTACCGCAGTTTTTATGTTTAGCATGGCAGTTTTAGTTTTCACACTTCTTTTCTATAAAGGCTATACATTGGCAGATATTTTTTTATTCAAAGATGAGCCCGATGAAACAGAAGTAATGTATACAACAGAATCTACTTCGGAGAAAAAAATAATCACAAACAATAATCCTGATTCTAAATTCGATACGCTGGCAATTTCTTATCTGAAATCAGACCTGGAAAAAGGAACTTATTACTACGCCAGAAAAAATTATGAAACGTCAGAGAAATATCTGAGTAAGATTGAAAAAAATGATAAAGATTACATTGGGGCACAGGAAATATTAACCATGATTAAAAGCGAAAAATCTACCCGTGATGCTATAAAAAGAGCGTCAGAAAAAACTCATTAAGTTTATACTATGGGTTACAGAATAAAAGCAACGCAGAATTCAGATTTTTATAAAGAGAGTGTAAAAGTTAATGATGATATTAAAGAGCAGGACCTTGGTACTGACCTGCATCATTACAAAAGCATGGGCGGTTTTGAATTTTTTCCGGCTGCAAAAGTACGGGATTCGGACTGGAAGTCAGTTTTTCTCTATATATTCATTTATCTGATAATAGGTTTGGCTATTCTTGTTTTTGTAGATATGTTTTTCAATGGATATTCTTTCAAAGATTTATTTAATTTTAATTAAAAGAACTCAAGTATAATTTTTCTAAAAATAAAATCAAAAATAATAAATAAAAAATTAATGTTAAGAAAACGACTAACAGCACCCCTCATTTTACTCCTCCTTTTTGTCTTTAGTCACTCATTCTCTCAAACAATAAAGTATGAGTCAGTCCCTAATGATCCGTTGAATGCGAGAATATATAAATTGGATAATGGTCTTACTGTATACATGACTGTATATAAAGATTCACCGAGAATACAGACTTACATTGCAGTACGGGCCGGAAGCAAAAACGACCCGCCTTATGCGACAGGACTTGCTCATTACCTTGAGCACATGCTTTTCAAAGGAACTGATAAGTTCGGTTCAAAAGACTGGTCAAAAGAAAAACCTCTAATAGAAGAGATTGTACAATTGTATGATGTTTACAAAAAAACAACAGGCGATGATGCAAGAAAAAAAGTTTATCATCAGATAGACAGTGTTTCAAACTTAGCATCTGAATACGCCATTGCTAACGAATACGATAAAATGCTTGCATCAATCGGAGCAACAGGAACGAATGCATTTACATCAAACGAGCAGACGGTTTACGTAAACGATATTCCGTCAAATCAATTGGAAAAATGGCTTACTATTGAAGCGGAAAGATATCGTAATCCCGTGATGAGATTGTTTCATACAGAGCTTGAAGTCGTATACGAAGAAAAGAACCGCTCTCTTGACAACGGAAACTCGAAGGCATTTGAATCTCTATTGCTTGGACTGTTTCCAACTCATCAATATGGAACGCAGACAACTATCGGCACGATTGAGCACTTAAAAAATCCGCCGCTAAGTGATGTAATAAAATATTACAATACTTATTATGTCCCGAATAATATGGCAATATGTTTATCCGGAGATTTTGACCCTGATGAAGCAATAAAAGTAATTCAAGAGAAATTTGGTTCGATGAAGTCAAAAGAAATTCCCGAGTTTAAAGTTGCAGAAGAGAAACCTATCACCTCTCCTGTAGTAAAGGAAGTTTACGGTCCCGATGCAGCAGCATTATTTATGGGATTCAGGTTTGACGGCGCAAATTCAAAAGATGCAGATATTCTTCAACTGATGGGAAATATTTTATTTAATGGTAATGCAGGGCTTATTGATTTTAATTTGAACCAACAGCAAAAAGTTTTAACTGCTTATGCAGGTCCTACTTTATTAAAAGATTACTCATATTTATTTTTATATGGAAAACCGAGAGAAGGACAATCATTAGATGATGTAAAAGATTTATTACTTGGTCAGATTGAATTATTAAAGCAGGGAAAATTTTCGGATGAGTTAATTTCATCGGTAATAACAGATTACAAATTGCAGGAAATAAAAGGCTATGAATCGAACAGAAACAGAGCTAGTGCATTTATGAGTGCCTTTATTCGCGGAACGGATTGGGAAAGGGCAGTTAACGAACTAAACCGTATTTCAAAAATCACTAAGCAGGACGTAGTTGACTTTGCAAACAAGCATCTGAATAATAATTATGTTGTTGTGTATAAAAAAACAGGTGAGGATAAAAACATAGTAAAAGTTGTTAAGCCTGTGATAACTCCTGTCAAAGTGAATCGTGATTCAGAGTCTGATTTCGTGAAAAATTTAATTGCAACTACTGCTCCCGATGTAAAGCCGGTGTTTATTGATTTCAAAAAAGATATTCAGGAATTAAAATTGCAAAATCAGGTCCCCGTATATTATTTGAAAAACAATGAGAATGCTACTTTTAATCTCGACTTCATTACTGAAATAGGAACTAACAATGAAAAGAAACTTGGACTAATAAGTTACCTTGAGTATCTTGGCACATCTACGATGACAGCGGAGCAATTAAAGGAAGCTTTCTATAAAATAGGATGTAATTATTCTATAGGTGCAGATAAAGACAGAGTTACGTATTCGCTTTCCGGATTAAGTGAAAATTTTCCAAAGGCATTGGAGCTTTTTAATTCTCTTATCACTGATGCAAAGCCGGATGAAGAAGCTTTGAAAAATCTTGTATCCGATATTTTAAAATCACGAAAGGACTCCAAACTTAGCAAGAATGCAATTATCTCTGCAATGACACAGTACGGGACTTATGGGCCGAAGTCACCATTTACTAATATTTTATCCGAGGCGGAGTTGAATAGTCTTAATTCAGCCGAGCTTGTGAATTATTTTAAAACGATTCCTTCTTATCAGTACAGAATCCATTACTACGGGCCGGAGTCAGCTGAAAATATGACGAACATTTTAAATTCAAAATTGAAAAGCAACGATTTGCGTCCGACCCCTGCTGCAATTGACTATACTGAACTTTCAGAGAATGAAAATACTGTATTCGTTGTGAACTACGATATGGTACAGGCAGAGATACAGATGCTTTCAAAAGGTGTCGATACCTATGATAAAAATCTTGCTCCGTATGTAAGTATATTCAACGATTACTTTGGTGGAGGAATGTCCTCCATAGTATTTCAGGATATGAGAGAGTCAAAGGCTCTTGCTTACTCTGTGTATTCTGTTTATCGTTCGCCGAGACAACTTGATGAGCCTTATTCAGTCTATGCTTACATTGGCACTCAGGCAGATAAATTAAACGATGCTATGAACGGTATGAATGCTCTGTTAAACAATATGCCGCAGAACCAATCTTTCTTCGATGCGTCTAAGGATGCTGTCTTGAAGCAAATTCAATCCGAAAGAATAACTAAGAACGGGATTTTAAATTACTACGAAAGCTCAAAGAAAAAAGGTCTTGATTACGATATACGCCAGGAGATATATAACACTGTGCCTAATATCACAATGGACCAGTTGAAGAGTTTCCATGATAAATATATTAAGGGCAAGAATTTCAATATAATGGTGCTTGGCGATAAGAATAAAATTGATAAATCAGTTCTTGAAAAATTCGGAACTGTGAAGTATCTTTCACTTGAAGATATTTTCGGATATGGCGAAGTAAGCAATTAAACTTTGCGTTTTGTTTTTTATAGGTGCGGCGAAAGCCGCATCTTATTTTTATAATCCCCAATGGTTGACCGGATAAAATTCTGGCAAAAGCTGTGGTTCTTATCTCCCGGAACTTACACAGTGGAAGTTCATGATTGTAATTCAAAATTAATTACGAAACAGAAGGTTGGAATTGTATATAGAAAATAATTCCTTTATCAATTGAACTAATTCCAAATATTGTAGTATAATTTTAAAAGGAAATTCGTTAAAATACAGCGGTTTCCGGTAATATTAAATTAAAGAAAAGGAGTTAAAAATGAAGAAAATTCTTCTATTTGTTTTACTTGCAGTAAGTTTTATTACAATTTCAGGTACTTTAAAAGCACAGTCACTTTATTTTTGTGAGAGCGTAGATAAAGACGGATATCCTGTAGGTCAGGCATCAACATTCACAATTCCAAGTGCAGGCGGTTATTTAAATATGCTTGTAAGATTGCCTTACGCTTTGGATGCATACAGTGTCCGTTATGAAATTTATAAAACTGACGGCTACAATGAAACATACGATAACACAATTAATCAGGATGCTGAAAAAAATTGGGTATGGTTCTGGAAACAAGTAACATTCTATAAGACTGGAACATACAATATTTATGTTTATGATGATACAAATAATCTTCTATTAACTTCTGGTACTGTCCAAATAAAATATTAATATTTTATCCTATTCAAATTTTATCAGCCGGGCTATGTCCGGCTTTTTTATTTAATCTCGAATTTTAAAAATCGTGAATCAAAAATTTCCGTTTGCAAATATTGCTCTGAATGTTCCGATTGATTCACTGTTTACCTACAACATTCCTTTACATTTCGAATCTCAAATTCAGCCCGGTGTAAGGGTAGTTGTTAACTTCGGAAATAAAATTTTAACGGGAGTTGTGATTGAGCTAACGGATAAAACTCCAATAAAAAAAGTTCGGGATATCCGTGATGTTCTTGATGAGAAGCCGATTCTTGCTGATGAAATGATTTTGTTTTGCAAGTGGGTATCACAGTACTATATCTCTTCCATAGGAGAAGTTGCCTTTCTTTGCATTCCTAAAAATATAAATATTAAGTCTGATATTTTTTATCAGTTAGCTGAAGATTATATAGAGAAGCTGAACGACTCCAAATTAAGAGATAATTTTTTATTTGATATAATCGATTATATAAAAAAGCATAAGACTGCCGTTACAAAAAAGCAAATCGAGAAAAAATTTAAGTATGTTGACTTGGCAAAGCAGGTGAATCTTTTACTTGAGAGTGGAGTAATCTATAACGAAAATTTGTACTCAAAGCCAACGAAGGAAAAAATTGTTAAGTTTGTATATGCAAACTATACTCCCGAGAGCATTGACAGCGTTATAAAAGAAAATAAAGTAAGCTCAGATAAACAGAAGAAGTTTCTTAATGATTTATTGAAGTATAAGGATAAAGAGTTAAATGAGTTGATGAAGGAAACAGGCATTGGTGCTTCATCTGTAAATTCTCTTATGCTTAAAGAATTAATTACTGTAAAAGAAATCCGTAAGATGCGGATTTCAGCAGAAATATTCGAAGAAATCGAAAAAAATATTACTCTGAACGATGAACAGAATATATGTCTTGATGAAATAAACTCTGCAATAGATTCAAATAAATTCTCTCCCTTCTTTTTATTCGGAATTACAGGCAGCGGCAAAACAGAAGTATATATCAATGCTGCAAAGCATGCGCTTGCAAATAATAAAACTGCAATAATACTCGTTCCTGAAATATCTCTTACTCCGCAGTTGATTCATAGGTTTAAAGTAAAGTTCGGAGATAAAGTAGGAGTTATACACAGCCGCTTATCGGAAGGTGAGAGGCTTGATACATTCGATAGAATAAAAAACAGTTATTATAAAATTATCATCGGAGCGCGTTCGGCTTTATTTGCACCTGTAAAAAATCTTGGACTAATTGTAGTCGATGAAGAGCACGACACTTCGTACAAGCAGGAAAATTCTCCCCGCTATCATGGGAGAGATTCGGCTTTAGTAAGGGCAAAGTTTAATGAGTGCGCTGTTGTGCTAGGCTCCGCTACTCCCTCAATGGAAAGTTTTTACAATGCTGAGAGTGGGAAATATAAGCTTCTTACCCTTAGTCTCCGCGCGGGAAATTTTAAGCTTCCCGAAGTAAAAATTGTTGACCTTAATGAAAGAGCCAAAGAAAAAGAGAAAGAATATATTGAGTCGAATACAAATTTTATAAAAAAAGATTTTTTTGATTTAATTGACAAAGTCCGTGTTAAATTTCTTTCAAAAGATTTATTGGTTGATATAGATAAACGTCTCGAAAGAAAAGAGAGTGTGATTATTTTACAAAATCGCAGAGGATTTCATACATATATAGAGTGCATGTCGTGCAATAATGTTGAAATGTGTCCGCGATGCAGTATAGCTTTGACTTATCATAAGGCAATTGATTTATTGAAGTGCCACTATTGCGGATTTTCTAAAAAGAAACCAGTGTTATGTACAAGCTGCGGAGCGCCGAAACTTGTTGAGATGGGAGCGGGGACTGAACGCGTGGAAGAAGAATTAATAAAATTATTTCCGGAAGCAAGAATTACAAGAATGGATTCCGATTCGCTTACTTCAAAAAATCATTATCAAAAAATCCTGAAAGATTTTTACGATAAAAAAATCGATATACTTGTGGGTACTCAGATAATTTCAAAAGGATTGGATTTCCCAGATGTAACACTTGTCGGAGTTGTGAATGCAGATATAGGTTTGCTCAATCCTGATTTCAGAGCAGGGGAGAAAACATTTCAGATTTTAACACAGGTTGCAGGAAGAAGTGGAAGGGCAGAGAAAGAGGGAGAGGTGTTGATTCAGACAACTCATCCGGAATATTTTTTATTTGGGAATGTAAAAGAACATAACTATTTAGATTTTTACAGAAAGGAAATTTTAACACGCGAAGCTGCAAACTATCCACCTTTCAGTCGTGTAGCAATTATTGAAATAAAATGCGAAGACAGAATGCTTGCCGAGAGTAAAATAAAAGAAGTGTATAACTTTGTAAAGATGAAGGATGAAACAAATAAACTCGATATGCTGCCGCCGAATCCGCCTTTATTTTCAAAGCTGCGTGATAAATATCGTTATCATTTATTATTAAAATCCCCAAAGCAAAATGATGCTTCGGGGAGTTATTTGAATTCAGTTTTAAGGGCTGTAAAAATCTATGCAGATAAGAATTTACCAACAAAAATTCAGTTATCGGTTGATGTAGATGCTGTGAATTTGTTGTGAAGAAGTTACCTTGTTTATATGAAATATTCTTAATAAAATTGAAAAATTAAATTTAAGCTATGAAAATAATAATTGCGCTATTTGCATTTTTCATTCTCGCCAATATAAGCTTTGCGCAAGATGCAAAAGATACAAAACAGAAATCGGGCGAACCTGTTTCTACCATAGGGTACATTGAGAAAATGGAATCCAAGTCAGGTTATGGAATTAACGGATTCTACATTCAGCTTACCAAAGATGAATATGAAAAATATTACGATAGAAAAATTGAAGTGTCGGGAAAACTTTTAATAGTTAAAGGTTTGTCAGAAGAAGAATTGAAGAGATTGCAAGGCTCGAAAGAAGACAGATATTTTATTGAAGAGACTGCAATAAAGATTATAGAGTAAAATTTTATTTAGATATTAAATTTCTAAAAACCTGATAGTTTAGAGCTATCAGGTTTTTTTATTTATAGGTGAAACAATACTTATAAGCTTTTATAATTTGAATTGAGTAATTAATTATTTTTTTCAATATTGATGTAAATCCCATACATTAATTTATGATAAAACCCCAAACCTACCTGTTAAAAATTTCCGTAATACTTATAATTTTATTTTCCGTTTTTAATAATACTTCTTATGCGCAGAAAGATACCTGTAAAGTTGGTATGTATATATTGTCATTCACAGATTTTAAGATAGATGATTCAAGCTTTAAAGTAGATTTCTGGTTATGGTTTTTATATAATAATGACAGCCTCGAAATAAAAGATGCTATAGATATTACAAATGCAAAATCAGTCGAGTTCAGCAATTTTTCAGTGGAGAAACGCGGCGGAAAAAACTGGGCGCAGGTAAAATGCAAAGCCGTAATAAATGAAAACTGGGATGTAACAAAGTTTCCGTTTGACAGACAGGAATTAAAAATAAACATTGAACACACTACTTTAGATGCCGATAGAATAGTATACGTTGCTGATGCGGAAAACTCAAAAATTGATTCTACATTTTTATTTGACGACTGGAATATAAATTCATTTCATATAAAGGGAATGAAGAAAGCATACAATACAACGTTTGGTGATCCTGTCTTAAAAGGCTCAAGTGTTTATCCCGGCGTTGAAGCGGAAATAATTATTACACGCGCTCACTCCAACGGAATTCTCGTAAAAATGCTTACCGGTGTTTATGTTGCATTCTCAATTGCGCTGCTGGGATTTTTAATAAAACCGTCGCTTGCCGATAGACTCGGGCTTTGCGTTGGGGGTATATTTGCAGCCGTGGGCAATAAATATATTATAGAGTCAATCGTTCCCTCCTCAACGGCAAATACACTGCTGGATAGTATTCATAATCTCACGTTTGTATCAATTCTTGTTATGATAGCGATTACGGTTGCGTCGTTGAAGTGGTCGGACTCAACTGATGAAAGGCTGATAGCAAAATCAAAAAAATTAGACAGTATAAGTTTTGTAGCACTGCTTGCAATTTTTATAATTGCGAATATAATTTTGATATGGAGTGCGAAGAGTTAAGATAGAAAATTTAAACAAAAAAGCCCTGAGAAAAAATAATCTCAGGGCTTTTTTGTTAGTACTCTCGGAAGGACTCGAACCCTCACAAACAGAGCCGAAATCTGTTGTGCTATCCATTACACTACGAGAGCGATTTTCAATTAACAATTAGTGATTTACGATTTACAGATTTCTTAGAACTGATTAAGAATTAAATTGTGAATTATAATTGCTTGTATGAATTACTAAATTACAAATAATAAAATTTATTTTTAATGCATTTCCGTTACGAAGCTCCTGCTAAAAATATCAGGACTGGCTCCGCTATGTAACGAGAGGTGGTGTTTTAATGGAAAAAATTTGAAGCTAAACATACTCGACCAGTCGCCTGTATTTATAGGGAAAACATATCAGCAGGCAATAAACGAAACTATTCAGCTCGCAAAATTCGGTGATGAGAATAATTATCACAGATTTTGGTTTGCTGAGCATCACAATACAAAATCATTCGCATCAGCAAGTCCCGAAATTTTAATTTCATCAATTGGCAGTGTTACAAAAAAAATAAGATTAGGTTCAGGTGGAGTACTGCTTTCGCATTATAGTCCTTTGAAAATTGCGGAGCAGTTTAAAATGCTTGAAGCATTGTATCCGAACAGAATTGATTTGGGAATCGGTCGTGCCGGCGGTACGGATGCAAAGACAAATCATAAACTTAATCCTTACGTCAATGACGTTTTTGCAAAATTTGATGAGATGATTTCTTATTTCAATTCAAAGGAAGCAGATTCAAAAATTGCTTCACCTTTAATTGAAACTGTGCCTGAGTTTTGGGTGCTCGGCACTAGTCCCGATAGCGCAATGTATGCTGCGAAGAACGGACTTCGGTATTCGTTTGCAAATTTTATAAATGATGAAAGATGTGTTGAATCGCTTACGACATATTATCAGAATTTCAAACCTTCTGTTTTTTTAAAAGATCCGTATATAAATCTTGCAGTGTTTTGTTTGGCGGCTGATACTGAAGCGAAGGCGCTTGAAATCGTAAAACCAGTTGAAGTCTGGGCTATTAATAGTATGCTTTACGGCAAGAATGAAAATTTCCCTTCGAATGAAGAAGCGAAGAATCATACCTTCAGTATGCAGGAAAAAATGATGATTGATTTTAAAAGGGAAAGTGCTTTTGTCGGCGACTTGAAGACAGTTGTGCAAAAATTGGAAGATACAAAGAGGAAACTTGTCGTTCATGAGTTCACATTAGTTACGATTACAGACGATTTTGATGATAAGTTGAACTCGTACAGGTTAATTTCAGATTATTTTTCCAAACCTTGAAACCTTTAAAAGCAATTTCCGTAAATATTTGTTTGCACCCGCCGAAGATACATAAGCACTTATACAATTTTTTTCTTGCTTTTAAAATTTAATCTCCTTAATTTTACAGAACTAAAATCAATAACGCAAACTCCAGAAACATGAACACTAAATCAAAGTATTTCAGTTCATTATTGATCGCGATAGTTGCAGCATTTGGTTACTATATCCTCACTGACTTTAATATTAAGGACATTCAGCTCAAAACTTTTTCATCCCTCGGCATTCCATTCAAAATGTATCAGACAAACAATTCTGTAAAGCAGAAGAAACTTCCGCTTCCCAAAGTTGTTTATGCTTATGCTAATCAGCAGGATGAACTTAAAGCTCCTCGTGTTGAAATGATTGCCGAAAGCGATTCAGATGCTCAGGAATTTCTTGCAGGATTAACAGGCGCATTACTTGATGCTGAAAAAAGTAAATTGAGGGATAAGGGCAGTAAGCAAAAGATAAGTGATGTTACCAATTACGGTTCAAAAAATGACAATATAGAGTGTACTCCTGTACCTGAAGTTCCCCCACAGATAGTCGCAAATCCGAACAAAATAAACTCTGCTCCGGATTTTAAAGTACAGACTAAAATTTCAAAAGAAGATATTGAAATGGTTGTCTCATCTGTTAGCCAACAAAATATCAAAAAAATAGAAGAGTGCTTTAAAAAGATAAAAGTGATTTACGGAAATGAAAATGCAGGGACAAAAAATATTATTGTTACTAATATTCAAAATCCAAACAAGCAGACAAGAAGCACCTGTTCTACAACTTGCCCAACTACGAAATGTACTCAGGAAAATAAGAGAATGAGAAAATCTACTGCAGTAACTCAAAAAAAGGATGAGGAAGAAACAGAGGATTCAGATAATTAAAAATTTCATAGTATAAATTTTTATAAAAACCCGGTTAGAGAAATTTGACCGGGTTTTTTATTGCCCATTCCTACTAATAGGGAAGAAACAGTGTAAGAAGATGAATAAGTTTTTTATTTTTGTTTAACCCTTTGCTCGCTCTCTCATTAAAGCGGGACGCGGGCGCCTGTGTGAGTAAGTATCAATTTTTATTTCAGCAATATCATCAGTTTTGTTTCCTTAAAGTTCTCTGTTTCCATTTTGTAAAAATAAGTGCCGGAAGGAAGCAAGGCAGCATTTAAAAGATATTCATATACTCCTTCGCTTAATTGTTCATTAACTAATACAGCAGCTTCTTCACCAATTAAGTTATAAATTTTTAATGTTACAAAAGATTTTTGAGGAATTGAAAAATTTATTTTTGTTGTTGGATTAAAAGGATTGGGATAATTTTGCGATAACTTATACTCCTTTGGAATTATCTCACTTATCTGACGAACGCTTATTATTTCTGATATATCTCTTCTATAAGTAGTCGAGTTTATATTTGATACAAACAAAGAAATATTAGAAGCAGCTAAATGGGAGCCGTCAAGGATGCCGCCACTAAGGCCTTCGTTTTTTTGCTGCCAGTTCGTTCCGTTATTTTTTGAAAGATATACTCCGTTATCCGTTGCTGCAAAAATATTCGTACCGGATATTTCTCCCGATATTTCCAATGATGTAATGTATCTGTTGTTCAAAGAAGTTTGTACCCAGTTTGTGCCGCTGTTTGTTGAGAGGTAAACTCCCGTTTCCGTCCCTGCAAAAATATTTGTGCCGTTTATTTTTATAGCAAGTATGTTTCTATTGCCTAATGAAGTGAGAGTCCAGTTTGTACCACCGCTAGTTGAAAAATAAACTCCTGTTGCTTCTGCTCCGGCAAATATAGTTGTTCCGCTTATGGCAAGAGAGTAAGTAAAAAAACTATTTGTAGTGTGTACCCAGTTAGTTCCGTTATTAGTAGAGTGATAAAAATTAAGTCCTGTTGTAGTATAGATTTCATTTCCGCTAACTGCGATTGCAGTTATTGCGTAAAGCTCTGTTGGTAAAAGAACGTGAGTCCAGTTTACACCTGAATTAGTCGAGCGGTAGATTCCTCGGTTTTCTTTTTTTGATGTTCCTACGAAAATGTTTGAACCGTCGGCAGCAATTTTTAAAAGTCCCGGAATGTTAAGTGAAGTTAGAGTCCAGTTAGTGCCGTTATTTGTTGAGCTATAAATGCCGTTTTCTTCTACTCCAAAAATATTATTTCCGCTAACAGCAATTTCGCTGAACTGAGGAGAATTTATATTTATCCATTGAGCGAAAGTATTAGAATATAAAGCCAGCAGTAAAAGGAAAAATATTTTTTTCATAAGTAGTTGAATTCTAATAAAAATCTTTTTTTTAGGCATTAATGTCAATTGAGTAATTGTGTTTAATAAATTTTGATAGTGTACTAATTTGTAGTTTTACTTCCCCCTCCTTACTAAGGAGGGGGACAGAGGGGGCGGTTTAAGTTACATAAGCTTTTTTTGCGTTCCGAAGCTGGAGCATCGGAACGAGAACATTTTTAAATTAGAACAGTACCTAAATTTTAAATTGAATCGAATTCACTTTGTAGGGGGATATTGAATACGCCCCTACAGGGTTTCTCTTTATGGGTAATTAATTGAATTGTAACACAATACCAATATGGCTATTTTACAAGTTACTAAATTTTTTAATATCTAAACTATAATCTATTGGAAACTAATATAAAAGAATTAGAGAACACTAAAAAAGAGTTCGAAGCTACTTTAACCTACGACGAGCTAAAACCGCATTTTGAAAAAGCTCTTGAGAAATTCCGCAAAAAAGCGAATATCCCCGGATTCAGAAAAGGGAAGGCTCCGCTTGGAATGATTAAAAAAATGTACGGTGAAAGTCTTGAATATAACGCTCTTGAAGATATTACAAATGATATTTTCAAAGAATACGTACGCGAAAATAAAGTAGATATTATTGATATCGGCGCAATCCTCGATATGGATTACAAACCTAAAGAAAACTTCACTTTTAAAATTGCGTACGAAACAAAACCGATAGTAAAACTTGAAGAGTATAAAGGCCTTGAGCTTACAAAGACAAATTTTGAAATTGATGAATCATTAGTAGATGAAGAAATCGATTACTATAAATTCAGAAATGCTTCTTTTGAGTTAGACGGTCAGGCAACAGACGACCAGTTTATGATAACAGTTGATATACAGAACTTAGATGACACGGGAAATGTTGTAGAAGGTGAGACTCAGCAGGGCTTGCAGATATATCTTGCAAATCCGGATATATTCCCTGAGTTCAAAGCAGGTTTCAAAGACATTAAAGAAGGCGAGCAGAGAATTGTTGAAACAAAAAATGCTGACGGCGGTCCTAAAAAAGTACAAGTTACAGCTACAAAGATAGAGAAAGTAATTTCTCCCGAAATGAATGAGGAATTTTTCAAGAAGGTCTTAGATAAAGACGATATAAAAACTGAAGAAGAATTCAGAAATGAAATAAGGGCAAGCATTCAGAAAGTTTACGACGATATGTCTTCAAACAGGATGAAGAACGACATTGTGAACGAAATGATAAAAGCTAATGATGTAGTTGTGCCGGATAAATATGTTGAGTACTTCCTTGATGACTTCGTAAAAGAAGAAAAAGATAAACACAAAGGTCATAATCACGGAATCGATGAACCTGAATTCAGAAAGCAAAAAAGAGTAGATGCCATTGTTGCTGCAAAGTGGATGCTCTTGCGCGAAGAGTTATACAAAGCAGAAAAAATCGAAGCTGAGGATTCAGACTATTTAAAGCTTGCAGAGGAAACAGCTCAGAGATTTAATATTCCCGCTGAAAATCTTTTGAACATTTATAAGCAAAATGATGACATCAGAATGAGAATAATAAATGATAAGGTATTGGATTTCTTAATCGCCAATGCAAAGATAACTGAGAAAAAAGAGTTAAGAAAAAAGCAGGAGCTTGGTAAACCGGCTTCTGACGAATAATAAAAAAATTAAAACCTCAAACAAAAACACACATGGATTTTACAAATATTATAAAACAAAATGAAGCGCTGCTGCATCACGGATTGAATCAGGCACAGCAATTCAAAAGCCAGTTAGTACCGATGGTTGTTGAGCAAACCTCCAGAGGTGAAAGAGCTTACGATATTTACTCAAGATTATTAAAAGAAAGAATCATTTTCCTCGGAACTCCAGTTTATGACGAAATGGCTTCTTTAATAGTAGCGCAATTGATTTTTTTAGAATCAGAAGATCCTGATAAAGATGTAATGCTTTATGTAAATTCACCCGGTGGAAGTGTTTCTGCAGGATTGGCAATTTACGATACTATGCAATATGTACGTCCTGAAATCAGCACAATTTGTGTTGGTATGGCAGCGTCAATGGGGCAGGTTTTATTAACAGGCGGAGCAGCTGGAAAAAGAATTGCACTACCACACTCAAAAGTTATGATGCACCAGCCTTTAGGCGGAACTCAAGGTCAGGCGACTGATATTGAAATCTACACAAAGGAAATGCTCAGAACTCGTGATACTATATATGGTATAATTTCCAGACACTCGGGCAAAAGTGTCGAGCAAATTATGAAGGATGCCGAACGTGACAATTATATGTCAGCAGAGCAGGCAAAAGATTACGGTTTAATTGATGTAATCCTCACAAAGAGAGAAAAACCAGAGAAAAAGTAAATTGATATAATCTGATTAATACGTTTTAAATTTATATATAGCAACAAAAAGCAATTTCGGACTCGAAATTGCTTTTTTATTTTGTATCCAATAAGAATTTCTTATTGGAAGTATGAAATCGGAAGATTACACTATAAATCAAATAATAAATATATGCTTCAACAGCAGGTATCGGTTTCAGACTCTAAAATTTGATAGAAATAATTTTTAGTTAAAGAAAGCGGATTATTAATAATCCGCTTTCTTATTTTGCAAAAAATTTTCTGCAAAATAAGATGAAAATCTAAGTATACGTTATATATTGCAGTTATTTGCAACAGCTAATCTAATTTATTAACATTGTAGTGGATTTATTCTATTATAATTCTTAATTTTGAAGT
This sequence comes from Ignavibacteria bacterium, assembly GCA_038225955.1. Lineage (GTDB taxonomy): Bacteria > Bacteroidota > Ignavibacteria > Tepidaquicellales > Tepidaquicellaceae > JAFDZO01. Next base: position 1,085 of record JBBRQV010000033.1, on the reverse strand, counting down.
GAGGAATTCCCTCAAAATTAAAAGGAGAATAATTTTGAAAAAAATTACTTTATTAGTAGTTGTAATGTTATTTGTTGTAGCGTCTACATCTTTTGGTCAAGCGAACAAAGGATGGGATGGCGTAAAACCTGAAGTTTGGAAAGGTTCGAGAGCAATGGTGTTTATGTATACACCGTTTCAATCGAACTTAGGTTCTATCAGCGCAGGTAATTCATCAGTATTTCTTGATTCAATAAATGCAGTTGAAACAAACTTAGCAGGTATTGGTGTACAATTTTACTTATCACCAAACTGGTCATTAACTGCTGGTCTTAATTTTGGAACAAATTCATCTGATGCTACCTTCAACGGTGGAACAACAAAAACCACTCGTACAAGTGTAGGTCTTGCTGTTGATTTTGATTATCATATGATGTCAATGTACAGCATTTCACCTTACGTTGGTCTGAATGCAAGCTTCGGTATGACAAATGTAAAATTTGAAAACACGGTCGGTGCAACAGGTATTACTACAGAATATAAAGGTACAGGTTTTGGCGCAGGCGCAAACATGGGCTTTGACTGGTATTTCACACCGGGTATGTCCCTAGGTGGTAAGTACACATTAGGATTCAGTAGTAACTCTGCTCCTGAAAAAACAACATCAGGCTCAGTTGCATCTACAACAGTTAAAGGACCTACGGCTTCCTTTATCGGTACAGGTATTATGAGTGTAATGTTAAAAGTACACTTCTAATAATTACAAAATATTTTACTAAAGCCTCTGTGATTTTTTTCACAGGGTTTTTTTTTGTTTATATTAGATTTTTTACATTAGAATAAAATAGTAGCTTAATAATTTTACATTTCTTAATTTTGAAGCGAGGAATTACCAAAAAATTAAAAGGAGAATAATTTTGAAAAAAATTACTTTATTAGTTGTAATGTTATTTGTTATAGTTTCTACATCTTTTGGTCAAGCGAACAAAGGATGGGACGGTGTAAAACCTGAAGTATGGAAGGGTTCACGTGCAATGGTATTCATGTACACACCATTTCAATCAAACTTAGGTTCAGTTAATGCAGGTTCTTCATCATTATTTCAG
>JBBRQV010000032.1:0-25656 GCA_038225955.1 Ignavibacteria bacterium | reverse complement strand
AGCACTTATGGCGGAGATTATGATACATGGAGTGAAAGGTCTTCAGATATTACAAATCCCTGCGGGCAATGGTATCAATCTGTTAAAGCCGATAAGCAATCACCTTTCAATCTTTATACAAATGTATGCAATACAGTATGGACCTCAGATAACGAGGGCGGAGGCTGGACAAACTTAAACTGTCCGACAAGTTACATTATAGACAGAATGATAACTGTAAATGATAACGGAGTTGTATTTGCCTGCCCTTCTGATACAGGCGCAGGTCCTGCAGGAAAATTAAAAGTTTACAGCGGTGGGGCGTGGAGTGATAGAACTCCACCCGGCTTAGGTCATAGTCAGATAGAGCGCGTTCGCACTGCCGTAAGAAATCCTAATACAGTATATGCTTTAACCAGCGGAACAAACTCTGTGGGGAAAAAAATATTTAAATCAACAAACCTCGGGCTTAACTGGACTAACATATCAGGTACAGGATTGGATGATGTTACAATGGCAGATATAGTAACGCATCCAACAGATCCTAATCGTGTATATGTCGGTACGCAGGGCTTTGGATTTTTTGGAACTACAAACGGCGGCGTGAACTGGTATCCGTGGAATAACGGAGCCCAAAAAAGTGTAAGAATTTCTGAAATGGCTTACGTCGATAGCGGATACGTTTCAGATCACTTTCTTATTTTTGCCGCAACATACGGCAGAGGAATTTACATAAGAGATTTGAATGATGACCCTTCCGGAATCGGAAATAATAGTTCAACAGTTGATAATTATTCGTTGAGACAAAATTATCCGAACCCTTTTAACCCTACAACTACTATTGAATTCAATATGAAAAAGGCAGGTATTGCAAAAATGGAAGTTTATGATATTACGGGAAAAATTGTAGCTGTTTTATTTGACGGTTACAAGCAGGAAGGAAGACAGATAACAAAATTCAACGGATACAGTTTTCCATCGGGAGTTTATTTTTACCGCTTTACTACAGATGGTTTTGCAGATACCAAAAAGATGATGATAGTAAAATAGTCACTGGTTCTCAGTTATCGGTTATTGAAAATAAATTTTTATAAATAAAACAAAATATGAAATCAAAAATTCTTCTCCTTCTCCTTTTTATTTCACTCCCTTTATTTGCGCAGTTGAATACTCCCTCAATTGCAGTATCAAATGTAACATGGGGAAGCTTTACTTTAAGCCTTACAAATTTGTCTTCTGGCACTCAAAATACCAGATGGATAATACGCGAAACCGCAGCTGATACGGTAATGGATACATGGTGGAACCAATGCGATACAAACGGAAGCTGGATTTCTTTTCCGTTCACCGCCGACCAGTATGACCTCACCACAAAGAATATTCTTGGCTGCAAACCCGGTCAATCTTACACTGCAAACGCTATGTATAATAACGGTGTGGTATGGTCGCCCTCCAGCAACGTAATTAATTTCACAACACCTACGATGCCTGCGCTAACGGGAACAGATACAATTCACATTGTATTATGGGGACACTCATTGATAGATTACGGTGACCAGTGTTTACTGAAAACTTTAATAAGATGCGGAGATGAAGATTACAATTATAATGATAACGCAGCACATACATTGCAAACGGCATTAAGAATTTCTACAGGTAAAAAAATCGCAGTTATTAATAGAGGAGTAAACGGCTCGCAGCACTCTGATTGGTATAATGATTATCACAATGAATATATGGCAGGTGGCAGATACGCTGACCATAATTTATATCCAATAGTGGTTTTCTTCTTTGGAGCAAATAATGCGCATAATGGATATCCCGTTGCAAGCTTTGGCAATGATATGAGAAGTAATATTACATTCCTTAATAATCTCGGAGTGAAAGTTGTTTATAATTCTATTCATCATACAAAGGAAAGTTTTGTTGATGCCGGTTCGCAAATATCTTATAGAGATATGTGGAATACTGTAATGAATGAAAACGCGGCCAATCCTAAAGTAAGAAGAGGATTGGATTTATATACTCTATTCAGCTCTAATGAAAGCAGATTTCTCGGAGCAGATAAAGTCCATCCTGATTTATCTGAAGGAATGATTGAAGTGGTAAGGCAGCTTACTCCCATAGTGCAAAGCGTAACATCAATTAAAAAGATTGAAGGCTTTGTGCCGAATAAATTTGAACTGAATCAGAATTATCCTAATCCGTTTAATCCTTCTACAAGCATACGATACAGCGTACAAAAATCTTCGTTTGTAAATCTTATTGTGTATGATATGAACGGAAGAGAAATAGAAAAACTTGTATCGCAAAATCAGACGGAAGGAATTTACGAAGTAAGTTTCAGCGCAGAAAATCTTGCCAGTGGAATTTATTTCTACAGATTAGAAACACCGGGTTTCAGTGAAGTAAAAAAAATGTCTTTTATAAAATAAAATTATCATGAAAGAAAAAGCTCTTTTAATTTTTATATTACTTTTATTTGCCAAAGTCTCTCTTGGGCAGTACACATTTAATAAAGCAGCAAGCTTTAACGGAACAACTTCATACATTTCTACTCCAAGTTTTTCAAAATTAAACTTAACGACTGCTATAAAAATTGAAGCATGGATTAAACCGACTACTGTAACAACTAATATGGGAATTGTCGGCAAAAATTACCAGACCGGCTACTATTTCGGACTATCGTCACAAAACTTAGTTTTTTATAAAGGAGGGGCAGCTGTTTATGAATTTACAACTCATATTATTCCTAATATATGGACTCATGTTGCTGTTGAATACACTTCAGGTTCAACAAAATTTTTTATCAACGGCTCTTTGGCATCTGAATGGACCGGAATGACAGGAGCTATTCCTATAAATTCAGACTCATTAAGAATAGGAACTGATTACGAGTCAGGTCATACACTATATTTCTTCAATGGACAAATTGACGATGTAAGAATATGGAACAGAACATCTTCTGATAATAACTGGGATAATCTGAACCAGACTATTCCTTTGGCTGTTTCAAGTCCTTCCGGTTTATACTCAGGTTTAGCAGCATCATATAGAATGAACGGGGAGTTGACATCACTTGTGCCCGATGAAGTATTGCCTGTAGCAGATGCAATTCCGCATGATATTACCTATGTAAATTATAGTAATAAATTTACGCCCTGTAACGATTATAATAATTCTGTTTATCTTAATGGAACGGACGCATATTTAAGCAGTCCTAATACTGATGTTTATAATTCAACAAACGCAATAACATTGGAGGCTTGGATAAAAAAGGATACCACGGGAGTACAGAATACTTCACCGAGGATTGTTAATAAAAGCGGACCGGGAAGAGTGGATTATGCTCTCTCTACTCACAATAACTTTTTGGAATTTTATTTAAATAATAATTCCGTGACCCTCACTTATGAAAATCCTGCATTGGGAAACGCGCGCTGGCATCATGTAGCGGCTACTTATAACAGCTCAACAGGAATTGCTAAATTATATTTCGATGGAAATTTTGTAGTACAGGGTACGGGGTCTCCTATCACAATAAATAATAATCCCGATAGTGTATTTGTTGGTAATATTATAGCAGGCAGTAACTCACTTTTTAAAGGCCAGATAGATGAAGTAAGAATATGGAAAAATACTGAAAGAACCGCCCAGCAGATAAAAGATAATATGTTTAAAAATATTGATTACAATTCTTCCCCTGCGCCCTCTGTAACTGCAGCTGCCATTTTTGGATTTGATGGAAAGAGTTATTCTTCATTGCTTAGCCTTCAGGCTGCAATTCCTTCGGCAGGTATGAACTTCAGAGGAAGCGCGCAATTCACAACATCAAATAATTATTCATACATTACTCCCGGAGCTTCTCCTATGCTAAGAGACGATGCAAATGATTTTATGGGAGCCTCGTACATTTCCAGCAGCAAAAAATTATTTATACCTGATAATAATCCTGCAGGGATAAAAGATTCAGTGTATGTAAGCGCCGGAGGTTTATTTACAGGATTAAGAGTATTTACTCTTATTAATCATCCTTACTTAAGTGATTTAAGTTACTCCGCGCCCGGCTCAGGTATTACGCTTATAAGTCCAACCGGTACATCTGTGGTTCTTACACCATCTCAGATTAGCGGTGAGGGAGTTGACCTGATGACAATATTTGATATGAATGCAGACTCCACAATTAAATTTAATTTTCTGGGAGGCGGACTTACGGCGCCTTTTAGTCCTTCTGTCAGACCTGCAAACCCGTTTTCAATTTTTAACGGACAGCCTGTAACAGGTTGGTGGAAAATGAGATTTGTTGACAGAGCTGCAACAGGAACCGGGCATGTGAACGGCTGGGGAATACAACTGCAAATTATAACAGGAACTGAAAGTCAAAATCAGCTTGCAGATAAATACGAGCTCTCGCAAAATTACCCGAACCCGTTTAATCCCACAACAAAAATAAATTATAGTTTAAAGAGTAACAGCTTTGTAAAGTTAAGTGTATTTGATGAAACGGGAAAAAGGATAACTGAGCTTGTGAATCAAAATCAGAAATCAGGAAGCTATTCGGTAGATTTTAAAGCAGATGAGTTTAATCTTTCAAGCGGAATATATTTTTATAAACTGGAAGCAGATGGGTTTAACGAAACGAAAAAAATGATTCTTATTAAATAGCATTGCGAATTAATTCACTTCTTCTCACATACTCCCACTAAACTCTGCCTGTAGATTTTTTTACAGGCAGAAGTTCTTAATCGTGATTAATAATTGTAGATCTGTTTTGGTTTCTCGTAAAGCTCATAGCATTTTTCGATGAGCCATTCTTTACTTGGGATGAATTCGGATTTTTCGATTTTATTTTTTAAGTATTCAGCATCCCATTTGGAGTCCTTTTCCTTTATCTTAATTAATTTCTCTAATGAATTAAGAAATAAAAGTTCGGAGTCGATTCTTTTCTTATCAAGCATTTTACTTGACCTGAGTTGTTTTTTATAAAGATTTATTCTTTCAATACAATCAATGTAATTTTCCATTTCATAAAAAGTTCTAATCTTTAAATTTATCAATCTTTCTTCAATGGTTTTATCGTACACATTAACTTTGTTCAACGAATTAAATACTTTTTCGTAGGAATAACTTAAAAAATTGTAATGTGCTTCAGTTAGATGTTTCATATCATCTCTATCATCAGGAGGTAAATATTTTACATATCCCAAGAGATTTTTTACTTTCTGTTTATCTTTCAGAACATCATAACTTGCAAGGAGGTTAAAGAATTGCCCTTTAATAAAGTATTCTGATTTGCTGGTGACGAATAGTTTCTTTTCGAGAATTGTTTCCTGTAAACTTTGATATTCGTTTGAAAATCTTTCTGAATTTTTCTCTTCTTTTCTTTTTAATATGCAGTAAGATTTTAAACAACTAAGGTGATATTCTATATCGTCTATACTCATTCTGTTTATATTTTCAAAAACCTTTCTTTTGTATTCAAAATATTTTTCCTCATTATCCAAATCATTAATTGCTTCAAAATAACAATTTAAAAGATTTAAATAAGAATCATATTGATTAAAAGGTGTTACAATCTCAAAAAGTTTCGATAATACATTTGAATGGTTAATTTTTTGAAAAACATTTTCAGTTTTTTGGGTGTAGGGTTTCGAATAATTAAAATTATTTACACTTGTAGAAATAAGTTCTGTGGCATAAAAATTCGTAAGAGAGGTAATAATTTTTGTTACGCTGGAAAGATAAGCATCTATATTTCCTTTTTTCTTTTTAGTTCCATAAAGAATGATAAAGTTTGCATTTTCAATCTCTACCAAATATTGCTTTAAAAAAACATTTGAATCTATGTTTTTTAACTCAACTAACTCAGAACCAATACGTTGACTTTTCAGTTTGAATATACTTTTCAAGGACCTTTTTCTTAACTCCTCTAAAAAGGTAATGTCAGGATAGATTTCATTTTTTTCAAAAGATGACTGCTTAATATATTCTAATGAAAGCTTATAAAGTGAGCTCAGTCCTTCATTAATTTTTCCATAAGCGTATTTTTCAGAAGGATATAACTTACTGAATATTTTCTCCCGCGTGAAATTAATATCGGTAAATAAAGGATAATAAATCTTTATTATATCATACAGCTCAACGAGCTTTTTTCTTTTATTGAAATAAGGTGAGTTCAGGTAATCCCGGAAAGTGTCGACCTCATTTGGATTAAAAGTTTTAAAGATATCTATAAAATGGCATTTAATCACAACTTACCCCTGTTTTATTTTTCTTGTACTAATTTATACAATTTTAATCAAAAAAACCATAAAATAAGTAATTAACATTGTAAATTCATTTTATTTTTTAGAGAAAATCGTTTTGCTATTGTATGCAAACATTTTGATATTTAAGAAAAATTTATAAATCAAAATGAAAAACATAACTTTTTCCATCCTGGCCGTTGTAATCTGTTTTTTTTCGTTTGTAATAACTCCTGAAGTAAGTAAGGCAAATAGTGTCGATTCTCTTACACTAACTGCTTATGACAATACAAATAATTATGTTGAGTATATAGATAATGATGGTGTAACGTACATATATACATATAACGATGACGGAAAATTGATTTCTGTAGAAGTGTCAGATTAATTTTTTTTTTAATACCCCCTATACAAAACTTGAAAGGACATTTATGTTCAAATGCTGGATTTACATCTCGAAGGAGAATAGTAATTCTTTAAATTCAGAGCTACATTTATCCGATAAAGAGGAAATTTATAGCTTTAAAAGTGAGAACCAAGATTTCGTGGTAAAAAGTAAAGAGTTAAAGATACTGAACTCGTTTTTTCCGGATACGAGAAAGCTCGGTTTATTTAACGGATTTATTAATTTTTAGTATTTCAATAAAAGGTATATAAATCTATTGCCGAAGGTTTGTGCCACTCCCCCTTGGGCAGCAGATAAAAACAAAGGCTTACCTCTTACCGGTAAGCCTTTTGTATTTTATAAATTTTTTTTATTTACTATTTCGGCGGGGCAGGAGGAGCGATATTTATCGTCTTTATTATTGCCTCAATAATTGGCCTGTACTGGTCAAAATACTGCTTCTTTATCTGTGCATTAATAGAAAGTTTATCTGTCTTAAAGAAAATATAAAATCTTAATGTAGTTGAGCCTGCCTGAGTTTTAGGTTCGTTCACGTATGCTGTTGCAGTGCTGTCGTTAATAGGAAATGTTTTCTTAAACTCGGCTGAATTAAATTCATTGCCCTCATTATTAAGCGCGATAAATATATTTGCAGTGCCGCTTTCTTTTGCAGTTGTATCAGTTAATATCACACCTTTGAATTTTTCAGTGCTCTTATCGATATTTCTCATATCAATTACTTTCCAATTCTGCGGGTAACTCATTCTCAAACCAAGCTCTCCTTCACTGAATCCTTTTTTTAGTGAATCAGGAATATTGTAATTAGGATTTGTGTTAGCAGTTTTAAGCGAGTCAACTTTCTTCAGACTGTCGTTGCTTGCCTGAAGTTTTCTTAGTGAATCCAATTCCTTTGTAGCATCTTTAGTAAGGTTAGAGTCTGCAGTTGTGTCTATTTTTTTAGGTCTGTTTATTTTGGGCGCCTTAATAATGTTTCTCGTTATAACAGGCGGAGTAATTTTATTAGTTGGACTTGTTCCATCGGTTGGCTTAGGTTCTTCCTTTGGTTTATTAGGGTCTTCGTATTCTTTAAAATTTATCTTTACTGGAATATCATTAATGACAACTAATCTTTTTTCCGGTTCAATTGATTTTGTTTCTGTCTTACCGAGATAATTATAAAACATAATTGAGCTTATACAGGCAAATACAACAGCGGAGATTAAACCGACTACCATATTTCTTCTGTATGCAAGCCGGCTAAGATGAAAAGGATTTTTCTTCCCGATTTTTTCCTGAAGCAATTCATCTTCTGTAAGCGGAATAATTGGCTCGTCAGGTCTGCCTAAATCAACGGGCATTATGAGATTTTCTACATCGGGATTTGGAGTAAAAAGCGGCGCAGAACTTATCTGCCCGTTTTCATCTTTTTTTTTTTCTACGATTAAATCGCCGGTGGAAGGGTCAATTGAAATTATTATTTCTACTTCCTGAACCTCGTCGCCCGACTTAGGATGGAGATGTAATCTGTTGCTTTGTGTTTCAGTTAAAGATTTTGTATCCTTTACTGAGCAATCTATATTAACACCTTTTCTTGTCTTAACTCTTATCCTTAATAAATTTTCATTTATTAAGTTTATCTGATAATTGCTTTCACCTGAAGCAGCGGATTGAATTGTTTGTTTAAGCTCATCTTTTTTCTCTTCTTCGTTTGTATCTTCAATTTTTTCAGATACAATCGGTTCTGTCAGATCTTTTGATTCAATAATGCGGTTTCCGTTAGCTTCGTATGCATTTATATCATCAAGGATACTTTGCTCAAGAGAATAGGTTTCTTTCTGTTTTATATCTTTTTCGTCGTTGTTTTCTGTCAAGTTACCCTTCATTTACTAAAGCCTTAAATTTAGTCATCTTAAATTTAAGATTAAATTCATTATTGAGTATATTCCTCATTATTTTTAATCCCAAAATAAGACGTTTAGTTCCCTGAATTATACGAAAATTTACAGAAAAAGATTTTTTTACTATTTTTGTCCATCAATTATTGAATTTAATATTGTACCTTTTCTTACGAATTTTATCCAAAATAATAACAATAAAATGAACTACGCAGATTTAAGAAGAGACTACATATCAAAAGAATTTGATATTAAAGATGCTGATACAAATCCTTTGCAGCAATTTGAAAAATGGTTTGGGGAAGCAATGAAAATTGATTCTGATGATACAAACGCATTTATACTTTCTACCTGCACTAAGGAAGGAAAACCCTCTTCCAGAGTATTGCTTCTAAAAGGAGTGGACGATATGGGTTTTGTTTTCTTTACGAATTATCACGGAAGAAAAAGTAAAGAGCTAATTGAAAATCCTAACGGCTCAATGTTGTTTTTTTTCAAAGAGCTTCACAGGCAAATAAGAATTGAGGGCAGAATAGATAAAATCAGTAGGGAAGAATCTGCCGACTATTTCCACTCACGTCCTGTTGAGAGCCAGATAGGCGCATGGGCGTCCATACAAAGCTCGAAGATAGAAAGCAGAAAAGCGTTAGAAGAAAAGTTTGCGGACTACGATAAAGAGTTTGCAGGAAAAGAAGTGCCTCTTCCTGATTTCTGGGGCGGTTTCAGATTGATTCCCGATTATTTTGAATTCTGGCAGGGAAGGGAAAGCAGACTTCACGATAGAATCAGCTATGAAAAAAATGGAAACAGCTGGGATTTATCACGCCTTTCCCCATAACACTTTATAATATGTTGATTGTTTTTTGATTTAATATTATTTTATTTACATAAATTATTCCGTCCGCCGAACCCTTCCACCCCCCGTATGGGAGTAAATAATATTTCTAAAAATTATTTAATTTTTTTATGAAAAAGTTTATTCTTATTCTAATCCTTTTTATTTACTCAAATTCTTTTTCACAATGGTCGAGGGCTAATGCAGGAGTTGACGGAGGCGTAATATTTTCCGTTTATGCAGTACCATCAACAAATACAATTTATTGTGGGAGTAACGGAAGCGGGGTATTCAAATCCACTAACGACGGTGAAAACTGGCTTCCGGTAAATAACGGAATAACCGACTATGGATTTTATCCGGCTACATTCACTTCAAATGCCTCTGCCGTTTTCATGGGAGCAAATTACTCAAATACTAACGGGGGAGGAATGTACAGAACTACTAACAGCGGAAATAACTGGCAAAAAATTAATACGGGACTTACGGGGCTTTCACAGGGAATTAATATGGCAATAACTATTAATAACGATATCGCCATTGCGACAGATAGCGGAGTGTTCCGTTCAACTAACAACGGAAGCAGCTGGAACAATATTTCAAACAATATGGGTTCTGCAGTCAGTGCGAAAAGTTTATATTACTCAAATGACACGCTCGTAGCAGGAACAAAGTCAGGATTATATTTTTCTACAGGAGCTTTTACAAACTGGACTTTAATTAATACAGGTCTTCCCGCAGCAACAGCTCCTTACTGTATAAATAAATTCAATAATAAATTTTACTTAGTTTATTTTGGCGGAGGGCTTTATGTCTCTTCAAATAACGGCTCAAGCTGGAGCTCTGCAAATTACAATCTTACAGGCAGTCAGTTAAATGCGCGCTGTCTTTATATTTTTAATAATACTCTTTTTCTTTCAGGTAATGGCGGAGTTTATACTCTTGGTGATAATATATGGACGAACATGAATTCCGGGCTTCCGACAGATTATCCGTTTTTCTATTGGCTGACTTCCTTACCGGGGAAATTACTCACATGCACCTATGGAAAAGCTATGTATGCAACTACAGATAATGGAGCAACGTGGACTCAGAAAATTTCAGGACTGTCAGCAGGCAGCGTACAAGCAAATAAAATAATTAATGTAAGCGGTACATTATTTTCTGCATCTGCAATTAACGGAGTTTACAAATCAACTGATGGTGGTGATAATTGGATATCTGTAAATAACGGCAACAATCTGAAGTGCAACAATATTTATTCATCAGGAAACAGAATCTATTCGTTAACGGATGGCGGAGTATTTTATACAATTAATTCAGGCGTAAGCTGGACTGCACAGAATACCGGCTTAACAGGAAACGATTTAAAAGTCAGATGTATGTTTATAGACGGAACAAATTTTTACATAGGCACTTACAACGGAATATTAAAATCTACCGATGATGGGCAATCATGGGCACCGACCTCTTTTTACGGCACACAAAAATTTATCGATTGCTTTGCTAAAGTGAACGGTGTTTTATTTGCGGGAAGTGAAGGAGTTTCAAACTCACTTGTGAAATCATCGGATAATTTTGCTACGTGGCAAGCTGTTACATTCTTTCAAAGCTTTACTCCGCAGGTATTTGATATTTTTGTAGATGGTACAACCATGTACATAGGAACGGGACACGGTGTACACAGGTCAACTAATACAGGCGCTAACTGGACTATACTCAATAATGGACTTGGCAGCGATCCTTATGTTTCTTCAGTAATAAAAGTTGGTACAAATTTATTCTGCACTCAAACTGCCGGAGGACGTGGGGTTTTCCGCAGCACTAACGATGGAGCATTATGGGAGGAAGTCACGGGTGAAGGTCCGTTCTGGGCGGACTTTCGAAATATAATAAACTATAACAATAAAATACTTGTATCTACAGCTGATGCAATATACAGCCGGCCTGAATCTCAATTAGTTGTTAGTATTCCGAATGAAAATGTTCGTATACATAATTACAGCTTAAAGCAGAATTATCCAAATCCGTTTAATCCTGAAACCAATATAAAGTATGAATTAAAACAAAATGAATTTGTTAGACTAAATATATACGATGTTTCAGGTAAGATAGTAAGTACATTGGTAAACGCTTATAAAATTGCCGGAGCATATAGTGTGAATTTTAATGCAGGAGATTTTCCGTCCGGCACTTATTTTTATGAATTTAAGGCAGGAAATTTTTCTGAAACAAAGAAGATGGTATTGATAAAATAATTGTGCGACTCACCTCGTAGAAATCCCAAGGACCTTTACCGGAATTCCGATAAAGGTCTTTTCGTTTTTATTGAAAAATTTTATTTTACGAGAATCATCTTTTTAACATCAGTGAAGTTATCACTTTCTAATCTATAAAAATAAACTCCGCTTGATAAGTTTGCGCCGTTAAACTTCACATCATAGCTACCTTCAGGTTTTACTCCTTCAAATAATTTCTCAACTTCCTTCCCGGATAAATCAAACACCTTTAATGCAACAAAAGATTTTTGCTTTAACTCGAAAGAAATATTCGTTTCGGGATTAAATGGATTCGGATAGTTTTGTTTCAAAACAAAATTTGAAACGATTTGTGAATTATTGTTTATACTGCTTGGTAAATTTGAAATATCAATTTCAAACATACTTCTTCCGTGTGTAGCTGCAATTAATTTCTTTGATGCCTGATGATAAATTAAATCAAAGACGGGAGCGTTCGGCAATCCTGTTCCAAGCTGTACCCAGCTTGCACCTAATCGTGTTGTATAATAAACTCCAGCATCTGTGCCCACAAACAAAGTTGAATCCTTATTGTAATCAATTATCAATGAGTTCGCAGGAACGTTCAGTAAGTTGCTCGAAATATTATTCCAGTTTGCTCCGTAATTTGTTGTTCTGTATATATGAGTACTCGTGTTATCAAGGTTAAATCCGCTGAGTGTTACATAGGCAATTGCGGGATTTCTTTTATCGGCAACTACATCAGTGATATATCTGACAGGAAGCCCTGCAGAAATATCTGTCCAGTTCGTTCCGGAGTTTGTGGTTACCATTACTCTTCCGTCATCGGCACCCGTGTAAATTACTCTTTGAGTTGAAGGCAGTACAGCATTTGAGAGAGCAGTAAGCGTTCCAAGTCTTCCGTTAGCTCCCTTGGTTAAGTCCGGACTTATAACAGTCCAGCTATCTCCTTTGTTCGTGGATTTGTTTATAAGGTAAGAGCCAAAATAAACTATGCTTGGATTTTGAATATCAAGCATGTAAGGTGAAGACCAGTTTGTTCTTGTTAAATCCAATCCGTTACCTAAGCCTGTGAAATTGTTGCCACCATCATCGCTTCTTCCTATGCCTCCGTTTTGTGATTCCATATAAATTATATTGGAATTTGTATAATCTACCTGACTTTGAAAACCGTCACCACCATATAAAACTTGCCATCCGGCAGGACCAGCATTAACAGAACCATGTGAGCCGTTATCCTGTGTACCGCCGTATTTTTTTGCAGGGTTTAAAAAATCTACACATCCCGCATAATATTGTGATATAGGTAAATCATATTTTTTTGTCCAGTTCGTTCCACCGTTAGTTGATGTAAAAATTCCGCCATCGTTTCCCAATATAAGAGATTGGGTATTCGTAGGATTTATCCAGAGACAATGTTGGTCGGGATGCTGCTGGTCGAAAGTACCGGAGTAAGCATTAGTCATGTTAGTCCAGCTTCCGCCTGAGTTTGTAGTTTTAAAAACATCGACACTGCCTATGTATAATGTGTTTGGATTCGTCGGATCAGTTTCTATTAGACCGAAGTACCAGTCAAAACCTGAAGACTCAACCCCGGTTGTTGCCATCGTAGTCCAGTTCAATCCTTTGTTAGTTGATTTATAAACACCGCTGATATTATTGCCTGTCGTTGTTTTATAAATTGCATGAACAATTGAAGGGCTGGATTTTGAAACGTTAATATTTATTCTGCCTGTAGTAGCTGCCGGAGCAGGTAAGCCGTTAGTTGTTCCCAGTAAAGTCCAGTTAGCTCCTCCGTTACTTGAGCGGTATAATCCGCTTGTAAGCCCGCCTGTGCTGGAGACACCTGGTGGTCGTGTTCTCTGCCAAAAGGCAGCATATACAATATTTACATCTGTGTAATCTATTCCGACATCAATTGCTGAAGTTGAATCACTTACGAATAAAACCTTATTCCAGGTTGTGCCTGCATCGGTAGATTTATAAATTCCCTTGTTCACACTCTTTGAACGGTATGCCATTCCTGCGGCATAAATAATATTTGAGTTAAGCGGATGAATTTTTATTGCAGAAATGTTCAATACGTCTGAGAGTCCGATAACATTCCATGTCTCTCCCTTATCAGTAGATTTTAATACTCCATACCCGGGGTAGCAGTCTATGGCAGAGTTTGCTTCGCCGGTACCTGCGTAAATTATGTTTGAGTTGTTCGGGTCCATCTCTAAGCACCCCATTCCTAATGCCGGAGCAAAGTCCGTTTTAGGAGCCCAGTTCGTTCCGCCGTTTGTAGTTTTGAAAATTCCGCCCGCTGCTGAGCCGATTAGAATTATATTTGGATTTACAGGGTCTGAAGTTATGCAGCAAACTCTTCCGCCGATGTTTGTTGGTCCCAGGAGATTCCAAGGAATACTCATACTTGTCTGCAAGGCAAGGCTTTGCTTTTTACTCATTGCATCAAAATATTTTTCAACGGGAATCTCCTCTAACGGATATGCTCGCTGTGTATAGAACCATTCGGAAGGTTCCATCTTTTCATTTTTCGATTCTTCGGAAGCATCTTCTTTACTTTGAATGTTTTTTTTCTGAGAGGCCGTTTTGGGATAATGGAAGCACAATATAATCCCGAATAGGAGTAACCCTATTACAATAGTTATACTTTTCATGAGGTTAGTTTTCATAAATATATATAAAGTATTTATTTATTTAAACTCACTAACCTTAGAAATAAGCCAAAATTTTTCAGCAGTAACTTCTTTTTTTATTCTTGATTCTATATCGTCTTTTTTCTTGTAACCGTTTTTTATTCTTATAAGCTCTCTTACGAAATTTGTAAAATTTGTAATGAGTATTTTTACATTTTCAGGAACTGACTTATCGCGTTTGAGTGTGTGCTTGAATGAATCTATAAGTGAGTAGCTTGAATCAAATTCATTTAACTCGTAATAATTTTTCAGAGTAAGATTTTTTATTAAATACTTATGTAATGAAAAACTGAAATTAATACGTGAAATAGTTTCAAGTGATGCTGAAAAATTCTTTTTTGAAAAATGGATGTTTGCAAGGCAGTAATTATAAGTGTCGTCCCTTATATCTTTATTCATTTTACTTTTATAATCGAGTATAAATTTCTCTGCAAACTTTATTTCTCCCAGACGTAATGCAGTTGTAACTATATTTATATATAAAAATTCGGAAAAAATATTTTCGTACAATTTTCTTTTTAATATTTCTTTTTGAAGATTAAAAAGTTCATTCAGATAATTTATCTTACCTTGCTCAAGCTGCTCCGTTGCATAATTTGTAAGAGTGGAGTAGATATTAGCAAGAGTATTGCTATTCAGTTTGTTGAAGGTTTTCTCTTTAATGTGTTTTAAAGAAAAATAGTATTTTTCTTCTCCGCTAATATGCAGAAGGAGTTCGGTGTAATACAAATCAAAAAGATTTTCTTTGCCGGAAATATTTTTTGCCGCGAAATTATTTATCTCATCGAAAAAAGGGAGGGAAAAATTCACATCTGTGAAACTTCTTTTCTCTTTGTATCTCTCTATAAATTTATGAGTAAATAATAATGTGAAATATTTTGCAAGTGACTCTATCTCTTCATCAAACAGTGGTATAGATTTTTTTCTTTCTCTTTTGAAGTAAAACGATTTTAGCGCTTGTGTGAGTTCGTATTTTTCACGATAGTACTCGTAATCTTTTATTTTTTTGGATTCCACTTTTTTCAGAAGTTCCTTACTTTTCATTTCGAAGAGGGAATCTACGTTTCTCTCCTGAAGCTCCTCAAGAATGTTCATTCCTTTTGCTTGCTCATTATTAAGAAAGTTTTTCGTACCGAGATAATCTAATGCCAGACGCATAGTTTCCGAAACCAGTTTTCTCATTCTTGCATCATTGTATTTTTCCTTCGGATAGATTTCTTTAAATATACTTTGCTTGGTAAAATTTTCAGATGTAAAATCTGGATAATGTTTTTTTATATTGGAGAAAAAATTCGACACATAGTCACCTGAAGTGTTCAAATAGGAAGATTGAAGAAATTTTTCAAATTCTTTAGTTTCCTGTTTAGAGAAAGTTTTCAGTAATGCCGTTAGTTTTAAATCTTTCATAATTTTTACTCACAAATTAAGAAAAGTTTCTTTGTAAAAAGGAATTTCTTTGTGTAAATTTTGATTATGTTACAATACATAGCTTATAATTAATCTAACGATTCTTGCAAATATGATAAAGTATATTCTCATTTTTTTAATTTCAGCTTCATCCCTGAAAGCGCAATGGGTACAATCAAACGGGAAACTACTCATACACTTTCGACGGGCAAAATTTTCCATCGGGAGTGTATTTTTATAAATTACAAACAGATGGTTTTTCAGGTACGAAAAGAATGATTCTTATAAAATAATTTTAGTATCGCATCATATCTATTTCTTCGCCGGAGAGCGTGAACATTTTTTTCATGCAGTCGGCAGTCATACATGAGTGGATTGGAAGAACTCCTACTACATCGCCTATTTTTATATCATTAAATAATTCATCCGACGCTTTTATTATTCCGTGCTCTTGCGAGAGGGCGCGGAGATAGCTTTGCTTATCGGGCAGCTCCCATCCGTTTTCATTTAACTTTACAATAAAACCAAAATATGGAGTGCCATCTTCCAATGAAGACACTTCTTTTGAAAAGTGAACTCCTCCTCCATAAATTAAAATTTCCTTTCTCTCTTCATTTTTTGAAACTACAGGGCAGGCCATTGCAACAGCAATTTGATCAATTGAGCATGAACCGATTTTCCATTGTTGCAAATCATAAAAAATAAAATTACCTGGCCGTATTTCGTCCATACCTTCAAAGTTGTCAAGCAAACTGCAGGCTGGCGTATCACCGACTGAGCAAGTTATTTTATCGTAATCTTCTTTGTAAATATTTTTTAACTTGTTCAGAATCTCAAGTTCTTTGCTGTGAATATTTTTTATCTCGTCAATTGATTTTGCTTTATAGGTGTGACCCGAGTGCGCAAGGAATCCTATGAAAATTAATTTGTCGTCTTTTTTTGCTTCAGTTAAAATTTCATCAATCTCATTTTTATTTTCTGCATCTACTCCGGTTCTTTTAGTTCCGGTATCAATTTTTATAAAGAAATTTATTTTGTGCTTAAGAGATTTATTCAGAATTGTAACGACATCTTTAGAAGTAATAAGAATGTTCAGAGGAATTTTTTCTGCGAGAAAATTGATGCGGTCTATTTCCAGAATATTTACAGGGAAGGCAACCGTAATATCGTTCCATCCGTCCGAGACAAAATAATCTGCCATACATAAGGAGGAAACTGTAATTTTGTTTACTCCAAACTCTCGGTACCATTTTCCTATTTCGTGCGACTGATGTGTTTTAAAGTGCGGGCGGAAAATAAGATTATGCCTGATTGCTTTCTCAGACATAAATTTTATATTAGTAAAGCATTTTTCTTTATCTACTAATAAAGTAGGAACTGTAATTTTCATTTAGTTTCGGATTGTGTTTCTTTTCCTAATTCCCTCAGCATGTCCCATGAGTATATTCCCGTATTGTGTCCGTCTTTCCAGAAAATTTGTATAGCATAGTTCCCGATTTTTTCTATCTTTTCTATTTCATAAAATCCCGCTGCTTTGAACGGTGCCTTTAGCGGAATGTATGTATCGAAAATCACGGACTCGCCTTTGCAATGCACGCAGGGACACTCATCCCTTAATAATTTTATGTCAAGGTTGGATGTCGTCTCGTCATTCCAAACAATCTGTAATGAGTTAGTCTCAGTTCTGTTTATCTTTTTTGGAAATATCATTTGCAGAGTAAAGTTTTAATTTTTAAATCGCCCGGTAAATTTGTTAGATTTATTCCACTGAGCCTGATAATCATATTTTACATAGTAAATTTTTAAATCAGCTTGGTAATCATAATCGACAAAAAAAACTTTCATGCCCGCCTGGTAATCATATTTAGTGAAGAACCAATTCTGATCTTTTCCGCTTGCCTGATAGTCGTAGTCGGTCAGGTACACAAGTAAATCAGCTTGATAATCATAATCTACAACCTTTACTTTTACATCTGCCTGGTAATCGTATTTTGTAACATATACGTTGCCTGCCTTAGCAGTTGCAAATAAAAACAATATAGCCGCTATAGATAAAATTGTTTTCATAAAATTAAATTTTGTTATACTAAATTACTTATTAAACGAAAATAAACATAGGAAAATTTTTAAGTGTTTTAAAACTCCGATAATGTATATTTTAACTCTTTTCTAAATTTTTCCCCCATAATGCAAGAAATATTAAATCAGCTAAAAGAACTTTCTTACAATTTATCGTGGTCATGGAATAACGAATTTTATTCAGTCTTCGAAGAGATAAATAAAGATTTTTGGGTGTGGAGCGACAGAAATCCTATAAAATTTCTGGACTCTATAAACCATCACTACCTACTTGAAACAATCGAAAAGAAAAATTTAAGAGATAGAATCACTGAAGTATATATAGATTATAAAAAATACGTCTCTGCTGATACAAGCTTTAAAGAATCTTATTCAGAAATAGTTTCACCTACGATTGCATATTTTTCAGCCGAGTTTGGAATTGCAAATTGTTTAAAATTATATTCGGGCGGGCTTGGAGTTCTCTCCGGCGACCACATGAAATCCTCTTCCGACTTAGGCTTACCACTTGTCGGTGTAGGACTTGCATATCTTTACGGATATTTTCGACAGTATATTGATAAACAAGGAAGGCAATCTGAGCTGTATGAGAAAAACTTCTTTGAAACACTTCCTATGCACCTTGTTATCGATGACCATTACAGACCAATAAAAATTTCTATCGATATGCCCGGCAGACAAGTTAAAGCCCAGATTTGGAAACTTATGGTCGGCAGAATAAATTTATTCATGCTTGATACTTTTGTTGATGAGAACACTGTTGATGATAAGAGGATAACAGATATTCTTTACGGCGGAGATTCAGAGAAAAGAATTCAGCAGGAAATATTGCTTGGTATAGGAGGTAAAAAACTTCTTGATACACTTGGCTATAATATAAAAGCATTTCATTTGAATGAAGGGCACTCAGCATTTTTATGCTTCGAAAGAATTGCTGATAAAATGAAAGAACTGAATATTTCGTTTCAGGAAGCCAAAAAGATTTGCTACAACTCCAATATATTTACAACTCATACCCCTGTTCCCGCAGGAATAGATATTTTTGAGAGGGGATTAGTTGAAAAGTATTTCAAAACCTATGCAGAAGAAAAATTAAAAATTTCTTTTGACGAATTCTTTGAACAGGGCGATTTATATAATCATGATACTTCTAATAACAGGTTCAATATGGCAAACCTTGCCATTAATAATTCTAATTTCATTAATGGAGTAAGCAAGCTTCACGGAGAAGTATCGCGAAAGATGTGGAACTTGCCTCAAGACAGGTCGCAAATTGATTCTATTACAAATGGTATTCATACAAAATCATTTTTATCAAAATATTCCGAACGTCTTTATATAAACAAGTTCGGTAAAGAGTGGATTAAAGATGCAGATGTGTGGAATAAAATAAGCATGCTTCCTGATGAAGATTTATGGAAGTCAAGAACCAGGAACAGGTACAGACTTATAAATTTTGTTCGTGATTCATTGTCAGATCATCTTAAATCACAAGGTGCAGCCTATGAAAAAATTCAGGAAGCTGAAGGAGTCTTAGATGAAAATGCGCTCACGATTGGCTTCGCAAGAAGATTTGCTACTTATAAAAGAGGGGATTTGATATTCAAAGATTTAAACAGATTAAAAAGTATTCTTACGAATGCAAAAATGCCTGTGCAGTTCATTTTCTCAGGAAAGGCTCATCCTAAAGATAACGAAGGGAAGGCAATCATTGCAGAGATAGTTGCATACATGAACGATAATTCTTTGAATCATAAAATTATTTTTCTTGAGAACTATGAACTCGAAGTTGCAAAGCGTCTTGTACAAGGCTGCGATGTATGGCTTAACAATCCACGCAGACCTCAGGAAGCATCGGGTACAAGCGGAATGAAAGTAATTGCAAACGGCGGACTGAATTTTTCTATTCTTGACGGCTGGTGGGATGAAGCCTATGCGCCGGAGCTTGGATGGAAGATAGATTCAGTTGATGAATCGGATTCCGTTTCTCTTGATCAAAAAGACTGGTTTGAAGCCAACTCAATGTACACTACTCTTGAAAAAGAAATTTTGCCATTATTCTATTTAAGGGATGCACATAATCTTCCGGTTGAATGGATTAAAAAAATGAGAGCATCGATAAAAAATCTTGCGGGATATTTCAGCACGGAAAGAATGGTACAGGAATACACTGATAAATTTTATACAAAAGTTTCTTAAATACACTTTAAATTATTTTCTATAAATAAAAATGCCTTCTGTTTCTCATAAGAAGGCATTTGTGTTTCTCCATGGAATATATTCAGTGAAATATATTCGTTTTGTTCCCGTGTAAATTAACTCATAAAAACTCTTTCAAAGGTCCAGTACAGTGCTGTGAGAGCTATAACAATTGAGATTGGTATTGCTACTTTTTGCTTGTACCAAACTTTATCTTTTGTCCACCTGCCGAATAAAGCATAACATATAAATATAACCGATATCTGTCCAAGCTCTACGCCAACATTAAATAAAACCAATGCTGAGCCGAATTCCTTTTGCGGCAGCCCAAGCTCCTGTAATGCGCTTGCAAACCCCAGACCGTGAATTAAGCCGAAGAAAAATACAATCGCTATGGTTATTTTTTTAAAATCTTTTACAAAAATTACTTCTATTGCTACTGCTAAAATTGTAATTGCTATGAACGGCTCTACAATATAAGAAGGAATCCTTACTACATTAAACATAGCAAGCGCCAGTGTAATTGAATGTGCTATCGTAAAAGTAGTAGCAAGCATAATCACCTGCTTCAATGTTTTGCACATTAAATAAAGCCCGACTATAAAAAGAATATGGTCAAATCCATAGGGAAGAATGTGAGTGAATCCCAACTGCAAATACAGCCAGCTTATATCAACTCTTGATAGCTTATCTAGATCAATCGGGTGAGCAAAAATTACCGATGGTATGTATGTTATAAATAAAAATATTAATGTAAAAAATATTTTCTTTTTCATTTTAGAAATTATTATTCTGTTATTCTGTTTTATCCAGCCAAGGCGATATGTTTAGAGCATAAGATGTAAATTCTATTGCCTTAGCTGTGTTTCCTGCTTTATCATAAATTTTACCTGCATGATACATCAATAGTGGATCTTTAATTCCAATTTTTAATGAAGTCTCAATATTTTTTACTGCATCTTCAATATCACCGTTTTTATATTGCGCCCATGCAAGTGTATGGTATGTTTTGAAACTGTTATTACCTTCCTTGATATATTTCTCTGTAGTCTTAATCGCATCCTTTAAATTCTTTCCCTGATTTATATTAAAAAGTGTCAGCTCTAAATCAGTATCAACACCTTTTTCTTTAAAGTAAGTATTAATGAATTTTACTTTACTATAAGTCTCCTGCGCCTTTTCATTGTCGCCGGAAATTTTGTACAAGTCTGCAAGCATTATTAAAAACTCTGGTAGTTTATTCTTCTCTGTAATTTTTTCATAGATTTGTATGGCTGCTTTATAATCGTTATCATGCAATTTTATTTTCGCAAGTCCACTCAGGGCATGAATGTAATCAGGGTATTTATCCAGTGCATTCTGATATTGAA
This sequence comes from Ignavibacteria bacterium, assembly GCA_038225955.1. Classification (GTDB taxonomy): domain Bacteria; phylum Bacteroidota; class Ignavibacteria; order Tepidaquicellales; family Tepidaquicellaceae; genus JAFDZO01. Next base: position 4,302 of record JBBRQV010000032.1, on the reverse strand, counting down.
TTTTCGCCGAATCTCTATCGCCTGATACAAAATATAGATTTCCTAACTGAACTGTACACCATGCAGTATTTTCTCCGCTTGGAGCGCCTGCTGTTATTGCCATTTTCATTGCGTCTATTGCTCCCGGTAAGTCACCGTGTATTTCTCTTATGTATGAAATTCTGGAGTACGAGCTTAGGTCAGGTCGTGTGTTTATCATTTCCTGAGCAGATTTTACAGCATCGTCGTACATGCCAAGCTCTACTTGCGCATCTACGATAACACTTAAAAGGTAAGCTGAATACATATTAAACTCTCTTGCTTTCTTTCCTACTTCAAGTGCTTCTTTAAATTTATGTTCTGATAAATAAATTGAACCAAGTCCACCGAACGCATCTGCGCTTTTGTTATCACTTAATTCTAAAGCTCTCTCGAGATAGTTCTTTGCATTTTCATAATACTGCGGGTCGTTTTCTTCTCTTGTTTTCTGAATGTATGCATACCCTGTTTTTACCAATAAATTTATATTCTCAGGGTTGGTCCTTAAATCTTCTTCAGTCTTGGAAATATACCTGTCAACGGTTGATTGTGAATTTGATACATAGGAGGTTTTGCTGTTAAGCATTCCCATTACATTATTGCGGACTTTATTTTTTTTGTAATCAAAAAACTTCCATGTCCCGATTCCTAAAACTATAACTGCTAAACTGAGTATTAATATTTTTTTCATAATCTTATTTAAAATTCCCCCGGCAAATTTTATTTTCACCGGAGGAAATTTATTGACAGACAAATTTATTATTTAAGTAACATCATTTTTCTTGTATCAACACCTGCAGATGAGGTAAGCTTTACAAAGTAAGTTCCTGTTGCTGCAGTAACTCCCTGGCTAGTTGTACCATCCCAGATAACTGAATTAACACCTGCGTTCATGTTTCCATCAACTAAAGTTTTTACTTCTTTTCCAAGCATGTCATAAATTACAATTGAAACTTTATCATTTTTAAGTAAATTGTATCTGATTTCAGTTGTAGGATTGAATGGATTTGGGAAATTTTGCTGAAGTCCGTATGAAGTCGGCTGGGTTGTTGGTCCGCCTGTATTGAATATACCAACGATAGAACCGTGTGAATTTTCAAAACCTGAATGAGGAGCTGCCATGTATGGGAAAGTTGATTGGAATGCAACATCATTTCTTTGAACACCATCGCCTAATTGATTATTAATGCCTGTGCTGAAAGGAGGTCCTAAAAGTACACCTGCTACAACTCTTAAAGAAATATCAACAACGTCATCTTTTAGTCTTCTTCCGTTAGGGAAACCTGCATTATCACCTGCAATAACACCAAGTCTGTTTTCACTGGCAAATGCAACAGGAGCAATACCTAAGTTAATTCTTAATTGTTCGGAAGGAGTTCTTGTATCCTGAGGTCTTTGGTTTAATCCAGCAACACCCGTTAGGAATACTGCAACTAAATCGTTTCTATTAGTTGTAGGGATATCATCTGTTACAGGATAAAGCGCGTTTATAATTCCTGCTAACTCAGGTGATGTAACATAACTTAAAAACTGTGCATCATTAACCGGTTTTGAACCGTTCCACATATCTTTTTTTCCGATTGGGATAACTACTTCGTTTACTAAAGGCATACCTAATCTTGAAACCTGAACATCAGGACCTGAACCTTGTCTTGTTCCGTCAGAATTAATTACTGTTAAAGATTTTCTGGAAGTAGTTGACCATACACCAACGATTGCGTTTGAATCTGTTGCTGAAGGATTTCCGTTTCCGTTTCTTGTAACTTCTGATTTAGGAACCTGAATTACGATTGAGTGTACATTGTATCCTGCTAAAGCATCTTTACCACCGCCACCGTTACCCGGAGCGTTTGGTCTTATTTTCAATAAGTCAAAAGTTGCGCCTAAGTCAACAAAGAATGCATCGTCTGTAGGACCTGCAAAAACTTTACCGCCGCTTGAAGGAAGAGGCTGAACAGCTGCCTGCATTAAAGAATTATAGTCAGGCATTGAAACAGGACCTGCATAGTTCGGGTCGGTTGGTACCGGACCACCTACGTAAGCAGGGGGAACAGGCATCGCTGAAGATGTCCATACTGTTGTACCATTAACAATCTTTTTTACTATGTAAGTTTGTTTTACGTTTAAATCAGGATCATTTAAAGACGTTACTGAACCTGTATTGTAAAGGAATGTATTGCTGTTTGCTACTATATCTGTAAATAAAAATTGATATGTAACGTGCTCGACTCTGTCGCCAACGTTATCAATTTTGATTTCGTAAGTAACATCTGTACCGAATTTATTAAAGTTCGGTCCACCGGCAGGCTCCTCGAAAGGATTAAAGCTTGCTACAATAGTTAATGCAGTCGGCGCATCTGCTGCAACGAATGCATATACATCTGTATTATCAGCCTGAGGATCAGCGCTGATGATTGGTGCTTCTCTGTGGCTAGATGCTTCCGTATTACTTGCGTAATAGAATATTCCGCCGCCAATCATTACTACAGTTAGTAAAGTTAGAAGAATTGCTTTTTTCATTTTGTACTCCATTGGTTAGTTAAAAAATGCTTACCTAACTAACGAAGTAAAGAGGGGAATGGATTTAAATTAAATTTTACTTCCATTTACGTAGCATTAACCTGGATTTTAAAGAAAAACAAGATACAAATCGCAAAAGTGATGTGCGAAAATTAGCTTGTTTTTGAAGTATATCAAAGATTTACTCAAAAAATACAAGATACAACTCACTGTAAAATTATTTTGCCAACGCTTATATTCTCTATATATTTGTTCAATAAATTTAAACCCCCTAAAACAATGGTAACTATATCATCAGTTGCAATTTTAATAATCGTATCCAGCTTCGTGGCTTTATTGTTTATGAAGGCTGAGAAAAAATAAGGAATTTTGGAACTCTCTTATCACCCCCTTTAAGGGAGTTCTCAACCTAACTCAACTCTAAGAGAAATCTTAAGTTGAGTTAAAAGTTTTACGCTCTTTCATAAATATATTTACAACCCACGCAGGTAGTCCTTGTTTAGAGAAGAGGCATTGGCTATTTGCTATGAACTGAAAAACCCGCTGTACCCAATTACAGCGGGTTTATTTTTTATACCCGCCATTACATTAAAAATACAATCATCCTATTTTGCAGATAAAATTTAACGAAAACGTTAAATATCTCCCTTTAATTAGTTTTAAATTAAAAGTATTTTTAAGTCTTACATTACGCAAATCATGTTAAAAACTTTTTCAGAAGACCTGAAATATTTCAGAGAGTCAAAAAATATGACTCTCAAAGATGTAGCTTTAGATACCAGACTAAATATGGCTGTTCTTGAGCACATGGAGAACGGTGATTTCACTTTCCAGCCACAAACATACATAAGAGCATTCTTAAGGCAATACGCTAAATCAATCGGGTTAAGTCCTGACCAGATATTAAAAGATTACGAGCAGGCAAAGATGGGAAGCTACTCGACAAAAAGACTTCCCGTGGAAGAAAAACTTGAAGCTTTTGAGAATATAAAAAAAGAAGAAGAAAAAATTGAACAGCCAAAGCTTGAAGTTAAAAAAGTAAAACAGGAAGAGATAAAGAAAGAAGAAGTATTCGATAAGTTCAATATCGATGACTTCAAAAGAAACGATGATAAGAAAGAAGTAAAGCCGGAAGAAAAAATTGAGCAAGAGAAGCCTGATGAGACAAAGAAAGAAGAAAAGAAAACTGAAGACATAAAAGAAATTAAGCAGGAAACAAAGAAAGAAGAAAAAAAAGAAAACAAGAAAAAATCTGACGAGTTTAATTTCCCTCCTCCGAGAGAGAAGAAACCAATTGAAATACAAAGGGAAACTGAAGATAAAAAAAATACAACTATCGATCCCGATAAAAGATACATTGTAAAAACAAAAAATGTAAACTCTTCTCCGTTAAAAACAATTTTTATTGTAGTAATATTTTTATTGATTGGTGCTGGAGTATATTCATTGATAAATGTTTTATTCCTTAGTAAAAATGAAAAAGGTCCTGAAATTCAGCGAAAATCGTTTGATGAAGTTGTAAAAGAAAATGAAAAGAAAATTCTAGGAAAGAAAACTCCTGAAGAAATTCAGGACTCTCTCAAAAAAATTGAAGATGAGAAGCAAAAAACTCTTGCATCAAAGAATGATTCACTTACACTTGAAATAGGCGCAAATAAGAATACATGGGTGATTCTTGATATGGATTCGACTGCTATAGGCGACCCTAAACGTACATACATTGATAAAGGATATACTGAAACTTACAAAGCAAAAAAATTCTTT
>JBBRQV010000031.1:0-25800 GCA_038225955.1 Ignavibacteria bacterium | reverse complement strand
TCATCTCTTTTGCATTTTTAATTGCTTCATCAGAAAAATCTACACCGGTCACCTTCGCTCCCATTCTTGCAAAGGAAAGTGTATCCTGTCCGAAGTGACACTGCAAATGCAGCAATGATCTTCCTTTTACGTTACCAAGTTCAGAAATCTCGATTTTATTTAACGAGTTTTTCCCTGCGAGAAATTCTTCGTTATTATAAAAATCAGATTTGACATGGACACCCGTTCTTTCGTTCCAGAGTTGTTTATTGCTCTCGAAATAGTTTTTATTTTCTTCAATCATAGCAGATGAAATTCCAAAAGGTATTTATAAAAGAATTTTTAAAATATAATTTTGATGTGCGGGATTTTAATACAGAATTACTTTTTTGGTGTGCCGTAGATGCCGTGGATTGAAGCAAGACGCTGGTCTCTTCTTTGAAGAGCCTGCTCAAATCTTTTTATTTCCTCTTCTGTCTCAGGAATAACCTCCGGAACAGGAATGGGTTTCATTGTGACGGGATCTAAGTTTACAAACGTTAAGTATGCACTGTTTGATAAATATAATTCACCGGATTTAATCGATTCAACTTCTACCCTCACACCGACTTCCATAGATGTTCTAAATGCCCTGTTTACTGATGCTTTTAACCGAACAATATTTCCCAGTTTGATAGCCATGTGAAAATTAAGATTATCAACTGAAGCAGTGACTGCAACATTATTGCAATGCCTCGAAGCAGCAAGCGCTGCTGAAATATCCATCCAATGCATAAGCCTTCCTCCTAATAAATTACCAAGAATATTAGTATCATTAGGAAGAACAAGCTCAACCATCTGAACCTGAGAGTCTTTTACTTTTTTTGGAAGAAGCATATTAATTTGGAAGCTGGGTTTTAATTTTTTCTACCTTTGCAGTTAAATCACTATTTCTGAACTTTGATTCGAATCTTTCAATTTCTTTTTTTGCATCAACATATTTCTTCTTAGCAACTAAAGCCTGAATTTTTCCATAGAGCGCATCATCAGCTAAATCTGTTTCAAAATATTCGTCAAGCAACGCATCGTAATAAATAATTGCAGATTTGTAATTTCCTAGAATCATATACTGTTCTGCTGCTTTGTATTCTTTCAGCGCAAGCTTATTCTTAAGTTCTATAATTCTTTTTTCCGATTCTGATGCAAGCGGGTCTTTCGGATATAAATCCATAAAGTTTCTGAATTCCTGTATCGCATATTTTGTGTAGGTCTGGTCAAGATTATAAACGGGTGACAAGCCGTAGTAACACATCGCCAATTGATATCTTGCTTTTAATGCAAGCTCAGAGCCCGGGTAATTTTTCAAGAGGTATTCAAATTCGTAAGCGCCGAGTACATATTCCTTTCTGGCAGAGTAACTCATACCCAGATAAAAAATCGCCCTATCGATAACTTTTGTACCGGAATATTTTAATTTAATCAAACCAAAATCTTCAATGGCATCATAGTAATCTCTGTTCTGATATTTTTTATAAGCTATTTCGTATGCTTTTTCCGGGTCATCGTTTAACTCCTTATCTTTTTTTGAGCTGCCGCATGAAGAAAAAATTGCAGCGTATAGACAGAGGGCAAAAATAATACAAATGGACTTTAGATATGAATGTGAGCTTTTTCCTAATTTCAAGTTGCTGAGTTTAATTTTTAAATTAATTCTACTTATTTCTTATCTACTTATTTCTTACGGTAAAAAATAATATTGCTGCTGTGGCAGATGCTAAAATTACTATTGAAGGAATTAAGTATTTTGCAAAGAAACTTTGCGGAGGAAGAACTCCCTGCGCAAAGAAAAACTTATTGCTTTCCACTGAGCTTAAATCGTCAAGCTCAAAATCATCCGTAAAGCTTTGGTTAAATCTGTATCCTTCAATTTCCATTCCGGCAAAAACACAATTGTACTTTACAATTCCCTGCCGCTGAACAAATTTATTACCTAATAAATCTTTTTCAAACAGCTTCAGGTATTTCGTATCAAGCCTAAGGCTGTCTATTACAATTTTTGCATCGCTTCCAAGGTTTGCATCTGAAATAATTTTATAATCCGGGAATCTGCTTTTTATTCTACTCCGAAAATAGTTTTCGGTTTCATTATCGGAGTGATTTATTTGCATTAAATAAACCTTGTCCTTATTCAAAATCAGCCTGTCTCCTAAAAGTTCAAAACTCGCATCAAGAAGAATGTTAATATTTTCAAGATTGGTTTTAAGCTTTTGAGAGTTATTTTGAGGAAATGCGTTTTGAATAAGAAACAAAAATAACAACCCCGAAAAAAACAGTTTGCGGCTTATAAAATTCAAATACCTGATTAGCTTAAGTATCTATCTAAAATAAAAAAATTCCGTCCCTAATAGTCGGGACGAAATTCTAGAATAATTCATTATTTATAAATGTTAACCGTAGATTCCTCTTAGTTTCAGAACCTGGGCTACTTTATCTATAGCGTAAACATAAGCGCCAAGACGAAGTGTTGTATCGTATTTAATTGCTGTATTGTACACGTTTTCAAATGCTTCTCTCATCATTCTGTTCAGTCTGTTATTAACATCATCTTCTTCCCAGAAGTAACCAATTCTATCCTGTACCCACTCGAAGTAAGATACGATAACACCACCTGAGTTTGCAAGGATATCAGGGATAACCATTACTTTGTTATCTCTAAGGATTTGGTCTGCATCAGCTGATGTAGGACCGTTAGCGCCTTCAACAATTAATTTTGCTTTAATGTTGCCTGCGTTATGTGCTGATATCTGATCTTCTTTTGCAGCAGGAACAAGTATATCGCAAGGAAGCTCAAGCAATTCTTCATTTGATACTTTATCACCAAAGTTACCACCTGCAAGACTTCTGTTTTTAGCAACATATTCAATTGCTTCCGCTACATTTATTCCGGTAGGATTATAATATCCGCCGGATACATCACTGATAGCAACAATTCTAACACCTTGTTTGTGCAGCAAATCTGCGCTCACGGAGCCTACGTTACCAAAGCCCTGAATAACTGCTGTTGTATCTTCAGGATTGATTTCCATTTTCTTCAAAGCAGAAAGAGTTGCAATCATAACTCCACGTCCGGTTGCTTCTCTTCTTCCTCTTGAACCGCCGATAACAATTGGTTTTCCTGTAACAACACCTGTTACAGTTCTTCTTTTGTGCATACTGTATGTGTCCATAATCCATGCCATCACTTGTTCATCTGTGTTCATATCCGGAGCCGGTATATCTGTGTCGGGTCCGAATACTTCTAACATGTTAGAAGTATATCTTCTTGTTATTTTTTCTAATTCTGTTTTTGATAATTTAGATGGGTCGCATCTCACGCCGCCCTTCGCGCCTCCGTAAGGAATATTTGCAATCGCGCATTTCCATGTCATCCATGATGCTAATGCCTTTACTTCATCTAAGTCAACATCCGGAGCATATCTTATTCCACCCTTTGATGGACCGAGAATGTTATCGTGAATTACTCTATAGCCTTCAAACACTTCAAGCTTGCCGCTATCCATTGTTACAGGAATAGAAACTATAACTTGTTTCACAGGATATTTTAAATAGTTGTATAACCCTTCATCGAGTTTGCATAATTCGGCAGCCTTGTCGAATCGTACCATCATACTTTCAAATGGGTTCGCCTCTCCTCTTCTATAAGGGGCAGGCTCTTTGTATTCAGTAGTCATTAAGGTAGATTAAGAAATTAATTAATAAATATTTAATGAAGAAATGAATTGCATGAATAAAATTACTATAATGGTATTCGATATTCAAGGCTATATCCTGTGAAAAATAACCTGAATTATGGATTTTAAAGAAGTAATATTATAAATATATTATATGCTTTCGGGGTAGTGCAGCCTGAGATTTTTGCACATCCCGGTTGGAATCGGGATGTGGCGCAGCTCGGTAGCGCGCCTCGTTCGGGACGAGGAAATCGCTAGTTCGAATCCAGTCATCCCGACAGATAATTTTTACATAACTTCGTTCTCTAAAATAATCAGCTTTTCTGGCGAAGGCGAATTCCTGAAACTCGAAAATTATTTAATTGGTTTAAATAATTGAGACATTTATAAACTGTGTGATTTAATTGTAAAAGCTTTCATGATTAAATCCCGTCAAAAGCCAAAGGATAAAATGTACTACTCTTATATTTTAAAATCTTCTTCTTCCGGTAAAATATATATAGGACACACCGACGATTTAAAAAAACGACTTAAGGAACATAATGCCAACGAAAAAACAATCTACACAAATAAAAAAGGTCCCTGGAAAATTGTCTGGAGCAAAGAATTTCCGGATAGAGGCGGCGCCATGAGCTTCGAAAATTATCTGAAGCGATTAAGAAACAAGAAAGAATATATTGCTCAGTTAATTAAAAATAATTAAAAATTAATTCCTGTCTTGGAAATAATTAATTGAATTTTTATTTTGAACTATAAAAAATTTACGGCGTATTGACTATATTCAAGGGAGACGTTCTCCCTTTTTTAATTTTAAAATTCAAATGACTAAAAAAATATTACTCGTACTTTTATTTATTTCAACTGTTTGCTTTTCACAGGAAAACAGCGACCCGAATATAAAAGACGTTACAATTCTCCACTGGAACGATTTTCACTCAAGAAATCTTCCCTATAGAGTTACAAAGAGTGGCACTGATTCAACATACTACGTTGGCGGAACAGGTTCTATGCTCGGCTATCTTAACAAGTACAGAACTGCAAATAGTCTCGTCTTAAACGGCGGCGATGATTTTCAGGGAACACCCATTTCATCTTTAACAAGAGGAAAATCACAAATTGAATTATTAAATCTTTACGGGCTTGATGCTTTTGTAGTTGGTAATCACGAATTTGATTACGGCGAACTCCATCTTGATTCTGTTCTTCAGGGAGCAAACTTCGATGTGCTTTCAGCAAATGTATTCCTTAAATCACTGAATAGAACTATCGGCAAACCATGGGTAACAAAAACAATTAACGGAGTAAAGTTTGGTATTATTGGATTGACAGCCTTGGACTTAATGACTCTTACCGTTCCGAAAAATGTTCTGGATGTGCAGATGCTGAATACAGATTCATTAATAAATGAAGGAATAAAATTCTGCAAAGATGAAAAATGTAACGTAATAGTTCTATTAACTCACATTGGATTAGACAACGATAAAAAGCTTGCAGATAAATTTTATAAAGATGTTGATATTATCGTTGGCGCGCACTCGCATACGGCTTTATTTAAACCTACGATGAAAAATAACGTATTTATAGTTCAGGCTGGTTCATACGCAAGATATTTAGGTAAACTTGATTTGAAAGTTGACGTATCAAAGGATACTGTTATTTCGGGTTACGGTAAACTGATTGAAACTGTTCTAGATTCAAACACATTCGATTTAGCTGCAGGACAAAAAGTTGAAAACATGGTTAACGGAATACAGAAAGATTTACTGAAAGTTATAGGCTCTCTTAAGAAAGATTGGTTCTCTTCGTATAAACAGGAATCCAATCTCGGGCAATGGCAGGCAGATGCAATGAGAAACAAATTCAAAACTGACTTGTCAGTTTTGAATGCCGGCGGAATAAGAAAGAGTTTGCCAAAGGGAGAAATAACCATTAACGACATGTGGGAAATAAATCCGTTCGGTAATACTGTTGTGATAATAAAACTTTCAGGTAAAGCAGTTAAGCAGATGTTTAAAAATAATCTTCGCACCTATGTAAAAGAAATGGATGAGCTTGGCTCAAGCGATTTATCAATTGTATCAGGCTTGAAGGTTGAATACGACGGCAAAAAAGTTTTAGCGGGCGATGATAATTTTATTGTGTCAATAAAAACTGCCGATGGAAAAGATATTGATGATAACAAAACTTATACAATCTCTACAAATAATTATCTCGGCGGGCAGTTCAAGAAATATTACGGCGATGTTGGCGAAGAAATAGTTTTAACCGATACAAATGTTATTGATAGAGATGTAATGATTGACGCAGTTATTGCGCAAAAAGTAATTGAAGGCACTGTTGAGAACAGGCTTATAGATGTTTCAAAAAAATAAAATAAATTAAAATATATATGGCTGAAGAGCGAATTGTACATTGCGTAAAATTAGATAAGGATTTACCGGGCTTGACAAAGCCGCCGATAATTGGTGAAATCGGCGAAAAAGTTTATGAAAGCGTTTCAAAAGAAGCATTCAAAATGTTCTTAGAGCATTTTAAAATGGTTGTGAATGAATACCGTCTCGATTTATCATCACCGTCAACCGATAAAATATTTGAAGACCAGATGCAGGATTACTTCTTCGGAGCAGGAATGCAGCTGCCCGAGGAATACGTTCCACCTACAGAAGAATAATTTTTTATCTCCCGATAATTACTTTTAATTTCTTATTAGCGCCGGTATTTTCCGGCGTACTCTATAAAAATTCAATAATACAAGTTGGATTCTCTATTTGATGTAGATAAATACCTTACACTTCCAAAGGAAAAGTCGTACCAGCTTTCTCTTGATACGTCTAACATGAAATTACTAAAAGGTATGATAATTGGAGTTATCATATTTTTTGCGATTTCGTTTATAGTTTCGATCGCCGAGCATTCGTTTATGTGGAGCGCTACAATTCTCCTTGCTGACTTAATTATTTTAGTATGCTCACTCATTCTTTACAAAAAGATTTTTAACATTACGAATATACACAAGTATGTTTATTGGTTTTTCATTTTGCATGTTGTTATTCTTATAGCAGTAGGGTTAACAAACGGTAATGTAACTAACTCAAAGAAGAACACTGTAAAAAATAAAAAAAACACTGAAAGTGTAGCGAAGGATTCACTAGTAAAGATAGATAAAGATAGTAGCGGCTCAACTAATATAAGAATAGGAACTACTAGCGGGAGCAACAGTGATTCTGACATTTCCCCATTTATATTTTTTTTCTGCATAGCTTTGATGGTTTTCCGCTTAAATCGAACCGATATACTACGCCTTAATTTTATTTTTCTTATTCCTCCCATATTAGTAGATATCTTCATATTAAAAAATAATGCCGTAGGTAATTATCTTCCGACCGCTATAACGGGAGCTCTTTTCATGGGGCTTGCATTATTTCTAGAACATAGAAGAAAGAAAAAATATTTTAAAGAGTACGATATACTGTATAAAAAGAACTATGATAACATCCGAATGAGGAAAGAGCTTGAGTATGCTCAGGCAATGCAGCTCTCAATGCTGCCCGAAAGATTTGCAGTTGTAAACAACATTGAAATTTCAGCAATTTCGATTCCCGCAACAGAAGTCGGCGGGGACTATTATGATTACTTTAAGTTATCCGATGATAAAGTAGGAGTGTTCATATGCGATGTATCGGGACACGGAGTAGCAAGTGCTCTACTGCTCTCCGGAATAAGAAGCTGTATGCACTTAATTCTTGAAGAAACCGATGACCCCAAAATAATTTTTACAAAGCTGAACAGAGTAATTCGCAAAACACAGAGCAGAAAAATGTTTGTTACTGCTATCTTTGCTGTGATAGACATAAAACAAGATAAGTGTACTCTATATAATGCGGGACATCTGCCTCCGTATAAAATTTCAGGAGACTCAAACGAAATCTATAAACTAAAGAAGCACGGTTTAACTCTCGGCGCCGCTGATACTATTTATGCAGATGAATCAAAAGAAGTTGTAATTGATTTTAAGAAGAGTGATAAATTAATTATGTACACTGACGGAGTTAATGAAGCTCAAAATGATAAACGTGATGAATATGGAATAGACAAAATAGAGGAGTTTCTTAATTCAAACTCCGATAAGAACACAAAACAAATAATTGACGATTTAGTAATCGATGTAAACAAATTCACTCAAAACAGAATTCAATCAGACGATTTAACTATAATAGCAATAGAAAGACTTAATTAATTTTTTATATGACAGACCAGGAATATACAACGCTTGTAACAGACGAGATGAAAAGAATTTACGATTACGTAAGCGAAACCTACGGCGAGGATATTGATTTAGAGCTTGGCGACGGGATTTTAAAAATCACTCTTGTTGACGATAGCAAACTTATTGTAAGCAGGCAGGCACCGGTAAAACAATTATGGCTTGCAGCAAGACACGGAGGTTTTCATTTTAATTATAAAGATAATCAATGGGTCGATTCAAAATCAGGTGAGGAAATTCTCACAATGATGTCACGATTCGTAGATACTTCTTTTGAAGAATAAATTTACAAGTAATGAGAAAAAGCAAAGCTCTTGTTGGAATTATAATGGGCTCGGATTCCGACTTACCCGTAATGAAACAAGCCGCAGATATTTTGAACGAGTTCGATATTCCCCATGAAATTTTAATTACATCGGCTCATCGTACTCCGCATTTAATGGCAACGTATTCAAAGAATGCTTACAAGCGCGGTATCAAAGTTATTATAGCGGGAGCCGGCGGAGCAGCGCATTTACCGGGAATGTCTGCGGCGTATTCGCCAATTCCGGTGATTGGAGTTCCCATAGAAACTAAATCGCTGAAAGGATTGGATTCACTTCTTTCGATTGTGCAAATGCCCTATGGAGTACCCGTTGCAACGGTTGCGATAAATAATGCGAAAAATGCCGGACTGCTGGCTGTTCAGATACTCGGTGCCTCGGATAAAAAAGTTCTTAATAAAGTAATTGCCTTCAAAAAGAAGATAGGAATAGAATCTTTAGGAAAGAACAAAAGGGCATCAAAAAAATAATTACATCCGCAAATTGTACAAATAAAAAAGGCGAAGCAATGCTTTGCCTTTTTTGTTATTAAAACATTTTTAACAATTATTTATCTTTGGTTTCTTTCTTTTCAAATTTTTTCCAGACTTTCTTTGTAACAATCTTATCCATTAAGTCAAAAAGACTTTTAACATCTTCAGAAGATGAAGTTTGATAAGTAAAATTTGCCTGTCTGGTCGGCTGGTCTAAGTTCGGATTCGGGTTGCCATAAGAAATAGTTATACTCTTATTAGAGCCGCCTATTTTTCCGTCAGGCGTATCGTTAGGAATTGTACCATCAAGAATTCCGATTTTCTTTATCAAGCTTGTAAGCTTTTTATGGTTGGTCTTACTAACTGTAAAAGATTCTACCTGAGGAGCCCTTTTATCCATACCTTGATGATAACTAATCTGAGCACTTCTATCCTGATTTACGGTTACAGTATAAGTTTTTTGATATTCCGGCGATACTGGTCCGCTATTATATGAGTATGCAATTGTAAACCATTGAGTTGATTGAGCAAAAGAGATTTGGGTTGAAAGCAAAAACACTGCTAACAATAAAAGAATATTTTTCATATTGAAAAGATTTAATTGTAATTTTGTTAAAATAATTTAATTTTTCCTTAAATTAAATCAATAAGTTTTTAACGTAAATTTATCGCTTCAGTTCCGTCTAAAGTATATGTATTGAAAACTTTGATTAAAACTATTAGGTTATAATGCTGTGAAAAGCAAACTTGCGAAAATATTCACGGGCTTTATGCTCGTTATCTTCTTCCTTAATACAAATTACGTTTTAATGTATTATGGGGTCTTCAAATTGAATCAAGCAATTCTATCGGAAACCGTATGCGAAAAAAAGACTGCAGGCTGTAATGCATGCTGCTATCTCAATAAAAAAATTGAGCAGGAAGGTGATGGCTCAAAAGCAGTGGCAGAGCTTGTAAAGACAAAAGAAAAGCTTTCTGAATTTGTTGTAAAATATTTTTCACTGCCCGAAACACAAAATATAACATCACATTCATTCACAGATGAATTTTTAAATCTTTCTACAGGATATTTTTCTCTTCCGGGCAAACCGCCTCAGCAAGCATAATTTAATATTGTCTCCGAAATATTTTCATAGGTGAATTGTATTCATTTGTGAATTATTTATTCTATTAACACTAAACAATCGGCAAAATTATTTTATGCAAAAACTAAAACTATATATTTTATTTGTTACAATTTTTTCAATTTCACTCTTATCTACTTCTTCAAAAGCTGATGAGAAAGATAAATTTTTACTTAAAAAGATAAGAACACTCGGAGATATAAACAATACTCAGTGTGACTTATGCGGCTGCTTTTTCGGTATTGAACCAAATAACAACAGCAACTCTGTGGGGTTAAGATATTCATATTTTAAATTTGAGTCTGACCCAAAACCGGCTGCTATCGATCCAAATGTCGACCACGAAACTAACCCAAACGGTGAAACAGAAATTTATTCTAAGATAGAACTATTTGCAAAGTACAATGTGAATCCGAAATTCAGATTGCTTCTTACAATTCCTTACAAATTTAATGATATAAACGGTGAAAAATTTCGTGACATTGGAGATATTTCACTGATAGGTCAATATTTAGTATACGCAACTACTCCAAAACTAAAAAACGAATCTCAATATAGACAAAGAATTTATTTAGGAGGCGGAGTAAAAATGCCTTCAGGGGCTTTCAATACAAAATCCTCTGATGGAGACCTTGAGCCGCATTTTCAAACAGGAACGGGAGCTTTTGATTTTCTGGTTAACGGAATTTATTTTGCTAAGTATAAAGATTTTGGTTTAAATGCAGATGTAACATATTCTATGGCAACCGTGAATAAAAACCAATATCAATTTGCAAACAGATTGAATGTATCATCTTCTTTATTCTATCAGTTTTCAGTTGACCAAACAGGTTTTCTTCCTCACGCCGGTATATATTTAGAAAGTGCGGGCTTTGATAAGCAAGATGGTTTACAAGTAGACGATTCAGGTGGTAATGTTTTATTCATAACGGGAGGCTTAGATATGTATTTTTCTTTATTCTCCTTAAACATAAACTATCAATATCCTGTGAGCGAAAAGTTAAATGGCGACCAGACTAATAACAAATTCAGAGTAATCACAGGACTCTCTTATTTCTTCGGAATGTAAATTTTTCATTTATTTCTCTTTAAAGCCGGAGCAATAGCTTCGGCTTTTTAAAAAAATATTTTCCTACATTTTCTCTTCTAAAAACCTCTGTTTATTAGGCACATATTTCGCCTCCATTCTTATTCATTTTTAAATTAACTGCATTGAAAATACTCGAGAAATTCGTTATTTTTCCAATTATTTATCTCATAACACTTACCGTATACCATAAATGAAATTTACAGTCGCAGCAGACCAGTTCGTTAATTCATTAAATAAATTAAGCTCAATAGTTCCAACAAAATCTCCGCTCCCTATTTTAGGAAATGTATTGTTAATTCTTGACGGAAATAATCTTGAAATGTTGGCTTCGGATTTAGAAACATTTATCAGAACAAAGACATCCGTTAAAGGAAAAGAAGACGGCAGGGTAACTGTACCCTATAAAAAACTTTCTGATTTATCAAAATCACTTTCATCAAGTTTCTCAAACGTAAACCTTACAGAAAAATTAAAAAAATCTTCTTACGATGATTTAAAGAACGAAGCGAAACTTACAGATGTATTTGCCGAGAAATTCAAATACGATTCTTCAAGCGAATCTTTAGTTTATATAGGTGTTCTTGTTGCTGCTGATAAGGAAAAGATAGATACTCTCATAGGAGAAAATCAAAAGTTTATTGATTCAGATGAAAACTTAAAGCACTTAACTGACTCCAATACAAAGTTCAAAGAAGCAGTTGAATCTCTTTTTAAGAAATCAGAAGCATTCCTTGCAAAGAAAACTCTCGATATCACTGTTGACGGCAAAAGCAGAATGACATTAAAAACACAGAACAATAAAAAATATAATTTATCGGGCGAAGCCGCAGATGATTTCCCATTACCGGAAGAAAATAATCAATTAAAATCATTAAAGATTAACAACGCTGTTCTTAAAAGATTAATAGGGAAAGTTTTCCATGCAGCAAATAAAGATGAAATAAGAAGAAATATGTCAGGCGTATTACTTGAAGCAAAGGAAGAGGAAATCCGTTCCGTAGCAACAGACGGTTACAGATTAGCAAAATTAATTTACAAGACTACACATAAAGGGATTGCCGATAGCAAAATTGTTATCCCTGTGAAAACATGTAATCTCATTCAAAGATTGAGCAATGATAATGGTATGGTTGAAATTCAGTTTGATGAAAATGATTTAAGAATTTTCTTTCCTGATGCAGAAATTTATTCTAAACTGATTGACGAAACATTTCCGAATTATGAATCAGTTATTCCAAACGACGGAAATAAAACATTAAGAATAGTAAAAAAAGAATTACAAGACTCGCTTCACAGAGCATTAATCTGCGCAGACGTTATTACTAAGAGAGTTAAGATGGAAATTAAAAATAACTCAGTTACGATTACATCCGAAAATCCTGAAACAGGAACTGAAGCTGAAGAAACATTGCCATGCAATTTTACTTCAATGAGCGGTGACGGTGATTTTGATGCAACTCCGTTTACAACTGCTTTCAATACAGGGTTTTTACTTGATGCTGTGAACCAAATTGAAACGAGCGAAATTATTTTTAAAATGAATCAACCGTCGAAAGCATCCATTGCTTACCCGACTGATCAGCCTGATAACGAAGATTTTATAGAATTAATAATGCCCGTAAGAGTAAGTTGATTTTAAAAGAGATTACGCTGAATAATTTCAGAAATTACGAAGAGAAGAAGATAGAGTTCAGTGAGAAGTTTAATTTTATTTATGGTGAGAACGGGCAGGGGAAGACAAATATTCTTGAAGCTGTTTCTTTCACATGTTTAACAAAAAGTTTTCTCGGAGCATCTGAATCCGATTGTTTAAGATTCAACTCAGAGAATTTTTCCATAGAAGGCAGATACATAAACGATAACGGAAACGATGAGCAGATAGGAGTTACCTATGATAAATCCCTTGCAAAGAAGGCAATACATTTAAATAAAAGCAAAGTCGCGAGCTACTCTTCGGAAATTTTCGGGAGGATTCCGGCAGTGTTTTTATCGCCGCAGGACTTGGAAATTACCTACGGCAACCCTTCCGAAAGAAGAAAATTTTTTGATATTCTTATTTCTCAAACAAGCCCGCTTTATCTTAATAATCTTAAAGATATGGTGAAGCTTGTAAAGCAGAAGAATGCTTTATTCAAAAGTTATCATAACCACAGGAATATTTCTCCGGAAGAGTTAAGAAATTTACTTCAAAGTTATAACGAAAAATTCATAGAGGTTTCGTGCGAAGTAATTGTAAAACGGATTGAGTTTTTAAAAGAATTTTTAAATTATTTCTCAAAAAATTTTTCTTATCTGATAAATAAAAATCAGACACCCTATATAAGTTACGAATCGGATGCTATAGGAACGATAGGACACAATGAATATGAAAAGGTTACAAGTAAATTCATAAAAACGGGCTACGAAACACTTGCGGCTGCTAAGTTTGAGGAAGAGATACAAAGAGGAACATCGTTGTTCGGTCCTCAAAGAGATGACTATATTTTCAGCCTACAGAAAACGGCTGATACAGATTTTTTTGATTTAAAAAATCATGCTTCACAGGGAGAGCATAAAACTTTTCTTGTAGCGCTGAAGCTTTCAGAGTATGATTTTTTAAAAGATAAGAAAGAAACAAATCCTGTACTGCTTTTAGATGATGTTCTTTCAGAGCTTGATGAAAACAGAGTATCGATGATAATTTCTCATTTGAAAGAGTTCGGACAGATTTTTTTAACTACTACAAATAAGGATTATGCTGAAAACCTCAGCAAGTTTTACAATCCTTCTGAAATGAAAATTTTCAAAGTTGTTAACGGAAACGTTTTTATTGACTAACAATATGTTTCAGGAAAAGAAAGATGGAAGACTTGGAAAGGTGATAAACCTTCGCAACGAGCTTGATGAGTTTATGGAGTACATCGGCCTCAGTGAAAAAATGCAGGAGATGAAAATCCTGAAGGTGTGGAATGAGTGCGTAGGCGAAACGATTTCAAAATTTTCCAAGCCTGTAGATATAAAAAAGAATAAGTTGTACGTTAGTGTTGAAAGCGCCGTGTGGAGATATGAACTTTCAGCGAGGAAAATAGAAATACTTGAAAGAGTAAATGAGAATTTAAAGAACAAAGTTTTAAAAGATATAATTTTTGTATAAAAAGTTTTAACAAAAGGAAAATTTTTAAATGGCAAAAGAAAAAAAAGAAGGCGATTATTCAGCCAGTGATATTCAGGTTCTGAAAGGTATGGAGCACGTCCGCAAGAGACCTGCGATGTATATCGGTGACGTTTCAGCACGCGGTCTTCACCATCTTGTTTATGAAGTAATAGATAATGCAATCGATGAAGCGCTTGGCGGGTTTTGTGATAAGATAATTTTAATAATTGGCAAAGAAGGCACAATCACAGTTGATGATAACGGTAGAGGTATTCCTACGGAAATGCATCCTACCGAAGGAAAGTCTGCGCTTGAAGTTGTAATGACTCAGCTAAACGCAGGCGGTAAATTCGACAGAGATACTTATAAAGTTTCGGGCGGTCTTCACGGCGTTGGTGTATCTGTTGTAAATGCGCTAAGCGAATGGCTTGAAGTTACAGTTTACAGAGAAGGAAAAATATTTTATCAGAAATATAAAAGAGGTGAGCCTGTTGCCGCTGTAAAAGAAATTGGCAAAGTAAAAGAGAAAAAAGGAACGAAAGTTACTTTCTTCCCGGATGTAGAAATTTTTAAAAGCATTACTTTTAAATTCAGCACACTTGAATCCAGACTAAGAGAGCTTGCATATCTAAATAAAGATTTAGTTATCATCATTAAAGATGAAAGAGACGATAAAGAAGTTGAATTCAAATTCAAAGGTGGTATAGTTGATTTCGTAAAATACATTGATGAAGACCAGAAATCAATCACCGGCAAACCGATTTATGTAAGCGGTGAGAGAGAAAATATTATTATGGAAGTTGCTTTCCAGTACAATGATTCATACAACGATAACATTCATGCCTTTGTAAATAACATTAACACTCACGAAGGCGGTACACATCTTGAAGGATTCAAATCTGCGCTGACAAGAACTCTGAATAGCTTTGCATCTAAAAATAATCTTATCAAGAGTGATAAAATTACTTTGACAGGTGATGATTTCAGAGAAGGACTTACGTGCGTTATCAGTGTGAAAGTACCTGAGCCTCAGTTCGAAGGGCAAACAAAAACAAAACTTGGCAACAGCGAAGTAAAAGGTATTGTTCAATCGCTTGTTGGTGAGCAGCTTGGAAATTTCCTAGAAGAAAATCCTGCTATCGGAAAACGAATTATCGAAAAATGTTTGCGCGCAGCAGAGGCACGCGAAGCTGCAAGAAAAGCAAAAGAACTTACAAGAAGAAAAAATGCTCTTGATATGGGTGGTCTTCCGGGGAAACTTGCAGATTGTTCTATCAGCGATCCAGCGCAGTGTGAAATATATTTAGTCGAAGGTGACTCTGCGGGCGGTTCCGCTAAGCAGGGCAGAGATAGAAGATTCCAGGCAATACTTCCTTTGAAAGGAAAAATTTTGAATGTAGAGAAAGCAAGAATAAATAAAATTCTTGAAAACGAACAGATAAGGGATATCATTACCGCGCTTGGCGCGGGGATAGGAAACTCAGATGATTTTGATCATCATAAAGTCCGTTACGGAAAAATAATTCTTATGTGCGACGCCGACATTGACGGTTCGCATATCAGAACACTGCTGCTTACATTTTTCTACAGGCACATGAAAGAGGTAGTTGATATGGGAATGCTTTACATTGCCCAGCCGCCGCTTTATAAAATAAAGAAGGGCAAGCAGGAGCAATATGCCTATGACGATGCGGAGAGAGACAGCATTTTGAAAGCAATGAAAGTTGATAAGAGCGAAATTAATATTGAGACAGAAGAGAACAGCGGAACAACAAGTCCTAAGGGTGTTGCGATTTCGAGATTCAAAGGACTTGGTGAAATGAATCCTGATCAGCTTTGGGCAACAACAATGAATCCTGAAACAAGAACAATATTACTTGTTACAAATGAAAATGCATCCGCCGCAGATAAGATGTTCAGCGTGCTGATGGGTGAAGAAGTTGAGCCAAGAAGAAGATTCATTGAAGAGAATGCAAAGTATGCAAACCTTGATGTGTAATTTATAAATTATTTTTATTTTATTTTTGAAAAGGAGTGGCTTCAACCATCCCTTTATTTTAATATAAAAAAGAACATCTACAATGGAAGGCATAATAAAAGCCATAGTACTAGGAATTATACAGGGGCTAACGGAATTCATCCCCGTTAGTAGCTCGGCGCACTTAAGAGTTATACCTGCGCTGCTCGGATGGAAAGATGAAGGCGCTGCATTTACTGCTGTAATTCAAATCGGAACACTGATTGCAACATTTATTTATTTCAGAGAAGACATTGGAAATCTCATTCAGGGATTTCTCAGAGCACTTAAGACAAAGAATTTTTTCTCGGATCCTGAATCAAGAGTTTTTTTATTAATTATTCTCGGAACAATTCCTATCGCTGTATTAGGATTAGTATTTAAAAAATTTATCGTTGGTGATGCAAGAGGACTTTACGTTGTAGGGAGTATGTTAATTATTCTTGCAATTTTTCTTTTTATTGCAGAGAAAGTCAGCACGAAGAGAAAAGATATGGAACACGTTACAGTTAAAGATGGGCTGATTATCGGATTTGCGCAGGCGCTTGCATTGATACCGGGAAGCTCGAGAAGCGGTGTTACAATAACAGCAGGATTATTCTGCGGATTGAAAAGAGAAACTGCGGCAAGGTATTCATTCCTGCTAAGTATTCCTGCAATCAGTTTAAGCGGAGTGTATGAATTGTATTCCGAGCGCGTTGAATTACTGAGCAGTAACAAAATCAATTTGATTATTGCTACAGTTGTATCAGGAATCGTTGGATACATGTCAATCTCATTCCTTATTAATTATCTGAAGACCAGGACAAACTTAATTTTTATAGTTTACAGAATCATTTTTGGTTTAATAATTCTTTTCCTTCTTTCGCAGGGGATTATCTCAAATCTTCAGGGAGCTAAATAAGCATTTATTTGCTTTATTTTGAGCAATAATTTACTATTTTTAAAGTATTTACAGATCAAAACTTAATTGAAACTTATTAGTCTTTAATTAGTTTAATATTTAAACCCATAGATGTATAAAAGGGTAAATATGAAAAACATTATAAAAATATCCGTACTAATGGTTTTATTCTTTGCTGCTAATTCGTTTGCTCAGATGTCTTTGAGCGATGGTTTAAATGCTGCAAAAAGCTCTAACAAGAAAGTGATTTTATTTATAGGTTCAGCTTCTGATACATGGACTAAAAAAATGCAGACTGAAGTATATACAAACGCAGGTGTGCAATCCGCGCTTGCAAACTTTGTATTTGTAAGTCTTGATGCAGATAATAAAACTCCTGTTACTTTTGACGGTAAGAGCACAACTGTTGCTGACCTTGCAAAGCATTTTAATGCAACGGGATATCCAAGTCATGTTTTTTTAAATCCCGATGGAAGTGTGATAAAGTTTAAATATAACGGTGAGGAAGTTATGAATTTTCCGGGGTATGTAGAGGCAGCCGAATTTCAAAAAATGCTGAACTATTTCAGTTCAGACCAGTATAAAACTATGGACCTTAACAAGGTTTTATAGTATAGAAGTATATATAGTTTTCTAAAACAAAAAAGCGGGTTAAGCCCGCTTTTTTTATTTTAATCCTTTTCTTAACTCTTTTTATATTTCTCCTTTAACTTCTTAAAAACATAATCAGGTACAAACTCTTTTACGTTAGCTTTAAAGGAAGCGAGTTCACGCACCAGTGAAGAGTTTAAAAAGCTATACTTCTCACTCGGCATTAAAAAAATTGTACTTACTTCAGGTTCTAGTTTTCGATTTGTTAAAGCAATCTGAAACTCATAATCAAAATCAGAAATAGCCCTCAGTCCCCTTATTATAACAGAAGCTTTTTTCTTTTTTGCATAAGAGACAAGTAAGCCGTCAAAAACATCTACCGTAACATTCTTATACTTTTTCGTTACGTTCTTAATCATGTCGAGTCTTTCTTCCTTGGTAAAAAGCGGCTTCTTGCTTGAGTTAACAGCAATCGTAATAATTACTTTATCAAATAACTTCGATGCTCTCTCGATTATATCCAGATGTCCGTTTGTTACAGGGTCAAATGTTCCGGGGTATATTGCTGTGATTTTTTTCAATGTGTAATATTAAACTTCTGATGGTTTTCTGAAATCAAAAAAAGAGAAAAATGTTACGCCCACTTCTTTTTGCCTGAACATAAGTTCTTTATACTCTTCATCTACTTTGTAATTTTTAGAATGCTCTAAAACAAAATATGAGCTAAGCTTAGAAACTTTCTCAAGCAATTTATTATAAAACATATAGTCGTAGGGCGGGTCCGCAAATATTAAATTTATATCCATTGATTCATCTCTTAAAAAAATCAAAGCATCACCTCTTATAATTTCAGTTTCATCTTCAATTTTTAAAAGCTTTGTATTTTCTTCAGCAAGCTTTACATCTTTATCAACAAATATTGCAAACTCTGCTCCGCGTGAAAGACATTCAATTCCAAAACTTCCTGTGCCGCAAAATAAATCAACTACTTTCGCATTTTCAAAATCAAAAAAATTATTCAGTATGTTAAAAAGCGTTTCTCTTGCTCTGTCTGTTGTAGGTCGTATCCCTTCCTTTTTACCCGGAGACTTTAAAATCCTGTGTCTGTATTCTCCTGCTATTATTCTCATCTTATCAATTTTAAATAGTCCTGATTTCAGAACAATTTATACTCAAAGCACGAAGAGTCCCCTCCGGCATGAGCCGGAGTAACAGGACACTTTGTGTAGCTATGAGAAAATTTTATGTAATCATTTCAATTCATTTTTGATGCAAGACCGCATAGCGGTGTAAATCTGTGAAGATTTCTATCGGTAGAATTTTCTGAGAGTAACTCTCTTGATAATTTTACCTTCATAAAAGGATCAACAACTGACGTTGGAACATTCTTAAAAATTTCTGAGAAGCTTTCATCTATGCTGCCTGAAAAATCTCCGCCGTATATAAAAATTTCTTTAAGGCTAAGCCCGGGAATTGCAACATTAAGATTTTTTAAGGCGTTTATAAATCTGCCATGATGCTCATTGTCATCTTTGTTTATATATTCATAGTAACGAATTTTCCCGTTCAGTATTACGCTTAAGTCTGTTCTTCCGGCTTTATAACCAATGAAAAGAATATTGTTACCTGTTACCTTATCATTATAATTATCGGAAAGAATTTTTTCGGAAGCAAAATGGTCAATTTCCACTGCTGCAAGATTAAGTTTAAGCTCATTACAAACTCTTCGGCAAAAATCTATTTTGAATTTATCAATTGCTATTAGAAGAGCATCGTCAATATTTTCTGTATATTTATGGTTGTTAAGCTTTATATATTTTATATTGAAGTCGTTATATGTTTCGGGAAAGTAGTTTGATATCTCCCACATAATTTGAGAGTTTATAGTCTTTTCATCATCGTTTGTATCTACGGGAATAATATTTAAAAATGCCTGCGCGGAATCAAGCGTTACCCCAACTTTTTTTATTTTTGCAATATCTGTGTTTAGAATTGAGCTTATCATCTGCGATGTCTCGCTTAATACTGTTGTATTATTCTTATAGTATGAGATGTCTTTGCCAAAATCCACAATAGAAGAAACTTCTTCCATAAGAATAATTTCATTTAAATCATTAACACCTATTGCCCTGATGTACTCATCAGAAAAACTTAAAATTAATTTGTCCAAGTATAGTTTGATTTCTTTTTAACTTAATAGTAATGTTTGCATGCTAAGGCCAGCACTGTGTTTCAGCATTTGCAGTAATGCCATTGGAAATGATTCCTATCAAATTAGAGCCGCAAAAATTTGCAAAACTTATATCGGCGAATCGTAAATCTCCATTGGTTATATCTGAGCCACCAATATTTGCATGCTTTAAATCTGTGCTGCGAAGTATTACACCCTGCATAAATGAATGGGACAAATCTGCGTACACCATATTCGACTTATAGAAATATGTTTTATTCAAATTTGCATTAGAGAAATTGGTTCCTATTAGGGAAGTTCTGGCTAAGCTTGCATTGTTTAAATTTGCACCTCCAAAATTCATATAATTTAAGTTCATATAATCTAAATTAATAAAACTTAAATCACAATTAAGGCAGCCGGCTGTTGTAATCAATACATTTGACTGATCTTCAGACTTAATAAATATTTGCTGTCTACCTAGTGCTGAATCCGTAGAATAATCTTGCCAAGAATGAATATTCATTCTATAGTCACCTGCAGGAATATAAACAGTAACATTATCGTTATACCAATCAATATAATATAATCCGGCTCCAGTCTCAGTATTTGTTAGACTTACACTGAAACGAGATGATTTTTCCATGCGAAAACTGCGTGTCACATTTTCAGTATATCTAAAAAAAACAATATCTTCTCCGATTGTACCTGTATCAGGAATTGAATCATTAGGAGGTGAGTTAATATCTTCTAAATTAAGAGCAATTACAGATTCCGGAATAGCTCTTAAATTTCGTTCCAGTTTAAAATCTTTTTCTGAATATGCCTTATTAGTTTTTGTTTCAACTGTACTTGTTACAGTATTATTGCATCCTGAAAAACTTACTATGTACACAATACCTGCTGTGAGAAATATAAACATTAAAAATGGCATAGGTGAACCATATGTTTTCATTTCAATGAATTTTAATTTTAAAAAACAATTTCTCCCCCTTTTTACTCTTTTACAAATTAAGACCTTATTCTGTTATTAAATATCCTTTTATTTTCTCGAATTTTTTCTCGCCAATTCCTTTCACATTCATTATATCCTGAATCTTCTTAAACTTTCCTCTCTTATTTCTATATTCTATTATTTTTTCTGCCGTGCTCTGCCCGATACCAGGTAGTGAAACTAACTCATCTATTCCTGCCGTATTCAAATTAATACTTTTTTCTCTTAACTTTAATTCTTTTTTTGAAATCCTTGGTTCTTTTTCGATTGACTCCAGACTGTCCTGTTCATGATTCATTTCCAATGTAATCTTCGCGAACTCATCACTTTTTATAGTATCATTTTTAATAGCATCAAATTCTCTTTTCCGTGCTTCCTCTGTGAGTTTTTTAAACTCTTCATCACTTTTTGTATAATCATATTTTGTATTATCCCCTGTGAATAAATACTTGTAGTATTTTATGCCGGCGCCAATGATTAATACTGCCACAATAAGAAGCACTACGCGGGTTTCGTTTTTTGTAAATCCTATATTACTGAAGAATGACTTCAAATAAATCCGTTAAGGATTTAAAATAGCAAATATTGTTTTTTATTCTAAGAGATTAATATATCCTTAATTATTTTGGATTGTTTTTCCCTCGCTTTCAGAGTAATTTTATCAATCATTATTAATTCTATGAGCAAACTAAAAACCTCAATCGTTGCGCTTATTCTTGTAATAGGCATAGTTTTCTATGCAAAATATTCGCAAAAAAACGATTCAATAATAACGTCAACAGATTCAATTAATAAAGAAAAAGTTACTGAATCTGACAAAGAAAATGAAGCTGGTCCGTCAGGTGCATACGAATCTATGCAGTTTATGAACGAGATTCGCGCCTATCCCGAAAAAGACATTCCTCAAGATAAATTTTTTAAAGCATTTCAATATACAAAAGACCGCATGCAGGATTTTAACTCTGTTAATGATGCTGCAACTTTCTGGCAATCTATGGGACCTAACAACATCGGCGGAAGAAGTCTTGCCGTTGCAGTGAACCCTGTTGATACAAATATAATTTACATCGGCGCAGCTGCAGGCGGCTTATGGAAATCAACTTCAGGTGGAATCGGTGCAGCTGCATGGATACAAATAAACACAGGCTTTCCTTCACTTGCTGTGAGCTCAATTGCAATTAATAAGACTAATCCGAATGAAATATATATAGGCACAGGTGAAAATTACGGATACCAATCTTCAAACAACGGACTTGATAACCGGCTTACACGAGGCATGTACGGAATAGGTATTTTAAAAACAACTGATGGCGGTAGCACATGGATAAAATCCCTTGACTGGACTTACAATAACCAAAGAGGAATTTGGAGAGTGCAATACAATCCATTCAATCCCAACATACTTTACTCTGCTACAAGCGAAGGTGTGTATAAATACAACGGCGCTACATGGGTAAAATCTCTCGATGTAAAAATGGTGATGGACTTAGAAGTGAATCCGCTCGACTCGAATATTATTTATGCGTCTGTTGGAAATCTTACAAATATTGCACCGTTAACTGACATTGGTATTTATAAAACTACCAATGCCGGAACTAACTGGGTAAAACTTTCCGGTGGACTTCCGGCAACATGGACAGGAAAGGCAACTATAGAAGTATATCCTATTAATCCAAATATCATTACTGCAAGCGTTGCAAATGATTTGTCTTATATCGGATATTATAAAAGTACCAACGCAGGAACGAACTGGAGTGTATTAAGCACAACTGTTCCTATAGGCAATCAGGGTTGGTATAATAACGGACACCTAATGAAATCTGATGATGCAAATTCAATTTTAATTGGTACACTGAATATAGAAAAATCTACAAACGGCGGAACAGCATTCACAACAAAATCAGACTGGTCAGCCTGGAATACAGGGGCAGTGCTTCCCGGTCAGCCGGAAGGTCCTTCAAATTTTGTGCATGCCGATGTTCACTACATTACATCAAATCCGAAAGATGCTAATAAAATTTATATTACTGCCGATGGTGGTTTATACCGCTCGAATGATTTCGGTGAAACATTTTATTCCTGTAACGGCGGATATGTGACATCACAATTTTATAATGGCTTTTCAAATTCATTCCAGGACTCAACATGGTGCCTCGGCGGATTGCAGGATAACCGCGCAGCCTTTAATCAGGGAACAACTGCATGGTATAAAACATTCGTTGGCGACGGATTCTGGACTGCGGTAAATTCTACAAACGATAATACCTGTTATGTTGAATATAGTTACGGCGATATTAATAAATCAAACAACAGGGGACAAAGCTGGTCAGATATTGGTCCTCCGAATAACGGCAATACGGCTTCTTATTGTTTTTCGGCGCCGTATGTATCGGCAAAATCAAACCCAAGTATAATGTATGTGGGTGGAACAGGAGTATATAAATCTACTACAGGCGGAGGGAACTGGCAAGGACCTTACGGCGCTTCTGTCTTCGGAGGAAACAAACTTCTTTCAATGGCAGTATCTTATACAAGTCAGGATACATTATATGTTGGTTCTGCACCGAGCGCAACAGTAGCCGGAGTTTTCAGAAGTTATAACGGCGGGCTTAACTGGGCAAGTATTACAGGAACTTTACCAAACAGATTTGTAACTGACTTAAGCTTGAATCCAAATAATTCAAAAGAAGTCATTGCAACATTCGGTGGTTTTGGAACAGGACATATATTCCGTTCAACAAATAATGGCGACACATGGACAGATATTTCTGGAAATCTTCCTGATGTTCCACACCAATGTGTTGTTATGGACCCGCTGTTTACACAAAACATTTATGTTGGTAACGACCTAGGGACTTATGTAACAACTAACGGCGGAGCAAGTTGGTTTGAGTTCAGAACAGGAATGCCTTATGCACTCGTATTCGATTTAACAATTTCCTATACAAACAGAAAACTCAGAGCAGCAACATATGGCAACGGTATCTGGCAGAGAGATTTGGTTCAAAATCCTGTTAGCGTTGGTAATCAAAATACTATCGTTAAAGATTTTAAATTGTATCAGAATTATCCGAATCCGTTTAATCCATCTACAAAAATAAAATTTGACTTAAATAAACCTGCCTTCGTTGATATAAAAGTTTACGATATTAAAGGGGCTGAGATAAAAAATATTTACAGCAAATATGATAATACGGGTAATCATGAAACAGAATTTAATGCTTCTAACCTAACAAGCGGAGTATATTTTTATTCAATTTTTGTAAACGGAATACGAACCGATTCAAAGAAAATGCTGTTAGTAAAATAAGTAATTTACAATAAATAATATTTAATGGAATTCTTTTCTCTTTTTTCTCAAACTGATACATATGTCAGTTTAGTTACACTTACTTTCATGGAAATTATATTAGGTATAGATAATATAATTTTCATTTCAATCATTACAGGTAAACTTCCTGAAAATGAACAGGGAAAAGCAAGAAAGCTCGGGCTTTCACTTGCGCTCGTATTCAGAATTTTGCTACTGTTAAGTATTTCATGGATTGCAGGACTTGTTCATCCGTTATTTACGATTTTCAATTTTGATGTTACGGGAAGAAGTTTGATTTTGATTCTCGGCGGTTTGTTCCTTATTTTTAAAAGCACGATGGAAATTCACGAGAAGCTTGAAGGAAAAGAAGAGGAATCTAAAGACGTTGTTAAAAAAGGTTTATCTGCACTGCTTGTACAAATAGCTTTACTTGATATAGTTTTCTCGTTCGACTCTGTAATTACTGCGGTAGGTTTAGTGAAACATGTTGAGATTATGATTATAGCAATCATACTCTCTATGATTGTTATGCTACTCTTTGCAAAAAGCGTAAGTGATTTTATTCACAAGCACCCTACAATTAAAATGCTGGCGTTGTCGTTCTTACTAATGATTGGTTTATTATTATTCTTAGAAGGGCTGCATATAGATGTTCCTAAGGCATACGTTTACTTTGCAATGGCATTCTCATTTCTTGTAGAACTGCTAAATATAAAACTAAGGAAGAAAGTAAAACCTGTAGAGCTTAAAGAAAAGTATAAAGAATAGTTGTCGGTTGTTTGTTTTCAGTTGTCAGAAAAATTCAACCGTAGTTCGTAATTCTAAAAAAATGCTACCGACATAAGTCCGCCATCGACGGCAATGCACTGACCTGTAATAAACGATGCTTTTTTCATACATAGAAATGCTGCAAGTCCGGCAATTTCTTCGGTATTTCCAACTCGTTTCATAGGAGTTGAGTCAATTATTTTTTGCCAGCGTTTTTTATCGTTCATTACTTCTTTTACCAACGGAGTTTTTATATACCACGGAGCAATTGCATTCACACGGATATTTTGCTCTGCCCACTCAACTGCTAAGTATCTTGTCATTTGAATCATTGCTGCTTTAGTCATTCCGTAAACAACACCTGAAGATGTGCTTGCAAGTCCGCTTACAGAAGCAATATTTACAACAGATGCGCCTTTTGATTTTTTTAAGAATGGATACAAGTTTTTTGTAAGCTCGAATGAGGATTTTAAATTCGTATTCATAACCTTATCATATTCTTCAGAAGTATATTCAATCGATTTTTTTCTTATGTTCGTTCCAACATTATTCACAAGGAAATCTAATTTCTTCGCTCGTGTTTTTATTATATGGTAGACCTTTTCTCTACCTTCGATTGTACTTACATCAGCAATTAGTCCGTGAAGATTGCTTTCTTTATTTTTATTAATAATTTTCAGAACATCCCTCTGAGTTCTTGCTACAAAAAACACCTCTGCGCCTAATGATAAAAATTCCTCAACGATTGCAAGTCCGATTCCTTTGCTGCCTCCTGTAACAAGAGCAGTTTTATTCTCTAAATTCCATTCGCTCATAACTTCTCTGTTAATTACTAATTGAAAATTGTTAATGGATAATTATAAATTGGTAATGACTGCATCGGCAGATATTTCTACCAGCATATCGGGATGCACAAAACCGCTGACCTCTATCATTGTGTTTGCAGG
>JBBRQV010000030.1:0-26101 GCA_038225955.1 Ignavibacteria bacterium | reverse complement strand
ATTTAAGGTACAATGAATATTTAGGAGTGGGGAAGATTGGTATAGTTTTTTCACGTATTTATTCCGATTCTGATAATCTTCTCTCCATATCTCGCCTTCAACTTATCAAGCTCATAATACGGCATTTTCACCTCATTTTTAAATAAATTGAGATGCTTATCAAAAGTATCTAAATGCAGGTCAGAAACGAACACTCCAAATGTCCTTATTCTGTAATATTCCGACGGCTGCGGTAGCGTATAAAAAATCCGCTTTGCCGCTTCGTAAACATCGCTATCGTTATTTGTAAACTCCGGAAACCTGTGCTCTCCTCCTGTGTACCTTAAATCATCGTATCTGATTGAAAAGTACAGCATGCTTGCAACCAGCTTTTTGCTTCGCATCTTGCGGCAAATGTACTCGGCGAGGTAGCGGATTTCCCGCTCGGCATCCAAAACATTTGTAACGGGATTGAAAACTGTATGGTTGTGCCCAAGGCATTTTTCTTTTTCAGTTTTCACAAAAATTCCGGAGGTGTCCTCGCCGCGCGCGCATTTGCGGAAAACGATTCCGTTAATGCCGAACTCTTTCCGCATGCGAACTTCATTAGACTCGGCAAGATCGCCGATGGTAGTGATTCCCATAGCTAAAAGCCGTCGGTAAATTCTTCTGCCTATTCCCCATAACTTATCTGCTGGAAGATTGAGAAGTTCTAAATGCTTCTCATTTTTTTGAAAAGGAATTATATTGAACACGTTAGGAATGTATTTAGTCCGTTTAATTTTGCTTGCAGTTTTAGCATAAGATTTATTGTATGAAAGTCCGAGAGATATATCGAGTAGCAATTCTTTTTTTATAGCTTCTTTTACTTTTTCTCCCAGTCGTATAGCTTCTTCAAAATTTTTAACCACCCCTGTTCCCTCCATAAAACATTCATCAATACTATATTGCTCTACACAATCGTTGGGGAAAAACTGATGCAGAATTTCTATCACATCTAATAATGTCCGTTCATATTTGGGACCATTACAAGGAAGAGAAATAAGCACGGGACATAATTTTTTTGCGTCAATAACTGACATACCCGTTCTTACTCCATACTTATTACGAGCTTCATAGGAAGAGGTCATTACTATTCCGGCGTTTGAGCCTTCCCAACCGCCGACGGAAACAGGTTTACCTTTAAGCTCAGGGTTGTCTCTTTGCTCAACCTGTGCAAAGAAAGCATTTATATCCATATGATAAAATATTTTCCTGCTATTATCCTTCAAATTCAAATCAAAGGTTTTAATATGAGGAAATGAATACGGCGGTAAAAATCTTACCCGCCGAAAATTCTCGGCATGCTTTTCTCCTTCCCGCGGTATAAAAAATTGAGAGCTTATCATTTAACAGATCGTAAATTTACCTTAAATTAAACAGGCAAAATTAATTAAGCAATGAAGAAAATTTATAAATTGCAGAATTTTCTTGCTAAAAATATGATATATGACTTTTATCTTTTTTGGATTTTTGGTAACTTATTAAACGGTGGCATTTATGCCGCCGTTTTTTATTCTACCAGATGTAGCCCGGGTGGCGGAATTGGTAGACGCGCAGGACTTAAAATCCTGTTGCCTGTAAAGGCAGTATCGGTTCGATTCCGATCCCGGGCACAAAGCCGTTTGGTTAACTCCAAGCGGCTTTTTTATTTTAGGAAAGAGGCGTCGTCCCGCCTAAGGCGGGATTGCTTGTAAAGGGGTATCGGTTCGATTCCGATCCCGGGCACAAAGCCGTTTGGTTAACTCCAAGCGGCTTTTTTATTTTAGGAAAGAGGCGTCGTCCCGCCTAAGGCGGGATTGCCTGTAAAGGGGTATCTGTTCGATTCCAATCCGGGCACAAGCCTTTGTTTAACTCCAAGCGGCTTATTTTTAGGAAAGCCGCATCCCACTACAGAACGCAGGAGATTATAAATGAATATGTTAGTGCGTTAAAAAACTTTGGCATGGAGGCATTAGAAGTAGTTAGTTTACTATTTTGTCCAATTTTGAGAAAATTTCCGACTATCTTTTGGGAATTCGCAGGTTAAAAATAGCCTGAATCTTCACATTTTTTTTGGCACGGGATGTGTATAAAGGGGTGCTGAAGTCATTAATTAACAATTAAAACCCAATCCTATGGTTGACAACATTTCAAAAAAATTTGTAATCCCTGCGGTTCTGGTAGTATTCTCAATCGCCTTGCTGTATCAGGTGATTACATTTGGAGCCCAGGTGATTAGGGGAATTTTTCAAATCTGAACATAAATTTGTTTTAGGGGTAAAACATAACGTTCAGTACAATTCCCGTCATTAGGTTATTTTTAGAGAAGAATAATTTCTCAAACGATTTAGAGCAGAAAGCCTGGTGGCGGGGCTTCATTACAAAAAAACCCGGTTGATTATCTCTTCCGGGTTTTTATTTTTGCACGAATATTTTAAAAATTATTTTACCAGTATCATTCTCTTTGTACCAGTAAAACTTCCTGCTTCTACCCTGTAGAAATATACTCCGCTTGAGAGATGTGAAGCATCAAAACTATAGCTGTAAGAACCTGCCTGCAGATTTGAATTCACAAGCTCATTTACTAATGCTCCCTTTGAATCGTAGATATACAATTTAACAAAAGACGATTTCGGAATATCGAATTTAATATTTGTTACAGGGTTGAAGGGATTCGGATAGTTATTAAATAAACTATACTCTATTGGAATAACGGAAGAAATTTGTGTAATTCCCACGGATGTTTTTTTAAGAATCACTATAAGTGAGTTAGAAGTAGAAGAGTCAATTCCGTTATATGCAGTTGCAGACCAAAGCGTAAGAATAGAATCTCCTGCATTGAATGATGCGCGGATGGAATCCAGCATGCTGTATCTTAATGTAATATTTGAATCCGCTCCTCCGTTATTACTTTGGAATAATCTGTCAGGACTTCCCGGTCGTCTGATTTTCCAATTATATCTTATAGAAGAATGTGAACCTGAGCTTCCCCATGAAAAAGTCTGATATGAATTTATTGCGTTTGGATTGACCTGCAAAAGAGTAAGCTGCGGCGGTGTATTCGCCGTGAAATAATTCAGGTTTAGAATAATTCTGAATGCTGTATGAGATGTATCAGCCTCAGAAGGATTTGCAGAATTGTAAATCCTTACTTTTGCCTGAGAAGTCGATGCAATGTATGGCACAACCCAGTTTAAAGTTCTTTGCTGTGCTGGAACATTATTTTGTATCACACTCCAGTTTGCACCGTTATTGGATGAGAATTCTATATTCACAGTTCCGGTTCCGCTTGTACCCCACCATATGGCTGCTGTATTACCTGTTCTAAAAGTTTCGCCACCCTTAGGTAATGCAAGTAGAATAGCTCTGTCATTAGTAGTAATGCAGCTTGCATTTTCTGCTCTGTTACGAATAAGTGTACCGGGCTGTGGGCCGAAAGTCATTATTACAGAACCACCCGAAATATCACAATAACTCATTATTGTACCAACTGCAGGATGTAAAGGGCCTGAGTAACATCCGCCTTCTATATCAGAGCATGTATCAATCGGTCCGCCAACCCAGCTGCAATTGTGAGTGTGCTGTGAGCCGAAGTTATGTCCTATTTCATGGGCAGTTGTTTCAACATCGTAAGTGTAATTCGGAAGATTCGGCGCGGCTCCTGTTAACGTTGCAGATAAACCATATCCTAAATTCGGGCTGCATAAAACACCTAACCATGCAATACCGGCCACATTCACATTTGTTCTCCTTGATAATAAGTGTGCTATTACTCTGGGGACGCCTTGCTGTGTTGCATTCCAATCATTTGTAAATTGATCAAGCATTGTCGGGCCATCAGTAGAAGTATACGGGTCTTGTACTGCCCATATTCTTAAATAAGAAATTTCAAGCTGGCAATTAATTTCCTTTACATAAGTTGCGGAGACGGCACTCATGTGAGCTAATGCCCATGCAGTTGCATTGGTCATATTGCCACCGAAAGAATTGTATGTAACAAAATCAACATCAACAGCAACCTGGGCTTTTAAAAAAGTTGGAGTTGCAGTAGTAGATTTTGGTTTGTACTCCTGCATTAATTTTTTAATTTCATCTGATGCCTGCATTGTTTCAGAGCCGCACTTGAAATCTTTGTGTACCTTTCTGAGGCTTTCCTGAAACAAAATATAATTAACATTGCTCATATCGTTTTCATCTGTAGTTCCGATTGTATAAGTATCTTTATCCGACATTAAAATTCCTACTACTTTATTTTCACTGAATGTAATTGTTACGAATGAATTATCCATACCTCTTACTTTGCCTGTATAAGATAATATGCTGCTTTTTAACGCGGGCATTTCTTCTTCGCCTGCAGCAGTTTTTTTAACAATTCTGGTCTGAGGAGTAACAACTTCAAATTTAGTAAGCTGAAGCACTGCATTTGAGTTTACATTTCTAAGGTGAACAGGAATGTTTATTTCTAAAGAATTATTTCTTTCAGAAAATAATCTCGTTAATTCGGTTTTATTTATCTTTAAAAAGACAGGGTCTTTTACCTGGGAATCAAATTTTTCTGATAGAGATACATCAGGTGATGAATTAGCGGTGAATAAATCCGTTGAAGTACTTTGCGCGTATATACTTGAAACACAAAGAAAAAAAGCAATAATTGGAATAAAAAATAGTTTCATAAATGAATTTAGTTTTTTATAAATTAATAATTACCCTAAAGTAATACAATGAGCATTGTAGTAAATAAGAATGTTTTCATCACAGGCGGTACGGGATACATAGGAAGCAGAATAATACCTATCCTGATTAAAGAGGGATTCAACGTAACCGCGCTTGCCAGAAAAAAATCGCTTAATAAACTACCGGAAGGATGTATTAAAGTTGAAGGCAATGCGTTGGATGAAAGTACTTTCAAAGAAAACGTAAAGGGCTGTGATACATTTATACAGTTAGTTGGTGTTTCTCATCCGTCTCCTGCTAAAACTAATCAGTTTAAGAAAATTGATCTAGCTTCCGTAGAGGCATCTGTTAATGCAGCAAAGTATTCGGGAGTAAAGCATTTTATTTATCTAAGCATTGCAATGCCTGCCCCTATTATGAAGGAATTTATAAAAGTAAGGAAATACGGCGAAGAGCTTTTGGAAGAAAACAAAATTCCTTCATCTATAATAAGACCATGGTATGTAATCGGTCCGTGGCATTACTGGCCTTTGCTTTTTCTTCCACTGTATAAAATCTTTGAATTAATTCCTGCCACTAGAGAGCAGGCAATTAATCTTGGGCTTGTAAAGCTTCAGCAAGTTCTCAATACAATTTTACACGCAGCAAAAAATCCTCCTATGGAAGGAATGAAGATTTATAAAACATTGGATATAAGAGAAATTGGAAAGTTATAAATAGTTCTTTTTTATTGAAAGAAATTTTTAATAGTAAAAATTGTCACGACTTTTAAGTCGTGGCAAATACTTATTGCAGAATGTTTATTAATTCTACCTCGTGGGAGCAAAACTTATTGATTCAATCTTATCACCAATCTGAATTTTATCAACCACATCCTGACCATCTTTAACAATTCCGAATATCGTGTACTTTGAATCCAGATGAAACTGCGGAGAGTGAGTAATAAACCACTGCGAGCCTTCCGTATCTTTTCCACTTGATGCCATACCCACACCACCTGTTAAATAATTGAATTGCGATAACTCACTTCGTATCGAATACCCTGGTCCGCCGTTGCCTGTAGCAGTAGGGTCGCCGCCCTGTATTACAAAATTCGGAACGACTCTATGAAAAATTGTACCATTATAATATCCTTTCTCGGAGAGCTTAACAAAATTATACACTGTAAACGGAGTTACTTCAGGAAACATTTCAATTTTTATTACCCCTTTATTTGTCTTAACGGATGCGTATTTATCTTTGTAAATTTTTGCAAAATAATCCCAATCGAAATTTTTATTGTAAATCTTTCCCTTTACTCTATCAGAATAATCATTGCCTGTAATTTTCTTCAAAGCATCTATAGATCTTTTTGTTGTTTCATATTCACTGCTGCTTATATTCATTTCGAGGTTTGTCTTTAATGCCTCAATCTTCATTTCTCCTATGAAATCTATGTATGTATTTACTAAATCAAAATCCTGCGGCAGAACTAAATTAGGATACTCAAACTGAATAATTTGTGAAGTCTCCGCTTTCCATGTATTTTTTTGTAGTGAAGAATCTTTCAGAGTCTCTAAGCAGTTTCCAACTATAGTAACATCTTTTGAAGTAAGAAAGTCGTAGCAGATTAATCTAATTGTATTTTTATCTTCATCTCCAACTTTGGGAAGAGAGGCATTTATTAATTCAGAATACGCTCTGTATATTTTTGCAAGGTCTTCCGCTCCGATATATTTTTCTTTATCGATAGTGTGAGTCTGTCCGTAAGTCTGAACTTCATTAGTAATCAGGTCGCGTACATCACGATAAATCATTCCGTCTTTAAAACTACTGAAGGCTCTTATTATATCTGCTTTTAAATCAAAATCATTTGTTGCTTTAAATTTCCGGATAAGCTCGTTCTTCATTTCATCTTTAAAGATATTACCTTGAGTTTTAAACGCCTCACCTATAACAGCATTTTTTGATTTTGAAGCATCAAGTGTAATTGCAGTAAGAAAATCGTATAGCTCTTTATTTCCGGAAATTGTAAAATTCTGATTTGAATACAATCTGTTTACCGCGCCTAAATATGCTGTTACATAAGAGACTTTGTTATCATCAGGCACTTCTCTGCTATTTACTAAGGAAGTAAGAGCAGCATTTATTTTTGATTGGTCATCCTTTAAATCTTCATAGGTAAAATTATTAATTATGTTTAAAGAGTTTACTTTAACTCTCCAGTCAGTTTCGTTTTTTGCATTATCTAAAATATCAAAAAGTATTTTTTTATCCTTTAGTTTTCCTAATGAACTTACAGCATAGGACCTTACTAATGGTTCTGGGTCTTTTAAGTAGCTTTTAAGTAATTCAGTATGAGGTTTTAGTAATGGAGCATCACCCGTTCTCCACATAGTATACAGACAAAGTATCTTAGTTTCATTTTCAGTGCTCGATTTTAAAATATCTGTGAGAGTCTGAAACGATTTCTCATTTTTAATTTTTCTGAGTCCAAACCTCATCAGAGCAACAGCCTTGGTAAGGTTATAGCCCGGCTCAATCACTTCATACACATACTGTAAATCTTCCTCACTGCCAACTTTGCCTATTGCCTCTAGTAATTGTGTCTTCACATAAAAATTAGTTTCGGATTTTAATGCAGTCCTTAAAAATATTTGTGATGGTTCGCAGGGAATTTGTCCCAACGCATAAGCAGCCATATACTTTACTTCAGGGGTTGGATTTTCCAGTAATACCATTCCAATCTCATCTACCGTAGATGAATCCTGAAGATTTGCGAGCGCAAATAATGCGCGGTTGACTATATCTTTATTGTCTGATTTTAAATAAGTGAGGAGCTTATCGTTTTCACCCAGTGTTCTCGAATCCTGAAGCAATAAAATTTCTTTTTCTTCGGGTGAAAAATTTTGAGCGAAAGCAATATTTGTGATTAATAAGAATGAAAAAAATAGAAGGGTAAGCTTTTTCATAAAAGTTTATGTAAGTTTTTTATGCCTCCGTCCCAAACCCGTGTTTGGGACGGAACAATTATAAAAGCGGTTTTTATATAGCAATGCCCAAACAGGGGTTTGGGCATCAGAGAAATAAAAAATTTCTTATCGTAAAACTATTTTTTTCC
The DNA here is from genome assembly GCA_038225955.1 of Ignavibacteria bacterium. GTDB lineage: Bacteria > Bacteroidota > Ignavibacteria > Tepidaquicellales > Tepidaquicellaceae > JAFDZO01. Next base: position 18,327 of record JBBRQV010000030.1, on the reverse strand, counting down.
TAATAACTTAAACATATTCTTTTTATATGCTTCAACACCGGGTTGATTAAATGGATTTACACCGAGCAAATATCCGCTGACAGCACAAGCTTTCTCAAAGAAGTAAATAAACTGACCTAAATATCTTGCGTTCAGTTCCGGAATAGATACAACTATATTCGGTACTCCGCCATCAACGTGAGCCATTAATGTTCCTTCCATAGCTTTCTCGTTTACATAGCTCATCTTTTTTCCTGCGAGGTAGTTAAGTTCATCGGCATTATCAGGAGCTTCAGGAATTAACAGTGTCGAGTTCGATGTACCAACTTTTATTACTGTTTCAAAAATATTTCTTGCGCCTTCCTGAATCAACTGACCCATTGAGTGCAGGTCCGTAGTTAAGGTTACTCCTGCAGGAAAAATTCCTTTGTGTTCTTTTCCTTCGCTCTCACCGTAAAGCTGCTTCCACCACTCAATAAAATATTGAAGGCTTGGTGTGTACGTTGCAAGGATTTCAATAAACTGACCTTTTCTATACAAAGCATTTCTCGTTGCTGCATACAAGTTAGCAGGATTTGCAAATAAATCTTTTTGCGCTCCAAGAAATTTTTCCATCTCAACCGCTCCTTTAATAAGTTCTTTTATATTTATTCCTGCAGCAGCAATTGGCATTAAACCAACGGGGGTAAGAACTGAATATCTTCCGCCAACATCATCGGGAATTGAAAAAGTTTTGTATCCTTCGTGCTGGGCAACTTTTCTTAATGCGCCTTTCGATTTATCCGTGATAGCAATAATTCTGCTTCGCGCATCGGGTACGCTGTATTTACTTTCAAGGTGATTTTTTAAAAGACGGAATGCCAAAGCCGGCTCAGTTGTTGTGCCAGATTTTGAAATCACTATTAACGAGTAATCATAATTATCCAATGCCTTTATTAAATCGTAATGATAATCTTCTCCAAGATTATTCCCTGCATAAACCATTATAGGCGTAACTCTTTTATTTTTTGGTGTCAGGTAATTAAAATTATCTGAAAGCGCATCTATTACTGCTCTTGCTCCGAGATATGAACCACCGATACCAATCACGACAATCACTTCAGACTTCTCCGCCATTTTCTCTGCGGCAAACTGAATCTGATCAACTAAGTCCTCAGATATTTCAGAGGGCAGCTTTATCCATCCAAGATAATCTTTTCCTAAGCCTGTTTTATTTGCAAGAGTTTCATTCGCATGAATAACTGCAGGTGAAAAGCTTTCAATATCATTGAAGGAAACAAAGTTCGCGCAGCTATCAACATTAACTTTTACTACATCGCGAGTTTCTTTAAGAGCGTTAAACATTTAATACCTCCTTAAAATTTTGCCACGTCATTCTTCTTTTATAATCTATATCCTTATTGTAGTTCTGAGTGTAAACAATGTGTTCCCATAGCGGAGTCAGTGAACCTTTGACTTCAGGCATGTCATCAATAAGTATATCTCCGCGCACCATCGTTTTATCTTTCGTCATTATCATTCTTTCTACCCAGGCAGAACCAAGATGATCGGCAAGCCAGTGATATTTTTCCAGAACACAGTTTTCATATTTAGGCAGCATAGGCGAAGTGCAGATTCTTACATTATGCCCTTGTTCCAGCATGTAAGCCAAAGCCTCAAGACTTCCTTCAATTGCTGGTAGACCGTAATAAAATCCCGGCGCATGATAAATTTCCTGAACAAATTCCCTATACTCTAGAGGGTATTGTTCTCTCAGCCAAAAACCTTTTCTTTCTTCATGCGACACATAACTTTTTTCGGGATGATTTGCTCTCCATCTTTTTAAAAACTCACCTTCAAAATCTGCGATAACCCCGTCCATATCAACAAGAATATCCATTAATTATTTGCCTCCATTATTATTTGTCTGACAATTTGAATATCGGCGAAAACTTTCCATTCCGATATTTTGCCGTCTTTTATTTTTGCCTGCCATGATGCGGGGACTTCAAATTTATTTTTTGCTTCAAGTTCACCTTCTTTCCAGTAAGTGCCTTTAGCTTTTCCAAAAACTGCAACTGAATCTTTTTCCGTTATAATATTATCTACTTCAATTGTGTAGTCAGGGAAGTGAATGAAAAAATCGAGCCATGCTACTTTCAAATGTTTTGCTCCGCGAATAAAAACACCGGATGAATCCGTCATCGTATGGTCATCTGATAGGTAAGTCATCATTTCATCAATATCATGTTCATTTATATAGTAAATAAATTCCTTAACTAATTCTAAATTTTCTTTTTGAGGTACAGTTTTATAATTAATGCCAAGATAAACACCCGGTAATTCATCTTCAAGATAAGTTTTTGATGTTTTTTTTATAGTGAAAGCTTTAGCATTTTTTCTTGAACTGATAACATTATATAAATCTTTTCCTATGAAATGCAATCCGCAGTAGTCTTCTACACCGTAACCGTTTTTTATTCCGCCTTCTGAAATTAATTCTCTGAAGGAAAACCGAAGTTCAGTTCGTTCATCGTAATGAGGACAGAAACTTCCCTGCAGAAGTCCGAGGCAAGGCAGCTTCATTAATTTTTTATCAGTAGGATTATAAATTCCATCGCTGAACCAAACAATTGCGCCTGCGCTCATTCCTGAAAGCACAATTCCCTTATCGTAAGCCTTCTTCATTATTTTATCCAGCCCGTATGTTTTCCATTGAGACATAAGAAAGCGCGTGCTTCCTCCGCCAACGAATAAAGCATCCTGGTCGAGGATAAATTTTTCAAGATTGATTTCAGGTTTAGTTTTTAAAGATATATGTGATGGAATACAGTCTAACTTATTATAAACATTGTAAAATTTATCTATGTAGTCCTGCGCATCTCCGCCTGCATTAGCGAAGAAACATATTTTGGGATTTGATTTGCCCGTGGCATTGAGAATATAATTATCAAGCAGAGGATTATCCTGTTCCATCGAGAACCCGCCGCCGCCAAGAGCAATAATTTGCTTAAATTTTTTCAATAAAAAGATATGTGGTTGAGGTCTTTAAATTAAAAAAGCTATTTAAAGAATTAAAGTTAAAAAGAAGGGAAGAACTTAGGCGGAAATATCAGACATCCGAGTCTTTCAAATCTTTCAGCAGCTCTCTGGCATATTCAGCTTTATCATCTAAAACCTGGATTTGAATTGCCCCTGTGATTGGATTAAAACCCGTGCCCATAACTCCAACGCCGAGCAGATTTTCAACACCTTCGCCTTTAACGGAGTACTCAATATTTGCTTCATCAAGCATTGATTTTGCAACGGCAATTACGCCTTCGTGGCCGCTTTCAAAAACTGTTACGGCATAACTTTTATCTTCGTGTTTCATAATTTTTGTTTGTTTTGTTCTACTTCAATTTGTGAAAGAATGCATAAAAAAACAATTACAATAGAATTTAAAATTGTAAGCTGAATCCTCCCACCGGAAGGAATGCCCAGTTATAAACTGTGCCTTGCGCATTCTTTGTTTCGTTCCAGAAATAATTGTTCACATTTTTTCTGTTGAACAAGTTTTGGAACTCAATATATCCAACAAGGCTTGCCTTTTTAAAGTTTATCTTTTTATCAACTCGCAAATCAAATCTCATATAGTAAGGATATCGGGCGCTGTTGAAATCATTAGTAGCATAAACCCCTCTATCTATAAGTGTAGACTTCTCAACATCTAACGGAGTGTAAGGCTTGCCCCCTGCATATTTTATTTTAAATCCTATAAGCCAGTCATCGGCAACCTGATAGCCTGCGATTATAGTAATTTGATTCGTCGGGTCGTATGCTCCCGACCTTTCACCTCCGACTAATGCAGTGAAGTTAGAATACGAATAAGAATAATTCAGCATTCCATAAAATCCGTTGCCCGTTAGTTTTTTATGAAGTGAGAAATCAATTCCCCGTACATAGCCTCTGCCTGCACTTACTGCAGGTCCGACTAAGTTAGGTCCGAAATCAGAACCTCCGTCAATTAAAATAAAAGTCGGATTCTCAGTTGCAACAGGATAATCTTTGTAGCGCTTCTCGTATGCTTCTACTGTGAATTTTAAATCCGCTGCGAACAGATGTTCAATGCCTAAAATAAAATGCTCGCTTCGAATATCATTCAGGTTAGCATTAATTGGATTTGATGAAAGCCACAAATAAGCGGGCGACTGATAAAAGATTCCGTACGATGCATTTATAGATGTAAACGAAGTCAGTTTATATGATGCTGCCGCTCTTGGAGAAAAATAATTTTTTAGGCGGATGAAATTGAAATAATCATATCGAAAGCCTGTATTCAAAATCAATTTATCATCTAAAAATTTTGAAGTGAGGTTAAATGAACCGAACAGTTTATAAGGAGTGATAGTATTATCAAAAATTAAATCACCTCTTATATATCCCGAGTAAGTTGTATCCTGCCTTGCAAAAACATTGTTATGCGCATCGGCATATTTTCCTCCTATGGAAAAATTCAGATTAAACATTTTTGATGCCTGATAATTGAGTTCAGTCTTCAGCGTGTATTCTTTTTCTAATGCCTTATCATTGAAGTGAACCGTATCCTGTCTTTGCCCGTAACTTACGATATCGTAATCGGAAATCGAATGGGAAAATGTAGTTTGAAGATATGCTTTTTTAAAAATCTTTGTATAGTTCAGCCCGACAACATAATTATTCTGATGCGAAAAAGCTTTTCCATACGGATCATCCAGGTCGTCTTTTGTATCACCGTCAAAATCAATTTTATCTATGCTGCCAAATCCTATGAGTGAAAGTTTGTCATTGGGAGTAAAATCATAGTTGAGTTTTAAATTCAAATCCCAGAAATTTGGAACTGCGGAGAGTTGAATTGCTCCCTTCAATAATTCAAGATAACTTCTTCTGAGAGAAACGATATATGAACCTTTCTCGCTGAACAAAGGTCCCTCAAACAATCCACCAAAGCCGCCGACGTTTAAACTAATATCGTTATAAAATTTCTTTCTGCTTCCTTCGCGAAATCTTATATCAACCACTCCCGAAGATTTATCACCGAAACGCGAAGGAAATCCTCCAGTGAAAATATTTGCTTCTTGAATAAACTTAACATTAATAAATCCTATAGCGCCGCTGGTAGAGCCTTGTGTATTGAAATGGTTTATATTCGGGATTTCAATTCCATCAATGAGAAGAAGGTTTTCACTCGGCGAGCCGCCGCGAACAATAATATCGTTCCTTTGGTCATTGCCGATTGATACACCCGGAGCAGTCTGCAGCATTCTTGAAATATCTTCCGTTGCGCCGGGCGCTCTGCGAATTTCTTCGAAGTCAAGATTCATTGTAGAAATATTTACATCGGAGCTTTTAGAAAAATAATTTGCATCTACATTAATTTGTTCGGTAGTGGTTATGTTTAAAGGAATTAATTGTATTAAAACTTCAAGAGGCTTGCTTGCATATACAACTAAATCTGATTTTATAATCGGAGCATACCCAATTGCAAAAATTTTAAGCTCGTAATTTTCAAGTTTTAAATTTGTGAAAGTAAACTCCCCGCTTTTATCTGATATAGTACTTTCATAGGTATTTACAATTTGTATGTTAGCATCTGCTATAGGGTTTTGTGTTTCCCTGTCAACTAATTTTCCTTTTATGATCCCGGTATTTGTATTTTGTGAGAAGGAAAGATTAGTTAGTACGAATAAAAAAATAATGATAGAAAATTTTATAGAATTCTTCATGAGTTCAAAAAACGAAAAGAGTAATTCTTTTTAATAAATTTATTTACAAACTTGTTTAAAAACGCGAAGTATATTCAGACCTAAGATTTTTTTAATCTCTTCATCAGTATATCCTTTTTCTACAAGCTTTTCAGTAATCATAGGGTAACAACTTGCATCGTAAAGCTCTGCAGGGGGGGAGATACCACCGTCAAAATCTGAACCAAGCCCGACGTAATCAGCGCCAACAAGATTTTTTATGTAATCAATATGCTCGATTACTTTATCAATAGTCGTGCCGCCTGAAATATGTTTTTCTTTAAGAAAGTTATCTCGCTCTGTATTGTATTTTTCTAAATCATCTCCGTACTTATCGTTCAACTCATCCAATTCTTTTTTATAAAGCTGGTAAGCATTCTTTGTTCTATTCTGTCTGGCATTTTTATCAAGGAACTCATCATAAAAATTTATCTGAACTACTCCGCCCGATTTTGCAATAGCTTTAATTTGCTCATCAGTTAAATTTCTGAAATGTGGATTGATTGCATAAGCATTTGAGTGCGAACTGAATATCGGCTGTGTAGATAAATTTGCAACATCCCAAAAACTGTTTTCTCCAAGGTGGGCAACGTCAATCATCATACCAAGTTCGTTCATTCGTTGAATAACTTTTTTACCAAACTCGCTCAATCCGCCTTTTTTCCCTTTTTCAGTTTCATCTTTTGCAGAGGAAGCAATTACGTTTGAGTTATTCCAAGTAAGCCCTATGTAACGGACGCCAATATCATAAAGCTTGTTCACATTATCAATGTCACTTTGAATTGCTGTCCCGCCCTCAACGCCGATAAGTCCGCACATTTTATTTTTCGCAAGCACTGACATAATTTCATCGTATGAATTGGCGAACTCTATATCGTTTGAATTATTTTCTGCGATTTTATTTAATCTGTTAATCTGTCCTTTTACAAAACTGAAAGAATTTTTTACTTCTTTCATGGGAATCCAAACTGCGAAGAACTGTACGTCAACTCCGCCGCTTTTAAAACGGGGCAAATCTGATTGTGTAAAAGAACTTCCCTTAAACTCTGCGCCTTTATCATACACCTGCCATATAAAATCATTGTGCGAATCGACAACTATCGATTCATAGTGAAGTTTTAAATAATCTCTTGCTGAGTCTGTTTTCATATTTGGTTTCATTTCGGGATTTGTTTTAATTGGATTAGGAATTGCGTTAGAGCCTGTACCGGATGCCTGAGAAAGCGAAGAAGAATTTTGTAAAATGAAGTAAAAAAGAAAAATGAGTATTACAACTCCCGCGTATATAAAATATTTTTTGTAAGTGTTTATCACACCGGGGTTTTTAGAATTTATATCATTAATATTGAGCGCATCAGTATTCGAGATCATCCTGCAGTAAATCAGATTTGTCTGTATTGATAGCTATCTTTGCAAGCTCAATATCTTTCTCTGCAACAAAAAATTTAATAGGTTGCTTAGTTGCCATTCTGCTTAGCTCTGAATTAAAAACTTCCATCGTCATTGCCAGGTTGCTATCGCCTTTGACTGCAAACTCAATCTCTTCATCTCGTAGTTTCGCTTTTATTAAATTTGCTTCCATTGAATCGTAAGTTGTAAACACTTCAACCATAATTATATTTTTATTTGCTCTCTTATTTTATTGCCTTCAATTAATAGATAACTTAAGTCGCTTCCCGTCAGTGTAATATGTCCCATTTTTCTACCCGTTCTGTTTTCATTTTTACCGTATAAATGAATATATGAGCTATTCGCCATGTGAATGTTTTGTAAAAAATCTAAATTATATCTTCCATCGAATCTTCCAAGTACATTTATCATTACAGATGAATTTTCTTTCAAATCCGGTTCACCCAAAGACATATCGGAAACGGCTTTGATATGATTTTCAAATTGCGAAGTGTGGCACCCTTCTATGGTATAGTGTCCCGAATTGTGCACGCGGGGAGCGAGTTCATTTACAATAATATCGTCTCCCATCAAAAACATCTCAATTCCCATTACTCCAACATAGTTTAGTTTCTCAAGTATTGTCCCTGCAATAACTCTAATCTTATCTTTCAGGTTTTTGAAAGAGCTTTGTGAAGCCAAGACAGTTGTGCAAATGTGATTTTCCTGAATTGTTTCGACAACAGGGTAAATTTTAAACTCACTTTTAGAATTTCTCACTGCCTGCACCGCAATTTCTTTTTGGAAAGGAATGAACCGCTCGCACATTAATTGCCCACGTTTACCGAGTTCTTCCATGCCTTTCGATATATCGCGTTCAGAATTTATTTTACAATTCCCTTTGCCGTCGTATCCCATTGTCCGCGATTTCAATATCACGGGATAACCAAATTTCTTTGCAAAATTCTTTACATCTTCTTCGCTGTTAACTTCAATAAAATCCGCAACAGGAATATTAAAAGAATTTAGTGTGGATTTCTGAACAAACTTATCCTGAATTAATTTTATATTTGACGAGGAGGGAAAGACTTTTTTCCCAAGTGATTCAAGATACTCAAGTTTTGCATGATCTATAAATTCATTTTCCAGAGTAATTACATCACATTTATCCGCAAGTTTCTTTAAGCATTCAATATCATTCCATTCACCGATTATTTCTGAATTTGTAATTTTTCCGGCGGGAGAATTTTCTTCGTTAGTTAAAACCACGAATTCAAATCCAAGATTGTACGTAGCTTCCATCATCATTCTTGCAAGCTGGCCCCCGCCGATTATTCCAATTCTCATTAATTAAAATTTAAAAAGGGTTGTACGAATTTTAAATTAAAATTTTCCTAAAAGGCGTTTGTACTCTGCATCATCTTTAATAATTCTCATTGCTTCCTGAAGCTGTTTATCGAATGAAAATGTAGCAGCAATCTGCTCGGTTTCATTTATGATTCTTTTATTAATCTCTTCTGCAATTGCTTTCTTGATTTCTTCTTTTGCGTTTTCTACTTCAGTTGATTCTTCAGCAGCTACTTCACTTTGAATCTTTGTAAGATAATCAGCGATATTAGGATTAAAGCTCTTGCCGTCTGTAATTTTTCTTAAGTCGGCAATTTTTTTATCTGCGCTTGAAACGTAATCGAAGCTTTTATTTTTTATGAATTCTTTAAAGTCAGCAAAATTTTCATCTGTAGGTTTGAAAGATTTTATTCCCGGATTTTTCGCAAGGTATTCGTTAGCATACTTGAAGTACATATCCTTTGCCTGAAGAGCATAATAAACTTCGCTAAGTCCTTCGACTTTTACTTCTATATCGGGAGCAATACCTCCCTTTGCAAAAACAGTTCTTCCATCAAGTGTTTTAAATTCGGTCTGGTTATATTTATCCTTATCCATAAATACTCCGAACTTATTCTCCTGAAAATAATCTTTCTGTTGAATCCATCTTCCTGAAGGAGTAAAGTATTTTGAAGTAGTGATTTTCATCTGCTTATCATTGGATAGATCTCTGAACTGCTGAACGAGTCCTTTACCAAAAGATTTTGTGCCGACAATAATACCTCTGTCTAAATCCTGTATTGCGCCTGCAACGATTTCAGATGCAGAAGCAGTACCTTCGTTTGTAAGAAGTACAACAGGAACACTTTTAGGAACAAGAGGTTCTTCCTGTGAAAAATATTTTTTCTCAGAGGCTGCATCTTTTCCTTTCGTGATTAGAAGCAAACTATTTTTATCTACAATTTTATTTAAGATGCCAATGGCAGCATCAAGAAGTCCGCCACCGTTATTTCTTAAATCTATAACAAGCCCTTTGAAGTTACCGCTTGCTTTGAAAGTTTTGATCGCATTTTCAACTTCGGAGAGAGCGTTGTTTGTAAATCTATCGAGACGAATATAACCAACGCCATCAGTGGAGGGCTCAAGCATTCCATAATATGAAACAACTTTTAAAATAATTTCCTGTCTGATTAAATCAAAATTTAAAATCTCGCCTTCTCTATCAACTTTTAGATTTAAGTTTGTTCCTACAGGTCCGCGCACCATTAATCTTGTGCTTTCGTATTTTACACCGCGCAAATCTTTTCCGTCAAGCTCAATTATTTTGTCGCCGATACGCATTCCTTTTTTCTGCGCTTCGTATCCGTTCATAACATCCGTAACTGTAAACGTGCTATCACGGACACCGATTGTAACACCGATACCACCGTATTTACCGGCAGTGATGAGGTCAATTTGGTCTTTGCTGTTTTCATCGTAATATGTTGTGTATGGGTCAAGTGTGCCAAGCATACCTTCGATTCCTGCTTTCACAAATTTATCGGCATCAATTTCATCTACATAGTTGAGGGCAACCTCTTTGTACACTTTGCCGAATACATCCATATTTTTATTTATCTTATCATAGATATCATCGTTCCTCTCCATTGTTGTTCCGAGGAAAAGAGTGAAACTAATAAGGAAAAGAAGGGAAAAATATTTTAACTTTAGTAATTTTTTCATAGTTTTGTTCAGGTCTTTTACAAAATCTTTTATTCTTATACTTAATTTACAATTAAAGGTTTCTTAATTAATTTTGTTTCTGGTGTGACTGCTTATACTGCTAACAATATATTTATGAATATCGTTTACATCTTTTTTGCCGTCAATGACTTTAAATCTCTTTTTATTTGCTTTTGCAATTTTTAAATACCCCGCGACAACCTTTTTGTAATAGGTAAGCGTTTTGTTCTCAATTCTATCGCCTGCCTTCTTCATAATATTTTTTCTTTTAAAACTTTCCTGAGGAGAAATGTTTAATAGAAAAGTCATGTCAGGTTTTAAATCTGAAGATGCAATTTTATTCACCTGATTTATATCTTTCACATCTATTTTTCCTCCAAATCCTTGATATGCAGTAGATGAATCATAATATCTGTCACAAATTACAATGTATCCTTTTTTTAAATTAGGAATTATAACTTCATTCGTAAGTTGGTAGCGTGAGGCAGAGAAGAGAAGGAACTCGGTAACGTATTCCATTTCAACATGGTCTTTATCAAGAAGCAGGTGCCTTACTTTTTCAGATATTTTGGTACCGCCCGGCTCGCGGACGTAAATTACTTTTACTTTTTTTGTTTGAAGATACTCAAGTAATAATTTTGCTTGTGTGGATTTTCCGCAGAGATCAATTCCTTCGAACGTTATGAACATTTATCGTGTGTAATAAAATTTTGCTTGTTTGCTATCTTTCAGGGCGCCTCCCGACTCGCAGAGTCGGGCAAGCATTTAATAATTTTTGCGGTTGCAAAAATTATTAAAGCAAGCGTCCCGCCTCAGGCGGGACGAGGCGCCCCATGTGTTTCCAGATTATAACATACTGCATTTTTAATTTATTTTAAGGTCAATTTTTCCGTGAATTTATTCATTTTAAACTCCCTTAATATTTGTCGTTCTGAGAGATTATCATAATCTTTTTTTGAGACATTTATAAAGCTACCCGATAGCTCAATCCAGGCAAACCCAAGAGGAAAAATGGTTTTGCTATGCGCCTTCTGGAAATTCATTGGAAAAATATAAGTCTTATTTGTTATGTATAATATATTATAAGGAATGTTTTTCTCATTTAGTATTGAGATGAATTTCCATGATGCTGTTTTATTTTCAAATATAAAACACTTTGCAGGATATTTTTTATCTCCGCCATTATGTACCCACATCGGATTACAAACAGGTAGGATTTTGCTTTCCACGAATAATTGAAAATGTAAATTATTTACAGAGGCATAAGCGCCGATTGAATTATATCCTATTCCAAATCCTTTAAGACTTTTTATTAAATCTGATGCATAGTAGTGGAACCTTCTTTTAAGGAACTGCGGATGATTTTTTTCCTGTTCAGGCACAAGTAAAGTATGATAAGGAACGAAAGGGAATTTATTATAGAACAAAGATACATCCATTCCGTTACACTTACATTTTTTAAATCGCTCCTGCTTTAAGAATGGCTTATTAAAGTTGAATGCCTTCTTTTCAAATTTTTTATAAACTGATTTTATTTCTCCTGCCGCATTCCTTCGCGGTTTGAAAGTACGTAGCTGATTGTATTGTACATCCCAAATATTGTTCAGTTTCTTGAACGAAACCTTCTCAATATTTTTCCATCCTATTTCGAGAATTTTTAAAGCAACGAAATAATCATCATTCTTTAAATTATCGGGAATGTCCTTAATCTCTACTTTTAATTTTTTATAAATTAAATCCAGCTTCGAGTTAGACTTCTTATACAATTCGTTATTGTAAGTCGCGTGTGCGGAAAGCAAAACTAATATTCCTAAATCGTTAACTGTTATCTTTTTTTTAAAAAGATTTAGCAGGTAACTATTGTACGTATTGGAAAAATTTTCTTTGGATTTGAATATATCAGGAAGCATTTGTATTTCGATTGAGAAAAATAATTTTATTCAGTAAACCGCTGTAAATAAAAATGAGAGCAACACAATACCCCATCAATGCGCCGAATGCAACATCTGACCTGTGGTGAAATCCAAGCATTATTCTTGACAGTGAAACAAATATCATCCACACTAACGGAGCTAAATAAAAATAACGAAGCTTCTTATTTGTAATAGTAAAAAATAATATACACGAGTATACTATACCAATGAAAACTGAATTAAATGCATGCGCCGACGGGAAAGATAAAGCCGGCTCCTGAAGCCATATTTTATATACTATGGGATTTAAACCTGCCGGAATTTTCTTAATCAATGAATCATTGCTCAGAAGAATTCTTCGTTGTGCATCAGTCAGTCTCATGAAATCTTTAAGTTCTTCCGGTAAAATTTTTTGTGACGAAAGATATTCCTGATAAGGTCTTGCTTCAGGAAACTCAGTCTTAAGAAAATTTACAAAGTAAAGACCCGTTGTAACAATAAAAATTCCCGTTAAAAGAAAAATAACAAAGGAATTGTATATCTGAATAAATTTTCGGGTAGAAAATATTAATATAGCAAGAATTACAAATAAAGAAATTACAACTCCAAGCGGATTGCATGATTGTGATGCAAGTACCCAGATATACGTAGTTACGCTATCTGATGAATAAGCATTGTACCCTTCGGGAAGAAAAAATATTATTAGCATTAGAATACAAACAGCAATCGTAGCGTAACGTATCACATTTTTATTCAGCTGCTCAAACTTCTTCATTATAAATCTATCGGAATGAAATTCGGGAACGACATTTCTGTTTCCTTAAGTACATTGAGCTTAAAGCCGCCTTTCTCCCAAAGTTCATCCATCCTAGTCCAGAGTTTTCGCACACCTTCGTCCTCATGCGCTTTTGAAATATGCTCCTCGCTTGCCCATTCAAAAATATCAATGAAAACTTCTTCATCCTTCCTTGATTGAAGGAAGATTGAAGTTCGGTTTGTCATAAAACCGTTAGCTAAAAAATATTTTCTTTTTTCTTTAACGACTTCGAAAAACTCCGGCTGATTTTCTTTTTTCACTCTATAGGGAGCTAATACTATGAATCCCATATTAATATAATTTTATTTGTGTTCCCTGTAATACCCGTAAGTAAAGTTATTTCTTACAAGACCTTTTTTTTCTACAAGCTTTTTAGCCCCGAAGCTTTCTATTAATGTTTCCAATACAATGCCGCCTGAATCTGTTTTCTCAGATAGACTTATACAATTATCGAGCAAAAGGTTTCCTATTCCCTGATGTCTGTACTTCTTCTCTACAAATAGGTCATTCAAAAGCCAGATTTTTTTTAGATAAATTGTTGAATAGAAAGGATACATAATTGCAAATCCTACATATTCCTGATACTCTATAATTCCACTGTTAAACAATACTCTCGAAAGGAATACATGAAAATCATTATCATGAAATCTTTTTGTAAGGAATTTTTCTTCGGCAGCAGGAATTGAGTGTAAGCCAAGTGAATTTCTGTAGTCGTGAAACAATCTGAAAAACTCGTGAAGAAATTTTTCTTCAAGTTTTATTACTTCTTTTTTCTCTGTCATAGAAATAGCATTAAATTTATAAAAATTAAATTTGCCGGCTGCCCCTTTGAAATTTGAAAACTATTAAAGTTAATTGTGAAAAATTATTTCATTTGTTGAACTAATAATATGAGTAAAAATTATCGTCCTGTACAAATTCATTTCTATCGTAAACGCTTTGCGCAGTTGTATTTGTTTTTGCAGTCTGAAGCATCAGTCCTCCTGTGCCTGTTTCCTTAGCAAGTTGTTTTGAGCGCTCAATCAGAAGCGATGCTGCCCCGGACTTTCGGTAATCTGCATCAACATACAAATCATTCAATAACCATAACCGAGTTATTCTTGTGGAAGAGAACATAGGAAAGAGTTGGACAAATCCAATAAATTTTTCACCGCTCTTAGCAAGGTATATTACTGATTCTTTATTGGTAATTCTATCTTTCAGAAAACTCTTTTCGCCTACTGTATCAGGTTCTTTCTTATAGAAAATTCTATAGAGCTGGAAAAGCTCCGATAGTTCGTCCAGATTCTCGAGAGAAGCCGGAACGATTTGAATGTCATTAATTAAATTATCTTCCATAATTAAATTTAAGATAAGGTAAGAAAATAAGAAAGCAAATTGCGGATGGGGTAGAAAGCAAAACCTCTCCGGTCAGGCATGCAACGGAGAGGCTTTTAAGTGTGTTTTAATAATTAATCGTTCTCATTACGAAACTCCAACTTCGGAATGTATCTTGTTAAAACTTACTTGGAAGCTTAAACTTCTCAACTTTGTTTTGTACAGCGGGAACGCTTCTTAAGTAATCGTATATCGAACCTAAATCACTTTCGCTCATTTGTGAAATCAATGTCCATGGCATTATAGTATTGAACTCACCTTCTTTCCATGGAATATTTTTATACTCCGGTGTAGAGCATGCTTTAAATCTTTTTATGAAATCATCTCTTGTCCATTTACCAATTCCTGTTTCGTTATCAGGTGTAAGATTAGCAGTTGTATTTATCCACTTACCGACATTGAACACAACTCCTCCTGCAAATTCTTTCCCAGGAATAGGTATACCTTTATCTGATTGTGTATGGCAGTCGCCGCAGCTTGCCGCAGTAACTAAATATTTTCCGTAGACAATTGTGTTACTTCTTTCAGGTATAGATTGATGGTCAGGCGGCGCAGGTATCGTTCTCATAATTATATTCATAGGGAATTTCGGCTCGTGCTTTGGAATTTCATTTTGTATCGGAGGAAGTGTTCTCAGGAAAGCAATGATTGAGTATATATCTTCCTTATCCATCTTCGCAAAGTTCGGATAAGGCATTATAGGAAACAGCGGTTCGCCGTCCTTGCTTATGCCTGAAGTAATGGCTCTATAAAGTTCGCCATCCGTCCATCCTCCAACTCCGGCAGGTGTAATATTTTTTGCAGGGAATGAACCGGGCAGGCCGATTGCTTCATCAAAAACTTCTCCGCCCTTGCCTTCAGTACCTGTAATAGCCGGACCCGTAAGCTTTGACCAGTCTCTTGTTGAGTGGCAGTCCATACATCCCGCAACATTTGAGAATAAGTATTTTCCGCGGGCAAGACGCTGCTCAGTTAGTTCAATTTTAATTTTCGGAGCTTCTATTGCTACAGGATATTTCTTCTGCATATAGATGTAACCGGAAACCAATCCTACTGCAATAATAAGCAGCAAGATATAGATAATCTTTAGGAATTTTTTCATCACACAAATTTTGATTTATTAAAATAAAATGAGAAAACCCATTACTTTGGATTTTAAAATTTTTCTCTATTTTTGTGCGAGTAAATAGGAGGTATTGCGCGAGTGGAATATAATAATGTTGTATTCGTAATTGAATAGAAAAAGTTGCATAGGGTTTAATTTATTAATAAAACAATATTTTGTAATTTTACTACGTTTTCTTAACTTATAAATTTTGTAATAGTCGGATTTTGGTCGGATTTTCTCTAACTATAGTTATGAATTCAGTATTGCTCTGAATGATGAATTTTTGACGGATTCTGAAATTTCATCATAAATTCGACCTATTTGTTTTCAATCGCCTCACAATCAAATAAAGTCGGGAAATGTTCGGATTTTCTCTACTTCTATTCATAACTCTAAAGTTGGTCGGGTTTTGGTTGGATTCTTGACCGCCCCTCAGTCCCCCTCCTTATCAATGAGGGGAAAGTTTAATTCGTGGTCGCATTTTGGTCTTATTTCTGACTCAATATCCTCAAGGCGCCTCCCGAACCTGCGGTTCGGTCATTCCGATAAAAGGTTAAAATTATTTTAACCTTTTACAGGAATGAGTTCCGAATGGAATTCGGAACGAGGCGCCACACCTAAATGCTTGGTCGGATTTTTTTCAATTCTGAATTATGAGTTCTGAATTATGAATTCTATATTAATAACTAGTCGGATTTTGGTCGGATTCTTGTCAAATTATGAATTCAAATTACGAATTACAAATTAATCGTTTTGTGTTAATTGTTAATTATTAATTGCAAGTGGTCGGATTCTTTCCTCTCGAAATTATTAATTCAGCATTTGCTTCGAATGATGGATTTTTGACGAATTCTTTAATTTCAGCATAAATTCGACTATATCTTTTGCACCACTTTAAGATCAAATACAAGCTTTCATATCTAACTTAATATATAGAGTAATTTTCAAAAATTCCACCAAATCCTACCTATTACTACTAATAGGGAACTTTACGATACATTTCCAAAAAAACCGATTGTGCAACTATAATTGCTTCTGAGTAGATTACATAGCTTTAAAATGACGACAAAAGCTTAAAAATTACGCATAATTGAGAATTTGTCGCTATAGTACATAATAAAGTCATAATAGTTAATGAATGAAGGAGGCAAATAAAGTTATTTTTGTATCAAGCTTAATTTTATGCGATACGAAAATTTTTTACTTATCTATTCCATCACCACAATCCTTGCAATCTTCATTGTTGCGCTAATCTATGCAGAGAGGCAATCCTTTCTGTTTCTTGGCTCCCTTTCAAATTTAGTTATTGCTGCAGTGTCCCTGAAGCTAAACTTCCGGAATGCGTATATCACGTTCGGACTTCTTACGGCAGTAACAATTCTTTTAATAACTTTAATAATACTTTTATGAAAAGTAAGATTCATATTTTCTCCCTTTTAATTGTATGCGCAGCTCTCCTCGCTTTTATGATAAAGAGTGATTTCAAAAATTTTGATTTCAAAGAAAAGGAACACAAAGAGTATAAATCCAAGGAGCACGAGTCAGAAGAAGACGAATCTAAAGAAAATGAAGAGGCTGAACTTAAAAATAAACGGACTGTACTAGTCTCTCCCGAAAAACAAAATCAAATCTGGGATAATCTTAATGCTATGCACAAAGGAAAAACATTTCAGGATGATAAATTAATGATGCCTTGGTATGCTTCAGGACCTGTCGGAATAAGAGATATGTATTCACCTGATTATCTGCATAAATATTCAGGCAGATGTATGATGATAGATTTTGATAGAAACGGAAACTTCTGGGTTGGCGCAGCACACGGCGGGCTATGGGCAGGACCTTACATTTTATATCCGATTCCTGTTTCTGAAAATTTAAACTCCCAAAAGATAGGAGCCTTTGCAACACATCCTGCGCACGATTCAGATTATTTTGTTGGAACAGGATTATTCCATCCTTATTATGGTGATCCCGGTACAGGGCTTTGGCGTATGAAAGGAGATGGCTCAACATTTACAAAACAAAATCTTTCCGAACCCAATGTTGCATGGTTCTCATCTATAAAATTTCACAGAACTAATCCTAATATTATTCTGGTGGCATCTTCACACGGAATATTCAGAACATCAAACGATGGAGCTAACTGGAACAAAATTATTGTAGGAGATACAACGCTTGAACAATCCCAAATGATTTCAGATTTACAGTTAGACCCATCCAACTCCGATATAATGTATGCGATAAGAAGTTCTTTAAGAGGAAGAAGCGGAGTTTTTAAATCAACAAATGCAGGAGTAAATTGGACAAGATTAAATATTGCAAATACGAATATGGGAAATTCAAAGATTGCCATTTGCAAAAATTTCCCTAATGTAGTTTATGCATACATCACAAATAATATAAGCTGGGTTCCCGATGCAATTTACAGAAGCACAAATTCCGGTGGAAACTGGTCGCAGGATATGAGCGCAAATACAATGTTAGGTGGGCAGACTTATAATAACGCATCAATATCAGTATGCCCAAATGACCCAAGCACTGTACTTGTAGGAGGGCAATATATGTTACGTACAACCAATGCCGGAACTACATGGAGCCTGGTAGATGCCGACTACGTTCACGCAGACATAACTTCATTCGCGTGGAAAAGCAATACTGAAGTATGGAGCACATCTGATGGGGGAATGTTTAAATCATTAGATAAAGGCGCAACATGGACTACTCCTGATAATATTATGTTCGTCTCCGAAATATTTAATATTTCCATAAGTCCTGTATTTGAACTTGACCAGGCAATCGGTCTGGAGCATAACGGAGTGTGCATTACACATGGCTTCGGAAATGACTACAGGCTTACAAAAAGCGGTGACGGCTCAGGTGTAGCATACAGTCCTTCAGAGAAAAATACGGTTTTCTGTATCGTAGGATTTTTTAGTTCAGGGCTACCTTTCAGAT